>NZ_JBGCCR010000019.1:0-143587 GCF_041262485.1 Streptacidiphilus sp. BW17 | reverse complement strand
GCGTGCGCCCTGCGCTCGTTCCTCGCTCTGGACGCCAGCACCCTCCGCTGCACCTCAGCTGCGCGCTCACAGCGCGACCTCCGTTCGTGCTCCGCACCTCGGCTGCGCGCTCACAGCTCGTTCCTGACGGCCCAGAGGTCCGGGAAGACGTCCTGCTCGGCGGCCTGGCGCAGCCAGGTGAGACCGCTGGAGCCGCCGGTGCCCGGCTTCGCGCCCATGCAGCGCTTCACCGCGCTGAGGTGGCGCTGGCGCCAGCGCGTCACCCGCTCGGCGACGTCGAGCAGCAGCTCGGCGAGGCCCTGCAGCTCGCGGACGCCCGGCAGTGTCGGGTCGGCGTAGACGGAGAGCCAGGCGGCCTTCGGGTCCGTGGTGTCCACTCCGCGTCGGCCCAGGTAGGCGACGGCGTCGTCGTAGAGGCTGGGCTCGTTCAGCGACCGGGTCAGGTCGGCGTGGACCTGCGGGCTGCCCGCGTAGAGGCGCAGCAGGCGCTCGTCCTTGTTGCCCAGCAGGAACTCCAGGTGCAGGTACATGTACGACTGGAATCCGCTTGCCTCGCCCAGCACCGGGCGGAACGCGGAGAACTCCACCCCGGTCATCGTCGAGAGCAGGTCCCAGGACCGGACGAGGACCTCCTGCGCGTCCAGGCCGCGCCGCAGCGCGGCGGTCGCCTCGGGCAGGTCGTCGGCGCGCAGCGCGTGCTGGGCGCGGGTCCACTCGTGCCGTATCAGGCCGAAGAGCAGTTCCATCACCTGCGTGGCGACGATGAACGAGGTCTCCGCAGGCTCCTTGCTCAGCGGGTGCAGCAGGCTGTGCAGCGTGTCGATCCCGGCGTACGCCGCGTACGGCGTGGTGGGCTCGCCGAAGTCGACCTTGGGTGTGGTCGGTTCGGGGAGTGTGGCAGCAACGGGTGGCGTCGCAGGCATGGTGAGGTCCTTCCGGCGCGGTGGGCACTGCCATTCTGCTGCGCTGCGGCGCTCCGATGAATGGGCAACGAACCACGACTGGGCCGTTCGGCTTAGCATTGGCAAGGCAGATTCCCGAAAGTGGTTTCCGAACGCAAAGCGTGAGGTGAGTGCGGTGCTGGACGCGGTGGACCGTCGGCTGCTGGCCGAACTTCAGGAGGACGCACGCCTGTCCTACAACGAGCTCTCGCGGCGGGTGAACCTGTCCGCCCCGGCGGTGGCCGAGCGGGTCAGGCGGCTGGAGTCGACGGGTGTGCTGAGCGGCTACCACGCAGAGGTGGACCTGGACCGGGCCGGTCGCGTGGTCACCGCCCTGGTCCAGGTCCAGTGCTACGGCCCGCGTTGCGTGCTGCGTGACCCCGCGGTCCCGGAGTGGCCGGAAGTGCTGCAACTCCACCGCGTCACCGGTGGGGCCTGTTGCGTGCTGATGGTCGCTGTGGCGACGATGGCGGAGTTCGAGGGGCTCATCGACCGGCTGGCCGAGTACGGGCAGCCGTCCAGCACGATGATCCTGTCGACCCCGCTCCGCTGGCGGCCGGTCGAGCCGGTGTGAGCGTGCGCCCCGGCGCAGAGCAGAGATGTGAAGACGTGAACAGGTCCGAACCAGGAGGGGAAACCGACGTGCTGGACGAGGACACACTGAGTGAGCTGCGGCTGACGCCCGACAAGTCGCGCGCCTACGGAGGGCACGCGGACCAGGTCGTCGACTTCCTGCTGCCGAGCGGCGAGGGCGCGGACGGCGGCGCGGGCGGCGGCGGGAAGGCCTTGGTCGTCCTGCTCCACGGCGGGTTCTGGCGTCCGGCCTACGACCGCCAGCACACCGCGTTGCTGGCACGGGCGTTGGCGGACGAGGGCTACCTCGTCGCGGTGCCGGAGTACCGGCGGACGACGGGCTGGCCGGAGATCTTCGACGACATCGCGGTCTGCGTCGAGGCTCTGCCGATGATGGCGGCCGCGCTGGGCTTCCGCCCCAACCGCACGGTACTTGTGGGCCATTCCGCCGGCGGTCACCTCGCGCTGTGGGCCGCCGCGCGTCACCGGCTCCCGGCGGGCTCGCACTGGCGGACGGAGTCCCGCCCCGACGCGGTCGTCTCGCTGGCGGGCTGCGCCTCGCTCCGCCTCGCGGACGAGTGGCACCTGGGCAACGGCGCGGCCCACGACATGATGGGCGGCTCGGTGGACGACCTCGGCTCCCGCTACGAGGACTGCGACCCGGCGGCGCAGCTGCCGCTGGGCGTCCCGGTGACGCTCGTTCACGGCGTGGACGACGAGGTGGTGCCGGTGACGATGTCGCGCGAGTACGCGCGGATGGCGCGCGAGGCAGGCGAGGAGGTCCGGCTGGTGGAGCTGCCGGACATGGAGCACTTCGGTCTCATCGACCCGAGCACGGCGGCGTGGGCACACGTGCGTGCGGCGGTGGAGGCGTAGCGTTCTGCAGAGGGGACGTCGCACCACGCTCACGTGCGGCTACTTGCGCTGATACCCACCGCTGATGGTGCGCAGTCACGCTCTTTCGGGTAATAGCCGCCGCCCCTCCCCGCCCCGCACCCTGGAGGTGTCGATCAACTCCAGGGCTCCAGGGGAGGACCCCAAGCATGACCGTCGACGCAGGTATTGATGCCCAGTCAGACGCCTCGGCAGAGCCGACTGCGCTCGGTACCGCCGCCGCGAAGAACCTCGCCACCACCACCAAGACACCGCCGCAGATGCAGGGCATCACCTCCCGGTGGCTGCTCAAGATGCTGCCCTGGGTGCAGGTGTCGGGTGGCACCTACCGGGTCAACCGCCGTCTGAGTTATGCGACCGGCCGGGGCCGGCTCAGCTTCGCGCAGACCGGCGCGGAGACCCGGATCGTGCCGCCGAGCCTCGTGGAGCTGCCGCCGCTCCGCGGTTTCGGGGAGGACGCGCTCCTCACCGAGCTCGCCTCGCGCTTCACCCAGCGGGACTTCGCCCCGGGCGAGGTCATCGCCGAGTACGGCGAGGTCGTGGACCACGTGCTGGTCATCGCCCACGGCAAGGTGCAGAAGGTGGGCACCGGCAAGTTCGGCGACAGCGCCGCCGTCCTCGGCGTGCTCGCCAACGGCGACCACTTCGGCGACGAGGCGCTGCTCCGTGCCGACGCGCTGTGGGAGTACACGGCGAAGGCCGCCACCGGCGGCACCCTGCTCTCGCTGCCGCGTCAGGCCTTCACCGACCTGCTCTCCCGGTCGCCCGAACTGCGGGCCCAACTGGCCGCGTTCGAGGCGGCGGGCGCCGCCGCGCAGGACAAGCACGGGCAGGCGGCGATCGAGCTGGCCGCCGGTCACGACGGCGAACCGGAGCTGCCCGGCACCTTCGTGGACTACGAACTCGCGCCGCGCGAGTACGAGTTGAGCGTCGCGCAGACCAAGCTCCAGGTGCACACGCGGGTCGCCGACCTCTACAACCAGCCGATGAACCAGATCGAGCAGCAGCTCAAGCTGACCGTCGAGGCCCTGCGCGAACGCCAGGAGCACGAGATGATCAACAACCCGGAGTTCGGGCTGCTCGCCAATGCCGAATACGACCAGCGCGTCCACACCCACGGCGGCCCGCCCACCCCGGACGACATGGACGAGCTGCTCTCGCGTCGTCGCGGCAACAGGTTCTTCCTGGCCCACCCGCGTGCCATCGCCGCGTTCGGGCGGGAGTGCAACCGGCGCGGGCTCTACCCGGAGGCCGTCGACGTGGACGGGAACCGGATCCCGGCCTGGCGCGGGGTGCCGATCTTCCCGTGCAACAAGATCCCGGTCAACGACGGGCACACCAGCTCGATCCTGGTCATGCGTACCGGTGAGGACGACCAGGGAGTGGTCGGCCTGCACCAGACGGGGCTGCCGGACGAGTACGAACCCGGCTTGTCCGTCCGGTTCATGGGCATCAACGAGCGGGCGGTGATCCAGTACCTGGTCAGCACCTACTACTCCTGCGCCGTGCTCGTCCCGGACGCGCTCGGGGTGCTGGAGAACGTCGAGGTCGCCCGGCCTCGGGGCTGAGGGACGGCGATCGAGCGTGAGCTGGAGCGACATCCTCATACTCACGGCCACGTTGGCGGCCTCGGCCGTGCTGCTGTGGCTGCTGCAGCACTTCGTCCCGCACCGGCTGCGGGAGAGCCACAACGACGTGGCGGGGTTCATCTTCGCCGCCGTGGGCGTGATGTACGCGGTGCTGCTGGCCTTCGTCGTCATCGCTGTCTGGCAGAACCTGGACTCCGCCAAGCAGACCACCTTCAAGGAGGCCGACGCCCTGGCCGGCGTCTACTGGATCTCCCGCGAGCTTCCGCTGCCGCTGGGCGCGCAGTTGGAGCAGAACACGCTGGAGTACGCGCACACCGTCCAGGACACCGAGTGGCCGCTGATGGCCAAGCACGAGAGCAGCTCACGGGCCACGGACCTGGTCTACGAGATGCGTTCGGAGGTCTTCAGCTTCAATCCCGCAACGCCCCGGGAGCAGGTGCTCTACGAGCACGCCGTGACCCACGTCGAGGACCTCGCCTCGGAGCGCCGTGCGCGGCTCAACGAGGTGGGGGACTCGGTGCCGACGATCATGTGGGTGGCGCTCCTCGCCGGAGGGCTGCTGACGGTCGGGTTCACCTATCTGTTCGGGCTCTCCAACACCCTCGCCCACGGGCTGATGGTGCTCACCCTCACCGCACTGGTGGTGGTGTCGCTCCTGCTCATCAAGGAGATGGACTACCCGTTCACCGGCGTGACGCACGTCGACCCGACCGCGTTCCAGGTGTTTCTGGAACGACTACCCCCGCCGCGCTGAGAAGGGCACTGAGCATGCCTGCGGAAGGAGGACAGAGACTGTCCTAGTTCCCCTCTAGCGTGGGGACCACCGAGAGCGAAGCATTGGTGTTCTGAAAGGTGGTCCCCATGCCGACTGTTGTGATCGAAGAGAAGAACGAGCGCGACGCGCTGCTCAGCTACGTCGAGGCCCAGCGCGCGGCGGTGCGCCGGGCCGTCGGCGGGCTGAGTCGCGAGCAGCTCACCGCTCGGCCCACCGTGAGCGAGCTGACCCTGGGCGGGATGGTGAAGCACCTGGCGGAGGTGGAGAGCAACTGGACCCGGGTGATCCTGGCCGGGCGCGATTCGCTGCGCCCGCGCGACGAGAGCAACTGGGGCGAGTCCTTCCGCCTGGTCGAGGGCGAGGAGATCGGGGACGTCCTGAAGTTCTGGGACGAGGTCGCCGCCGAGACCGCCGAGGTCGTCGGCGCGCTCTCCGATCTCGACGTCACCGTCCCGCTGCCGGACCGCCCGTGGTTCCCCAAGAACGCGGAACGCTCGGCCCGGTGGATCCTGCTCCACCTGATCGAGGAGACCGCCCGTCACGCCGGCCACGCCGACTTCCTGCGCGAGGCGACTGACGGAGCCACCGCCTTCCAACTCCTCAGCCCCGAGCAGCTCCGCCCCAACGACTAGGCCCTGATCCTCAGGAAAGGCCCTAGCCTGACGGAATGGAGCTGAGCATCCGTCCGTACCGGCCGGACGACTGGGAGGACCTGTACGAGATCTGCGTCCGCACCGGCGACAACGGGGCGGACGCCAGCTCGTTGCACCCGGACCCGCGGATCCTTCCGGACATCTTCGTCGGCCCGTATCTCGCGTTGGAGCCCGAGCTCGCCTTCGTCGTCGCGGACCAGCAGGACGGCGACCGGGCACTGGGCTACATCCTCGGTACGGCCCACACCCGCCGCTTCGTCGCCCGCTACCGCGACGTGTGGCTGCCGCAGGTGGTCGACCGCCACCCCGACGACAACGGCGGACGCGGCAGTGAACTGCGGTGCCCGGAGCTGATGCTGGGTCCGGTCGCCGACGCCTACCCAGCGCATCTGCACATCGACCTGCTGCCGCGGGCGCAGGGTCTCGGGTTCGGCCGACGGCTGATGGACAGCTACCTCGCCGCGCTGCGCGAGCGCGACGTCGACGCGGTCCACCTGGCGATGGGGGCGGCCAACGCGCCCGCCCGTGCGTTCTACGACCGGCTCGGCTTCACCGAGTTGGCCCGCCCGGTGCCCGGTCTGGTGGTGATGGGTCGCAGTACGCGGGCGTGAGCCCGCTCCCCGCTTCAGGGAATCCGCGGGAAGCGGCTGCGGATCTCCCAGACGGTGAGGTTGTGCTGCAGGTCGTCGTGCAGGTCCGTCAGGTCCGCGACGATGTCCTGCAGGAAGTCCCGTGCCTCGCGGCGCAGCACGCCGTGGTCCACCAGCAGCGGGCGCTCGTCGCGGACCCAGTCGGCGCGGAGTTCGACCCAGTCGCCGCGCCGGGAGAACCGGAGGCGGTCAGACGACTCGGTGAAGTCCAGCTCGGCACGCGGCGTGCGGAAGCCCGGCAGTACCTCGTCCAGTTGCTCGACGATGTCGCACAGCGCCCAGGCGAAGTCCAGCACCGGCACCCACCCCCACCGGGTGGAGAGGTCCCGTCCGCCCTCGCCCTCGATGAACACGTCCCCGCAGAAGAGGTCGTGCCGCAGGGCACGGACGGGCGCGGTCGCGTAGTCCGTCTGCGGCGGGTCGGGGAAACGGTTGGAGAGGGAGTAGCCGAGCTCGATCACCCCACGATTCTGGCAGCGTCGACCGAACACGATTCACGCGGTGCCGGTGAAAAGGGTTCGCGGGGGTGGGTGGTCGGCAGGATCATGGGCACATGTCTGCGAATCCTGTGGCCGTACGCGTCAGGGGTGTCGTCGTACCCGACGCCGAGCTGCAGTGGCGGTTCTCCCGCTCCTCCGGCCCCGGCGGCCAGCACGTCAACACCAGTGACAGCCAGGTCGAGCTGAGGTATGCGCTGGAGGCGAGCGCGGCGCTGCCGCAGGTGTGGCGCGAGCGCGCGCTGGAGCGGCTGGCCGGTCGGCTGGTCGACGGTGCGCTGGTGGTCAGGGCGTCCGAGCACCGGTCGCAGTGGCGCAATCGGGAGGCGGCGGCCGTGCGCATGTCCGCGCTGCTCACGGAGGCGGTCGCCCCGCCCCCGCGCGCCCGCCGCGTGACGAAGCCCTCCCGCGGCATGGTCGAACGCCGCCTGGAGACCAAGCGGCGCACCGCCGCACTCAAGCGCGGACGCGGATCCCTCCGCGACCGGGACTTCTAGGGCGCGGCGCCGGTTCTGAACAGGCCGGTTCTGAACAGAGGGGGAGAAGGTTTCAGCCCAAGTGGCGGTACTGGCCGCGGAAGTACGTCAACGGGCCCCCCGTCGGCGCGCCGACCTTCGCTTCGAGGACGTGGCCGATGAACAGCACGTGGTCGCCCGCGGATATCCGGTCCACCGTCCTGCACTCGACCGTCGCCAGCGCGCCGTCGACCAGGGGGGAGCCCGACTGCCCGCCGCGGTGGTGCGGGAGGTCCGCGAAGAGGAGGCGGTCGCTGACGCGACCCTTCATCGCGAAGCGCGCGGCGGTCGTCCGCTGGTCGGCGGCGAGGACGGAGACCGCCCAGGTCTCGACCCGGGAGAGGACGTCCTCCATCCGGGAGTCCTCGCGGACGGAGATCAGGACCAGGGGCGGGTCGAGGGAGACCGAGAGGAACGCCGTGGCCGTCATCCCCACGTCCTCGCCGCGTGGGCCGTCCTCCGCGTCGTGGGCGGTGACCAGGACCACACCGGAGGCGAGCTGGCCGAGGGCGGCGCGGAACTCCTCAGGAGTGGCCTCGGGGCCGTCCAGAGGGGTCACGGGGGCTGGGGTGGCAGTTGCTGCGGCGTCGTACACACAAGCACGCTATCTTCGCTCGGCCCCGCCTCGCATCGGACCTTGGGCGTAGGACGGGCGTCTGATTGCTCACGTTGCGGTCGGACGGGCGGGAGGATCGACGGGAGGATCGACGGAGGGACTGAGCAAGGACTGACGGAGGGTCGATTCGCGCCTGGTACAGACTTTCGACGTTCACACGTGCGAGGCCTGTGACTTGGCTCACAAGTGGGAATGAATTGCTGACCCAGAGTGTCGAACAGTGTGCTCTATGTGATTCAGTTTGTCTGCCAGTCGGACCATCGGAGGGAGGTGGGCGATGGACGCCGAGCCGCAGCCGGAGCCGTATGTCCGGTTGGCGACCCTGCGCACGCTCCATCGCATCATCGCCGACCTCAACGCCGCCCGCAGCCTCGCCGGCACCCTCCAGGCCGTGGTCGAGGGCGCCGTGATGGGTCTGGGCTTCGACAGCGCCGCCGTGAACATGGTCCGGCCCGACGGCGATCTGGTCGTCGCCGCCGTGTGGGAGGTCGGCACCGAGGGTGAGGCCGACGAGGGCATCAACAGCATGCTCGGGCAGGTCGGCACGCGTGACTCCTGGAACCGGCTGCTCAACGCCGGCGACCGCTGGGGCAGTCTGGTCTTCGTCCCTGCCGACCGGATGTGGGCGCGCCCGCCGGACATCCCCGTCTGGGGCGGCGGTCAGGGTCACCTCGTCGAGGGCGCGTGGCATCCGGACGACATGCTCTTCGCCCCGATGTACAGCTACGGCGGCGAGTTGCTCGGCGTGCTCTCCGTCGACCGCCCCCGCAACGGCCGCCGGCCCGGCCCGTGGACGCGCGAGGCGTTGGAGATGTTCGCCCAGCAGGCCGGCATCGCCATCGGCAACGCGCGGCTGCGCGCGGAGATGCAGCGGGCGCTGATCCGGCTGGAGCGCGAGCAGCAGGTGCTGCTCGCCAGCGAGGAGAGCTACCGCCAGGCCTTCGAGTACGCGCCCAGCGGCATGGCCATCACCGAGCTGCACGGCCAGACCCGCGGACAGCTCACCCGCGTCAACGACGCCCTGTGTCGACTGCTGGGCCGCTCCCGCTCCTCCTTGCACCGGCAGTCCTTCGGCGACCTGGTCCACCCGGACGACTCGGTCAAGCTGCGCGGCATCGCCACCGAGAACGGCCGCGCCGAGGTGCGGCTGGCCCGGCGCGACGGCGGCTGGTTCTGGGTCAACCTGCGCAACTCCGTCGTCTCCGACCCGGTCGAGGGCGCGATGTACCTGCTCACGCACGTCGAGGACATCGAGGACCGCAAGCGCCACGAGCTGGCCCTGGCCCACCGGGCCAGCCACGACGCGCTCACCGGCCTGCCCAACGCCGCCGAGCTCCGGGCCCGGCTGCAGATGCGCCTCTGCGACCATCCGCACGACAGTCTCGAGCCCGCCGCCCACAGTCCCGGCGGGCTCGGCAGCTTCGGCGGGTACGACGGCGGTATGGGCGGCCTGGACCCCCGGAGCGACATGGGCGGCCTGGATCCTCGGGGTGACCTGGGCGGTCCGGACCCCCAGGGTGACGGCCCCCGCGTCGACGGTCCGTGCACCGACGCCCAGGAGTACGCGGGTCGTCCCAGGCGTCCGGCGCTCGCCGACCTGCTCGCCGAGGAGGAGGGCGACGGCCACGCCCACGGCCACCCCGCGGCCGCTGACGCGGGCGGCTTCGACGGCGGCGGGTACGACCACGTCCACGCCGTCCCGCCGGACGAGGGCGGCGCCGAGCCGGACGGGCGCAACGGCCGCGGTCTCGCCGTGCTGTTCTGCGACCTGAACGGCTTCAAGGGGATCAACGACCGCCACGGCCACAACGCGGGCGACGCCACCCTGATCGAGGTGGCCCGACGGCTGCAGGCCGCCGTCCGCGAGGGCGACACGGTGGCCCGGCTCGGCGGTGACGAGTTCGTCGTCCTCGCCGACGGTCTGGACCGCGAGCGCGCCAAGGACCTGGCCGACCGGCTCCGGGTCGCGGTGACCCCGCCCATACGGTGGGAGAACCGCACCCTGCGTGTCGGCGTGAGCATCGGCGTCGGCTGGGCCGGTTGCGGGATGAGCATCGACGAGGTACTGCACACAGCCGACGAACTGATGTACCTGGAGAAGCGCGCGCGGGCGGGTGGCGGAGGCCGCTCCCACCGCCGCGCGGGCTGATCACGGCGGCTGTTTCCCAGCTGCCCCGCCGCCGTCCCACTGCCGTCCGACCGTTGTTCCGCTGTTGTTTCCACCGCCTGTTCCACCGCAGGTGGCGGTTCTGCGGAACCGGGCGACGGCGGGGTGACGTCCACCGTTCCGGCCACGTCGCTCTTTCCGTCGCGTCACCCAGTCGGGGTAGTGTGCGGTGGATACGCGTGCCTTCGGTGCGGTACTCCGGGCGCGAAGCCGAACATCACGGAACATCCACGTATCACGACTCGGGAGAAGAACTCGATGACAGCCGAGAACAACGGCGTGCCCGAGGACGACGACCCGTTCGCGTACCTGTACCGGGCGGAGGGTGACGCCGACGGTGGCGCGGAGGGCCCCGCGCCCACGCAGCCGATGCCCGGCGTGCCCCGCACCTCGTACCAGCAGGCCACCCAGGTCGGCGGTCGCACCCAGTACGGCCAGTCCGGATACGGGCAGCAGTCGTCCTACGGGCAGCAGGGCGGCTACGGCGCCCAGCAGACCCAGGCCTACGGCGGCTACCAGGGCGGCGTCCCGCAGCAGGGCTCGGCTCCCGGCGGGCCGCCGGCAGGCGGCGGCCGGGCCGGTTCCCGCGGTGCGGGCGGCGGCAGCAGCCGCGGCGTGATGCTGGGTGCGGTCGCGGTCGTGGTGGCCGTCGTCATCGGCATCGGGTTCGCGGTGTTCAGCAGCAACGGCGGCAACACCAACGCGGGCTCCGGCAGCAGCAACTCGCCGACGACCACGGCGGGCAGCAGCAGCGCCTCCGCCTCGTCCTCGCCGTCGGTCTCGTCGAACCTCGGCCCGGCGGACGCCGCCACCATGAAGCTGGCCGGCACCGCGCCCGTCACCACCCCGGCCGGAGCCAAGGCAGCGGGTGGCGCGTCGGTGCCGCTGAGCGGTTCGGGCCAGACCATCACCTGGACCGTCAACATCCCCTCGGCGGGTAGCTACTACATCTGGACCCGCTACAACAACCCGGGTCCGGACGCCAAGGTGGCGATACTGGTCAACGGCCAGAAGTCGCGTGACGGCCAGTTCAGCAACTGGAGCCGCAGCAGCGACCCGACCCAGGCCTGGTACCGCACCTACTCCACGCCGCAGCTGCCGGCCGGTCAGGTCACCATCACCCTCCAGGGCGAGAACGGTCAGCCGGTCGTCGACATCGACCAGGTGGCCATCACCCCCGGCAACACCAGCCCCTGGAGCTGAAGCTGACGCAGTGACAGCGAACGTGTCTCGGCCCGCGCCCCAAGGGGTGCGGGCCGAGACGTGTTTGGCGGTCCGTCAGCGTGCCACCGGAACACGGGCGGTGAGCTTCTCCGCGCCCACTGCCCAGGCACCGTCGCGCATGACCGCGACCACCTCGTACTGCTCGTCCAGCACCACCAGGTCCGCGCGCTTGCCGACCTCCAGCGAGCCGATCCGGTCGTCCAGCCCCAACTGCCGTGCCGGGTTGAGCGAGAGCATCCGGCTGACCGTTTCGAGCGGCAGGCCGTTGACCGTCACCGCGCGCTTGAGCGCCACGTCCAGGGTCAGCGTCGAACCCGCGATCGAGCCGCCCTCGGCGAGCCGGGCCACGCCCTCGCGGACCTTCACGGCCAGCGGGCCGAGCATGTAGTCGCCGTCGCCGAACCCGGCCGCGTCCATCGCGTCGGTGACCAGCGCCACCCGCTCCGCCCCCGCGCCGCGGAAGGCGAGGTCGACGATGGAGGGGTGCAGGTGGACGCCGTCGCCGATCAGCTCGACGGTGACCCGCTCGTCCTCCAGCAGCGCCACGATCGGGCCGGGCGTGCGATGGCCCAGCGCGGGCATGGCGTTGAACAGGTGCGTGGCCACCGTGGCGCCCGCCTCGACGCCCGCCAGGGTGGCGTCGTAGCTGGCGTCGGTGTGGCCGATGGCGGCGATGACGCCGCGCTCGGCGAGCAGTCGGATCGACTCGATGCCGCCGCCCAGCTCGGGCGCCAGCGTCATCATCCTCGCCGCGCCCCGGGAGGCGTCGAGCAGCTTGCGGACCACCGCCGGGTCGGGGTCGCGCAGCAGATCGGGGTCGTGCGCGCCGCAGCGGTTGGTCGAGATGAACGGGCCCTCGAAGTGGATCCCGGCCAGCACGCCGTCCTCGACCAGCTCGCTCAGCAGCCCGGCCTGGCGGCACAGGTCGTCGATCTCGCCGGTGACGGTCGAGGCCACGGTCGTGGTGGTGCCGTGGGCGAGGTGGGTGTGCGCGGCCTTGATGATCTGTTCGGCGGTACCGGAGTGGTAGGAGGCGCCGCCGCCGCCGTGGACGTGCATGTCGACGAAGCCCGGGACCACGGTGAGACCGGTGAGGTCGAGGGCGGGAGCTGTGCCGTCCGGGGGAGTGACCGGAGCCGCGATCTCGGTGATCCGCCCGTTCTCCACGGCGATCTTCCCGTTCTCGACGACGCCGGTGGGCAGGACGAGCCTGGCCCCGGCCAGCACAGTGCGCTCCGCGTCGGTCACGCGGTCACCTCCAGTGAGAGCAGATCCCAGGCGAGGAGTCCTGCGCCCAGGCAAGCGGCGGTGTCTTTGAGCATCGCCGGTACGAGCGCGGGCGGCACCTGGAACGAGAGGCGTTCGGTGACCGCGACGCGGAGTGGTGCGAACAGGGTGTCACCGGCCTCGGCGAGGCCGCCGCCGATGATGACGGTCCCGGTGTCGAGCAGGCTGTGCGCCATCACGATGCCGTCGGCGAGCGCGGACAGCGCGTCGGTCCAGACGGTGACGGCGCGCGGGTCGCCCGCCGCGACCGAGGTGGCGCAGTCGGCGGCCGTGGCACCGGGGTTGCCGGATGCCGCGGCCCAGGCGCGGGAGACCGCCCCGGCCGAGGCGACCGTCTCCAGGCAGCCGTGTGCGCCGCAGGCGCAGGCGAGCCCGCCGGGCCGGACCACGACATGGCCGATCTCGCCGCCGTTGCCGTGGGCCCCGGACTCGATCCGGCCGTCGATGCCGATGCCACCTGCGATGCCGGTGCCGAGCGCGATGAAGAAGAAGCGGGAGACGCCGCGCCCGGCGCCGAGCCGTCCCTCGGCCAGGGCTCCGGTGCGGACGTCGTGCCCGAGCGCGATGGGGATGCCGAGCCGCTCGCCGAGCAGCTTGCGCATCGGTAGGTCGCGCCAGCCGAGGTTGGCGGAGAAGACGGCGACCCCCTCCGCCTCGTCGATGGTGCCGGGCACCACGACGCCGGCCGCGGCGGCGGTCTCGCCGAACCGCCGCCTGCCCTCGTCGCGCAGTTCGGCGGCGAAGTCGAGGATCGCGGACACGACGGCGGGTGTGCCGTGCTCGCGTCCGGTGGGGCGGCGCGCCTCATGGAGCAGGGTGCCGTCGGGGGCGACCAGCGCGGCCTTCATGCCGGTCCCGCCGACATCGAGAGCGATGACGTGCTTCACGACGCGACAGTCTCCCTCCTGGACCACACAGAGGTCTAGTCCAGTTTGCAGATTGGTCTGGTCCATGGCCAATGTACCGAGGCTTTTACGAAGAATGAGCCTGATTGGGCCGCTTCTACCGCCCGGCGGTCACGTGGTCGGTGTGGATCCGTCGGTGGCAATCCCCGGAAACTCCGCCCGAGCCTATGGTCTAGACCAAGTGGTCCAGTCGATTGTGGCCCTCCATCCCCGGCAAATCGGTGGCTTTGCGTGGTGATGCTCCGAATTGCCGTTGCGCAGGGTGCAACGAACCCCAGCTTTTCGGTAAATGGTGTAGACCTCTTGCGCGGCTCGTGACCAGACTGGCCGTCACACCGGGACGGCGGCAGCCCAGCCCGGGCTGGCCGGCGGTGCCCCCCACCTCCGCCGGCCTCCCAACTGCCGGACCTGGACTGACAATCGACCCCGGCAGGGACCGGGTCCGCATCTGCGAAGGCGGTAGGTTTTCTTGAAGCGTCGTTTGCTCGCCCTCTCAGCAATCGGTGTCGCCGGGGTCATGGCGCTGTCGGCATGCAGCTCCTCCTCGGGCGGCTCGGGTTCTTCCGGTGGCTCGACCACCATCAACCTGCTCGCCGCCGACTACGGCACCGCCGGCACCTCCAACAGCACCCAGTCGTACTGGCAGAACCTCGCGGCTGCCTTTCACAAGTCTCACCCGGACATCACCGTCCATGTGCAGACCATCGCGTGGACCAACTGGGCCCAGGTGGCCACGATGATCCAGGACAAGCAGTACCCGGACATCCTCGAGGGAGACGCGCCGCAGCAGTTCGCGGCCGACGGCCTGCTCTACCCGCTGAGCGACGTGATGTCCTCCAGCACGATCAGCAACCTGATCCCGGTCTTCGCCAAGCAGGAGGACGGCACCGACGGCGTCGCCTACGGCGCCCCGTTCACCACCAGCGCCCGCGGCCTCTTCTACAACAAGAAGCTCTTCGCCGCCGCGAAGATCGCCGCCCCGCCGCAGACCTGGGCCGACATCCAGAACGACGCCGCCAAGATCAAGGCCCTGGGCGGCGGCGACATCGGCTACGGCCTGCCGCTGGGCACCGAGGAGGCCCAGGGCGAGTCCTACCTGTGGATGCTGGGCAACGGCGGCGGCTACGTCGACTCCTCCGGCAAGTACGACATCAACTCCGCGGCCAACATCCAGACCTTCCAGTTCCTGAACCAGCTGGTCAAGGCTGGCGACACCGAGCCCGGCCCGGCGAGCACCAACCGCCAGCAGATGTGGGACGCCTTCTCGGCCGGCCAGGTCGGCATGGTCGGCGGCTCCGGCGCGATGCTCCCGGACATCGTCAAGACCGGCAAGCTGACCACGTCCGACTACGGCGTGGTCCCGATGCCCGGCAAGACCGCCCCGCTGACGCAGACCCTGGGCGTGCACGACGACGTCGTCGCGTTCAAGCAGGGCGGGCACGCCGCGCAGATCAAGGAGTTCCTGGACTTCGTCTACTCGGACGCCAACCAGATCTCCTTCGACAAGGAGTACGACCTGCTCCCGGCCACCACCTCGGCGTCCGCGACACTGTCCGGCGAGGACCCGGTCGCGGCGGGCTTCCTCAAGAACGTCCCGAACTCGGTGGTCTACCCGTCCAACACCAACTGGAACACGGTGCTGGCCAAGCTCAAGCAGACCCTGGGCACCGCCGCCTCCGACAACGCGGCCTCGGTCCTGAACGGCCTGCAGACCTTCGCGACCAGCAACCAGTAAGCCCGGCAGGCCCCGTAAGTCGGCAAGCCCGCCTTAACCCTGCAAGCCCCGTAAGCCTGTAAGCCCCGGAAGTCCCGAAATCCGGTAGTCCGCACTGTCGGCGGCCGGTCGGTGGGTGCACCCCACCGACCGGCCCGTCGGCGCGTATGCCATGGAGCAGACCATGACGCAATCGACCCAGGCCCAGGCCGGCCTGCTGGAGTCGGCACCCGGGAGCGATGACCGCCCCCGGCCCTCCGGCCCCAGGCGTGGCGCGGGCCGCCGCGTGCTGCGGGCGCTGGCGCCCCTGCCGTGGATCGCCCCGGCCACCGCGCTGATCCTCTTCGTGGTGATCTGGCCGGTGGTCTCGATGTTCCTGACCTCACGTCAGAAGTACGACTCCATGGGCTTCGACCAGGGCAGTGCGGACTGGTCGAACTTCTCCCGGCTCTTCGCCGAGCAGGACCTGCCCGGCGTGCTGATCCGCACCGGTATCTGGGTCGTCACGGTGGTCGCGCTGACCGTCCTGATCTCGCTGGGTGTCGCCCAGATGTTCAACAAGGAGTTCCCGGGCCGCCGGGTCGCCCGCTGGGCGCTGATCGCGCCGTGGGCCGCCTCGGTGGTGATGACCTCCATCGTCTTCAAGTGGATGCTCAACCCGAGCAACGGCACCATCCTGGTGCTGCTGCACGACCTGGGCTTCATGAAGAACTACAACAGCGTCAACTGGCTTGCCAGTCAGACCGCGGGGTTCAGCTGGGAGATCTTCGTCGCGGTCTTCGTCTCGGTGCCGTTCACCACCTACGCGCTGCTGGCGGGCCTGCAGGCGATCCCGGACGACGTCTACGAGGCAGCCCGCCTCGACGGCGCGGGGGTGGTGCGCACCTACTGGTCGATCACGCTGCCGCTGCTGCGTCCGGCGCTGCTGGTGGCCGCGCTGATCAACATCATGAACGTCTTCAACTCCTTCCCGATCATCTACGAGATGACGGGCGGCGGCCCCGGCAACGAGACCTCCACCTCCACGTTGTTCATGTTCAACACCCAGCAGACCAGCATCGGCGAGGCAGCGGCGATGTCGGTGGTCAACTTCGGCTTCATCATCGTGATCGTCCTGCTCTTCCTGCGGGCGTCCAAGTGGAACTCCGCGGAGGACTGACATGACGACCGTTACCGCCCCCGCCCCGGCCTCCGCGGCGCGCAGGGCGAACAAGTCCGGCACCCCGCGCCGGTTGCCGAAGCTGCGCACCGTCTGCCTGGCCGGCGGCGCGTACCTGATCGGGCTCTTCTTCCTGCTGCCCTACATCGAGATGGTCGTCACCGCGGTCCGTCCGGGCAGCGAACTCCACGACCGCAACCTACTGCCGTCCCATCCGACGCTGGCCAGCTTCCTCAACATCTGGTCCACCGGCCTCGGCAGCAGCCTCGCCACCAGCCTGGAGATCGCGGGCGGGGCGACGGTGCTGGTGCTGCTGGTCGCGATCCCGGCCGCGTACTACACCGCCCGGCGCAACTTCCGCGGCAAGTGGATCTTCCTGCTGCTGGTGCTGATCACGCAGATGTTCCAGCCGACCGCGATGATCGTCGGCATCTACCAGCAGTTCGTCCAGTTCAACATGATCGACTCGATCTGGTCGCTGATCCTGGTCAACGCGGGCTTCAACATGGCCTTCGCGGTGTGGATCCTGAACGCCTACTTCAGCGCGATCCCCAAGGAGATCGAGGAGGCCGCGATCGTCGACGGCTGCAGCCGGATCGGCGCGATGTTCCGCGTCATCATGCCGCTGGCCGCGCCCGGCATCGTCACGGCGCTGATCTTCACCTTCATCGCGGCATGGAACGAGTTCATCGTCGCGCTCACCCTGACCACCCAGAGCGGCCCGCGCACGCTGACCGTCAAGATCTCCAACTTCGTCGGCGAGTACAACGTGGACTGGCAGCACCTCTTCGCCGGTTCGGTGATCGCCACCATCCCGGTGATCATCCTGTTCGCCCTGATCGAGGGCAAGGTCGCCTCCGGCCTGACGGCGGGCGCGGTGAAGTAGCCGTAACAACGCAGAGGGGGCGGTCGCGCGTGGTGCGCGGCCGCCCCCTCTCCCGTCTCCTGACGGAGTGTCAGCTACGGCAGGGTGATGTGGTACGCCTTGCGCAGCGTCTCGTGCACGGTCCAGGTGGTCTCGTCGCCCTCGCGCAGGACGCAGGCGTCGCCCGGGCCGACGTCGAAGGTCGGGCCGCCCGTGACCGCGATGGTGGCGCGGCCGGAGACGACCACGAAGAGCTCGTTGGCCTCGGTGTCGGTGACGACGCCCGGGGTGATCTGCCAGATGCCGCGGAGCTGCCTGCCGTCCTCGGACTCCCACAGCACCTTGCCGGACACCTCCGGGGTGCCGGAGACGATCTGGCTGGGGTCGAGCGGGTCCGGCTCAAGCTCGGTGTCGGCGATGTGCACGGCGAAACTGGTCATGCCGCCGACCGTAGCCCGCGTGGGTGGCCCGGGGGAGGAGCAACCTGCGTCAGAGGTAACCGGCAGAATGACAAGTCGTATGGTCGTCCCGACCCGGCGGACGGCCGGGACAAGGCTGGGCTGCGGCACGACAGAGACGCGGTGGGGAGGGTGGCAGGCAGTGGGCGACGAGCTGGACGAGCACGATCGGGCACTGCTGCGCTTCGAGGCGCGCGCCTGGCGGAGCCGCGGCGCCAAGGACGCCGCGATCCGCGAGGAGCTCGGGTACTCACCCACCCGCTACACCCAACTGCTCAACTCACTGCTGGACCGCGAGGCCGCACTCGCCTTCGACCCGGTGCTGGTCAACCGCCTGCGCCGGATCCGGGAGCAGAAGCGGCAGCGTCGCTGAGCCCTTACGACTCGAGTCGTTACTGCTCGGCAAGCGTGTCCGCCAGGGCGGCGAGCAGGGCGGTAACGCCCGCCGGGCCCGGCACGACCAAGTCCGCCCGGTCCGCGATCGCCGCCAGCGGCGGTTCGCCCGTCGTCGGTGCGCTGTAGGCGAGGACGCCGGGCAGGCCGCCGGCACGCAGCTTCTCCACGGCGTCGAACGCCGCGATGTCGCCCAGGTCGTCGCCCGCGTAGAGGACGGATCCGGCCCGTCGCTCGGTGAGGAAGTCGGTCAGCGCGACGCCCTTGTCCACGCCCGGTGGACGCAGCTCCAGCACCATCCGGCCCGGCTCGACCACCAGCCCGTGCCGGGCCGCCAGGCCGCGCAGCGGTGCGTCGAGCGCCGCGAAGGCCGCCTCCGGGTCGTCGGCACGGCGGGTGTGGACGGCGACGGCGCGGCCCTTGTCCTCGATCCAGATGCCCTGCCAGGCGCCCTCGGAGTCCAGGAAACCGGGCAGTTCGGCGCGGACGGCCGCGATGCCCGGGTGTACCGCGGGGGCGTGCACCTCGCCGGACCGCGCGTCCCAGCGCTCCGCGCCGTAGTGGCCGAGCACGGTCAGGTTCTCCAGCCCGGTGACCCCGGCGAAGCCGCCGTGCCGGACGGCGACGCCCGCCGGTCTGCCGGTGACCACCACGATCGCGTCGACCAGCGGTGCGAGGCGCGTCAGCGCGGGGACGGCGTCCGGGTGCGCGCGCGCCTGGTCGGGATCGGCGACGATCGGCGCCAACGTCCCGTCGAAGTCGAGGGCGACGACGGCGCGACGGGGCGTGGCGAGCAGCGCGGCGAGCCCGGCTGCTCCGGCGGGGGTGCTCGGCTCGGGAATGCCCATGGCTACGACCATAACGGTGCTAACGACCGCCCGTCAGGGCGTGCAGCTGCTGCAGAAACCATTCCGTGGGCGGCAGTGCCGTGCCGGCCTCGGCCAGGCGCTTGCTGCGGGAGGCGCGTTCCTCCTCCGGCATCACCAGCGCCGCGGCGAGCGCGTCCGCCGTGGCGATGACGTCGTACGGGTTGACCGTGATCGCGTCCTCGCCCAGCTCCGCGAAGGCTCCGGCCTCGCGGGAGAGCACCAGCGCCACGCCCCGGTCCGAGACGACCGGGATCTCCTTGGCGACCAGGTTCATGCCGTCCCTGATCGGGTTGACCAACGCGACGTCCGCCAGCCGGTAGGCGGCCAGCGAACGCGGGAAGTCGTCGTTGACGTGCAGGATCACCGGCTGCCAACTCGGCGTGCCGAACTCGTCGTTGATCTCCTGCGCGGTCCGCAGCACCGCCGCCGTGTACTCGCGGTACTCCGGCAGGTCGTGGCGGGAGGGGTAGGCGAAGGCGATGTGGACGACCCGGTCGATCCACTCCGGCCGGGTGCGCAGCAGGTGCTGGTAGGCGAGCAGGCCGCGGACGATGTTCTTGCTCAGCTCGGTGCGGTCCACCCGGACGACGGTCCGACGGTCGCCGACCTGCTCGCGCAGCGTGGCCAAGCGGGCGTCCACGTCGGAGCGGTGGGCGCGCTCGCGGAGGAAGCCCGCGTCCGCGCCCAGCGGGTGCACGCCGAGGACGGTGGTCCGGCCCTCGTGGGTGACGGCCAGCAGCCCGTCGGAGTCCGCCGGGAGATCCGCCACCTCCGCGCCCAGCACCGCCTCGCAGCAGGCCGCGAAGGACCGCGCCCAACGCTCCGTCAGAAAGCCTGCCCGGTCCGCGCCCAGGATGCCGCGCAGCACGTCGGCGCCGACGTCGTCCGGCAGCAGCCGGTAGTAGTCCGGCGGAGCCCAGGGCGTGTGCGAGAAGTGGCCGATCCGCACGTCGGGACGGAGCTCGCGCAGCAGCCGCGGTGTCAGTGACAGGTGGTAGTCCTGGACCAGTACCGCCGCACCGGGCTCCGCGCAGGCCGCCAGCGCGTCAGCAAAGGCGCGGTTGTACGCCTCGTAGGAGGCCCACTCGCGGCGGAAGCTCGCGCCGAAGACGGGCTTGGTCGGCGTGTCGTAGAGGAGGTGGTGGACGAACCAGAGGGTCGAGTTGGCGATGCCGTTGTACGCCCGGGTGAAGGTGCCGGGGTCTATGTCCAGCATGTGCACGTCGGGGTCGGTCAGGCCCTGCCGGGCTGCCGCCCGGTCGCCCTCCGACAGCGCCGCGCAGACCCAGACGCTCTCCTGCTCGGTGCCGATCGCGGACAGGCCGGAGACCAGCCCGCCGCCGCCTCTGCGCGGGGTCAGCGTCCCGTCGTCCTCGACCGAGAACGAGACCGGGCCGCGGTTCGAGGCCAGGACGATCGGTGCGGTGCGTCGAGGGGCGGAGCCTGCGGAGCCATGTGCGGAGCCGGAACCGGGGGTAGTCGTTGGAGCCATGTCAGTCACCCTTGCCTAGGACGGGTGCGGGCAAACCTGCGGACCGGCCTGCCGCAGCGCGCTCGCGGTACTCCGGCACGCTCGCGACCGGGGGCCTTTCCACCAGCGTCACCTCGGTGCTGCTCGGCGTGAACCCGTTCGGCGTCCGGGTGAACTGGACCAGCTGCGGGGTGTCCGAGCCGGACGGCGCGACCAGCTCCTCCGGCGCCTTGAGCCGGTCCAGCGCCGTGCGGTAGATCGTCGCCGCCATCCGGCCGAGGGCCTGCGCGTCCTGGTGCCGGTGGTGCCGCACGCCGACGTCGACCTGGCCCAGCGCGTCCAGCCCGACCAGCTCCAACGCGTCGACGAGCAGGCCCAGTTCGACGCCGTAGCCGGTCGGGAAGGGGAGCTGCTCCAGCAGCGAGCGGCGTGCCGCGTACTCGCCGCCGAGCGGCTGGACGAAGCCGGCCAGCAGCGGCCAGTGCAGGTTGAGCAGCGGGCGGGCGACGAGCTCGGTGACCCGGCCGCCGCCCGCGGGTATGGAGCCGGCCTCGGTGTCGAAGGGCCGGTCGTACATCGCCTTGACCAGCGAGACCTCCGGATCGGTCAGCAGCGGGCCGATGATCCCGGAGACGAAGGTGGAGTCGAAGGCGCGCAGGTCCGAGTCGACGAAGCAGACGATGTCGCCCTCGGTGACCAGCAGCGACCGCCACAGCACCTCGCCCTTGCCCGGGCCCGCGGGCAGCCGGGGCAGGATGTCGTCGCGATGGATCACCCGCGCCCCCGCGGCCTCGGCCTCGTGCGCGGTCCGGTCGACCGAGCCGGAGTCGACCACGACCAGCTCGTCGACCAGCGGCACCGCCTCGACCAGGTCCCGGCGGATCGCGGTGACGATCTCGCCGACGGTCTCCTCCTCGTCGAGCGCGGGCAGCACCACGCTGACCGTCGCCCCGCTGTGCCGCTTGGCGGCCAGCAGGTCGGGCAGGGGCCGGTCGGCCGCGCTCCACGAACGGCGGCGCAGCCATTCCTCGACCTGGTCCAGCACGGGACTCCCTCTCCTCGACGCTCCTCGGGCACTCCTGAGGACACTCGTTACCGCAAGGCTCTCCCGAACTCTTCGCCGCCCGCTCCGGGCGCCGCGGTCGTCTCGCGTCTCGGACGGCACTGAGCGCTGGGTGGGCCTTCGGTTACAGTCTTGAGGACGAGGCGAGCCGACCGCACATTGGGGTCCGCCTCCGGACAAATGCGCCGCGCTCGGACGTGCGACGCCATAGCGCTCATCCAGAGGGACTGAGGGAACGGCCCGTTGAAGTCCCGGCAACCCCCCTGCCAGGTTGCCCGCAGCCCACGCGCGCTGCGGCCCCCCGGTCGGGAAGGTGCCAATTCCGTCCCGTGGCGAGACGCGCCCCGGGGAAGATGAGGAGAGAAGAGGTTCTCGCCATCATGGCCCTTTCCAGCAGTATCGCCGCCGACGCCTTCGGCCCCGCCGTCGCCCTTTCCTGTCGCGAGTGCGGCGCACGAACCCCCCTCGCCCCCGACTTCGCCTGCGCCGAGTGTTTCGGCCCGCTCGAGGTCGCCTACGAGCTTCCCGCCGGGGACCCGGAGGGCCTGCGCAAGCAGATCGAGAACGGCCCGAACAACATCTGGCGCTACGCCCCGCTGCTGCCGGTCTCCCCGGACGTCGCGGAGCGCCCGAGCCTGAACCCGGGCCTGACCAAGCTGGTCAAGGCGAACAACCTGGCCCGTGAGCTCGGCGTCACCGGCTCCCTGTACGTCAAGGACGACTCCGGCAACCCGACCCACTCCTTCAAGGACCGGGTCGTGGCCATCGCCGTCGAGGCCGCCCGCACCTTCGGCTTCACCACGCTCTCCTGCTCCTCCACCGGCAACCTGGCCGGCGCCGTGACGGCCGCCGCCGCCCGCACCGGTCTGCGTGCCTGTGTCTTCATCCCGCACGACCTGGAGGCGGGCAAGGTCGTCATGGCCGCGATCTACGGCGGCGACGTCGTCGGCATCAACGGCAACTACGACGATGTGAACCGCTTCTGCTCCGAGCTGATCGGCGACCCGATCGGCGAGGGCTGGGGCTTCGTCAACGTCAACCTGCGTCCGTACTACGGCGAGGGCTCCAAGACGCTGGCCTACGAGATCTGCGAGCAGCTCGGCTGGCGGATCCCGGACCAGCTGGTCATCCCGATCGCGTCCGGTTCGCAGCTGACGAAGATCGACAAGGGCCTCAAGGAGCTGATCGCCCTCGGCCTGGTCGAGGACAAGCCCTACAAGATCTTCGGCGCCCAGGCCGAGGGCTGCTCCCCGGTCTCCGCGGCCTTCAAGGCCGGGCACGACGTGGTCCGCCCGCAGAAGCCGGACACCATCGCCAAGTCGCTGGCCATCGGCAACCCGGCCGACGGCATCTACGTGCTCGACATCGTCCGCCGCACCGGTGGTGCGGTGGAGGACGTCAACGACGAGCAGGTGGTCGACGCGATCCGGCTGCTGGCCCGCACCGAGGGCATCTTCGCCGAGACGGCGGGTGGCGTCACCGTCGGCGTGCTGCGCAAGCTGATCGAGAACGGTCTGCTGGACCCGGCCGCCGAGACCGTCGTGCTCAACACCGGCGACGGCCTGAAGACCCTGGAGGCCGTGGCGGACGCCGCCCGCCCGACCGCCGTCATCCGCCCCACCCTTGACTCGTTCCGAGAGGCAGGCCTCGCATGAGCGTCACCGTCCGCATCCCCACCATCCTGCGCACCTACACCGACGGCAAGGCCGAGGTGACGGTCGAGGGCTCCACCCTGGCCGAGGTGATCAAGGATCTGGAGGCCAACCACACGGGCATCTCCGCCCGCCTCCTGGACGACAGCGGCAAGCTGCGCCGCTTCGTCAACGTCTACGTCAACGAGGACGACGTGCGCTTCGCCGAGGGCCTGGAGACGGCCACGCCGGACGGCGCGGGCGTCTCGATCATCCCCGCGGTCGCCGGCGGCTGCTGAGAGCCGACGGGATCCGACGGGATCGCCTCAGTCGTACCGACGAGTCGGAGCACCTCGCACCGGGGTGGCTCCGGCTCTGTCATTTCCAGCGGTTTAAGAGGAGTAGAGTGCTCCTGTACCGCGCTTGTCCCGTCCTGCGAGACGGTTGACCGATTCTTTATCGTCCGGCGATATGTCGGAAGCGCCCTGGTATGTCCGGCCCGAATTGCTCCCCTTTGCCGGACATTGCGCGTTATGTCTCTTAATGCGGTCCCAGAATTCTCGGTCGAATGCTCTGTCGCTCAGGGCATCGGAGTGGATACATTCAGCGTCGGTCGAGCCCGGCGCCTGCAGCCCGCAGCGTCTCGGACCCGGCCCGGTTCGCGGTGTGCGGACCGTGAAAGGGCCAGTAATAGGGGAGTTCGGAATGGCTCAGGGCACCGTCAAGTGGTTCAACGCGGAGAAGGGATACGGCTTCATCGCGGTCGACGGTGGTGCGGACGTGTTCGTCCACTACAGCGCGATCCAGATGGACGGGTACCGGTCGCTCGAAGAGGGCCAGCGGGTGGAGTTCGAGATCTCGCAGGGCCAGAAGGGCCCGCAGGCCGACATGGTCAAGGTTCTCGTCTGACCGCCACCTGCTGACATCGGCAGCGATCGCTGACTGATCAGGACCCGCAGAGCTCGTTCCAGACGAAACGATGCATCCACGCAGGTCTTCCGAAGGGCCCCTGTCCCGCCATGGGACAGGGGCCCTTCGACGTGTCCGCGGCCGTGTCCGCAGCCCCCCGGCTGCTTGCACTCGGAGGGGTCGAGTGCTAATCATTGGCGTTAGCACTCTGAGGTAGAGAGTGACAACGGGCCGGGTCGGTGAGGCCCCGGGCGAGGCGGGACGGAACCGCCGAAGGCCGGAGCCGTCCGTCGCGGGCGCAGGCGCGGTCCGAAGCAGCCAGTCTGTCCAGGAGGACCGCTTCCATGGCCAAGATCATTGCGTTCGACGAGGAGGCCCGTCGCGGCCTCGAGCGCGGTATGAACCAGCTCGCCGACGCCGTCAAGGTCACGCTCGGCCCCAAGGGCCGCAACGTCGTTCTGGAGAAGAAGTGGGGCGCTCCCACGATCACCAACGACGGTGTCTCGATCGCCAAGGAGATCGAGCTCGAGGACCCGTACGAGAAGATCGGCGCCGAGCTCGTCAAGGAGGTCGCCAAGAAGACCGACGACGTCGCGGGTGACGGCACCACCACCGCCACCGTGCTGGCCCAGGCTCTCGTCCGCGAGGGTCTGCGCAACGTCGCCGCCGGCGCCAACCCGATGGCTCTGAAGCGCGGCATCGAGAAGGCCGTCGAGGCCGTCTCCGCCCAGCTGCTCGAGCAGGCCAAGGACGTGGAGACCAAGGAGCAGATCGCCTCCACCGCCTCCATCTCCGCCGCCGACACCCAGATCGGCGAGCTGATCGCCGAGGCCATGGACAAGGTCGGCAAGGAAGGCGTCATCACCGTCGAGGAGTCCCAGACCTTCGGTCTGGAGCTCGAGCTCACTGAGGGTATGCGCTTCGACAAGGGCTTCATCTCGGCGTACTTCGCCACCGATCTGGAGCGCATGGAGACGGTCTTCGAGGACCCCTACATCCTCATCGCCAACTCCAAGATCGGTTCGATCAAGGACCTGCTCCCGCTCCTCGAGAAGGTCATGCAGTCCGGCAAGCCGCTGCTGATCATCGCCGAGGACGTCGAGGGCGAGGCGCTCTCCACCCTGGTCGTCAACAAGATCCGCGGCACCTTCAAGTCCGTCGCCGTCAAGGCCCCGGGCTTCGGTGACCGTCGCAAGGCCATGCTCGGCGACATCGCCATCCTCACCGGTGGCCAGGTCATCTCCGAGGAGGTCGGCCTCAAGCTGGAGTCCGCCGGTCTCGAGCTGCTCGGCCGCGCCCGCAAGGTCGTCGTCACCAAGGACGAGACCACCATCGTGGACGGCGCCGGCGAGAGCGACCAGGTCGCGGGCCGCGTGGCCCAGATCCGCGCCGAGATCGAGAACAGCGACTCGGACTACGACCGCGAGAAGCTGCAGGAGCGCCTGGCCAAGCTGGCCGGTGGCGTCGCCGTCATCAAGGCGGGCGCGGCCACCGAGGTCGAGCTCAAGGAGCGCAAGCACCGCATCGAGGACGCCGTCCGCAACGCCAAGGCCGCGGTCGAGGAGGGCATCGTCGCCGGTGGTGGCGTGGCCCTGCTCCAGGCCGGTGTCGCGTTCGACAAGCTCGAGCTGGACGGCGACGAGGCGACCGGTGCCAACATCGTGCGCGTCGCGCTCGAGGCCCCGATCAAGCAGATCGCGACCAACGCCGGCCTCGAGGGCGGTGTCGTGGTGGAGAAGGTGCGCAACCTCCCCGCCGGTCACGGCCTGAACGCCGCCACCAACGAGTACGTCGACCTGATCGCCGAGGGCATCATTGACCCGGCGAAGGTGACGCGCTCCGCGCTGCAGAACGCGGCGTCCATCGCCGCGCTCTTCCTCACCACCGAGGCCGTCATCGCCGACAAGCCGGAGAAGGCCGCGGCCCCGGCCGGCGGCGGCATGCCGGGCGGTGACATGGACTTCTGATCCTGACGGATCGGATGTTCTGAGCCCCACGGAAGGCGGCTCACCCCTCACGGGGGTGGGTCGCCTTCCGACTTTTTGCAGATGGGGACGTCTTTTGCAGATGGGGACGTTGCACTGTCCAGGGGTGCGGGGAACTACGCGAGAAACCACTGATATACGGATGGCCCTGTGAGGTCGGGGCTCTACCTGCACGGGTGGCTTGTCGCGCAGTTCCCCGCGCCCCTGGACAGTGCAACGTCCCGTCGCGAGGAAAGGAGACACTGGAGTGATGGAGAACGCCCTGGAAACCTCCCTGCACGCCGCGCGCAGCGCCCTGCTGCGGGATTTGAGCGCGCGGGACGTCGCCGACGCCGCAGTCGTCTCGCTGCTGGAGGATGCGATCGCGCAGCGGCGCTGGTGGGTGGAGCAGTGGCCGGACGGGGTGGACTACGTGTTGGGCCTGGTCGCCCAGGACGTTCAGGACAGGCTGCTGGAGGGGTGGGGGCGCTGGCCGCTCTGCCAGGTGTGCGCGGCCGAGGGGGATCCGCACGCGCTCTCCGTCGAGCCCGAGCTCGGTCCGGACCCGCACTGGGTCTGCGGCAAGGAGGGCGTGGTGGTCGCGCCGGTCGGAGAGCTCACCCCGTGATCCTGATCGACCCCCCGACCTGGCCCGGCCACGGGCGGCTCTGGTCGCACCTGGTCTCGGACCGGTCCTTCGACGAGCTGCACGCCTTTGCCCGGCGGCTCGGCGTGCCGGAGCGGGGCTTCGACGGGGACCACTACGACGTCCCCGAGCGCCTCTACGAGGCCGCGCTCGGCCTCGGCGCCGTGCCGGTGCGGAGCCGGGAGATCGTGGCCCGGCTGACCGGTGCGGGCCTGCGCCGCCCGAAGCGGCGCGCGCCGCGCGCCTGAGGTCAGCGCGTCAGCGAGCTCAGCGCATGAGCTTCTGGGCTGTCAGCCACTGGATCAGCTCCTCGATCTGGACCTCGCTCAGCGCACGTGCCGGGAAGGCGACGTCGCCGACGCTGCGGGTGCCCTCGAAGACCAGCCAGCCGCCCGTACGCCGGACCCGGCGCACCGCCGGCCAGCGGATCTGGTGCGAGACGAACTGGTTGCGCCAGCTCAGCCCGGCATCGGTGAAGCGCAGGGACATCTCGTTGCTGGTGGTGAGCGAGCGGAGCTTGTGGCCGACGATCTGGCCGTGCACCGAGAGCAGCATGACTGAGATCGCAAGAAGCGCCAGGTGCGACACGGACGCGGGGTGCGAGGCGAGGGCGATGACCAGCCCGGCGAGTCCGCAGAGCAGCCACAGGAGGTTGATCCACGCGCGGGTCCGCAGCCAGCGGCTGCGCAGCTCGCCGCGCGCATAGGCGAAGTCGGCCTCTATGTCCATGTGCCCCACCCGGATCGACTCAAGTGACGGGCGGCACCCTATCGCGCAGACGTGCAAGCTCGGTACGCATGTTCATGGCAGCCCGCTCCGCGTAGGCGGAGCGGGCGAGCTGGGTCCGGTAGAGCGAGGGCAGTGCCAGCAGCCGTTCCAGCACGTCCGCGCGGCCGTTGCGGAAGTCCTCGTCCGGCACGAACGCGTACTCCGCCCGCACCGCGGCCGCATAGCCCGCGTAGATCTGCGGCGGGGAGCCCAGCACCGCGAGGTCGGCGTCGCAGAGGACCTCGCCGTTGTGGTCGCCGGGGGCGGGGTCGTGGGCGGCGGTCAGCCGCACCAGGCGGGCGACCTCGGCGACGGCCTCGTCGGAGACACCCAGCTCGGGCAGGACGCGCTCGGCGAGGCGCGCGCTGCGCTCCTCGTTCTCGCTGCGGTCCGGGGCGTAGATCGCGTCGTGGAACCAGGCGGCCGCGCGGACCAGGTCGGCGTCCTCCGCGTGACCGGCGAGCCGGTCGATCACGGAGAGCGTCGCGGCCAGGTGGCGCACCGTGTGGTACCGGCGCTGCGGCTCCGACCAGCGGCGCAGCAGCTGTTCGCCGTACGGCTCCGCCTCGGGGGCGGCGAAGAGCGCGGTCCAGCGGGCCAGCAGGGCGTCGGCGAGCGCCTGGTCCGGGTGCGCGGCGCTCTGCTGCCCGCCCGGCGGTGTGCCCGGCTGCGCCGCCTGGCCCCGTGGTCCCGGTTGCGGACCGGAACGTCGGGCGGCGGGGTGGGGGTTGGCATGCGACGGCTCTGGCATACAGCCATTGTGGTCCCGACAGCCCCTGATCCGCTGGGGTGCGGCCAGATGAGGGATGCGTCGGGTGCCCGCGAGGATCTAGGGTGTATTGGACTAGACCTGTTGGGATGCTTGGCCGTGCCCGTACGGCGGTTGCACGGTGGTCGCACGGCCGTCCGCGACGGTCGCGCGTCGAGAGCGGAGCAGAGAGGCTGCACATGAGTGATCGGGCGATCTTCGAGGTCATCGCGACCACCGCGGAGGACGCCGTCGCGGCTGCCGCGGGGGGTGCGGACCGGCTGGAGCTGGCCTCGGACATGGCGGCTGACGGGCTGACGCCGGACATCGCGGAGTTCGCCCGTATCCGGGCGGCGGTGCACGTCCCGCTTCGCGTCATGCTCCGTGACGGCGCGGGCTTCCGTGTCCGCGACCTCGACGCGCTCTGCGCGCGGGCGCAGGCGCTGCGTGCGGAGGGCGCGGAGGAGTTCGTCCTCGGCTTCCTGACCGCGGAGGGCGCGGTCGACCTCGCCGCGGTGCGGACCGTGCTCGACGCGATCCCCGGCTGCCGCTGGACCTTCCACCGCGCGTTGGACAACGCGGTGTCCCGCGACGCGGTCCGCGCCGCGATCGACGGCCTCCCCGGCCTGGACACGGTCCTCACGGCGGGCTCCCCGGAGGGTGTGTCCTCCGGGCTGAACGTTCTCGGTGAGGAGATCACCCGCGCGGGCGAGCCCGGTTACGCGCCGAGGATCCTCGTCGGCGGCGGCCTCCGCAGCGAGCACGTCGGGCGCCTGCGCGCGCTCGGCATCGACGGGTTCCACGTCGGCGGCATGGTCCGCGTCGCGGGCTGGGACAGCCCGCTCGACACCGGCCGCGTCCAACAGTGGCGCCGCCTCCTGGACGCGGACGTCCTGGCGGCGTAACGGGGGGTGCACTACCCGGGGGGCGCCCCGCGCCCCTGGGAAGTGCACCCCCGTCTGCTCACCGGCTAGACCAGCGCCTCCGGCAACGGCCGGGCGTGGAGGACGTCCAGGCCGGAGACGGCGCGGGTGAGGCAGACGTACAGCCGCCGCAGGCCCGTGCGGAGGTCGGCCTCGCCGTCGACGATCGCGGCGGGTTCGTCGAGGACCACGTAGTCGTACTCCAGGCCCTTGGCCAGCGAAGCAGGCACCAGCGTGAGCCGCGCCGCCGCGGACGTCTCCGTGCCGGGCTCCAGGTACGGCAGGCCGGCCGCCGTCAGCGCCGCGCCCAGCGCCGGGATGCGTGCGTCCGCGGCGATCAGGCCGGTCGAGCCCTCGTTCTCCAGCGCGGTGAGGCACGCCGTCACCACGGCGTCGGTCAGTGCCGGGGGCGTCGCGGGGGCCAGGGCGGAGGCGGTGTCGAGTGCCTGCGTGTCCTCCGGTGCGGACGTACCGTCGATGTGACGGATCGTCAGTGCTCCCGCGTTCTCGCGGATCGAGGAGGCCGGCGCCAGGTCGGGGGCGATCGAGGGCAGCAGGCGCGACGCGTAGTCGATCACCTCGCCCGGGACGCGGAAGCCCATGGTGAGCTCCTCGACCCGGGAACCGGGCTTGCCCAGGTGATGCAGGGCGGTCGCCCAGGTGTCCGTGGACCAGGGCGTCGTGCCCTGGGCGATGTCGCCGAGGACCGTCGCCGAGCCCGTGGTGCAGCGGCGGCCGACCGCGCGGTACTGCATCGGGGAGAGGTCCTGCGCCTCGTCCAGCACGACGTGCCCGAGCGAGGAGGTCCGCTCCACCAGGTCGCGGGCCTCGTCGACCAGGACGGAGTCGGCGGCCGTCCACGGCGCGGTCTTCACGCTTCGGCCGGGCTTGTCCCAGACCACGGCCGCCTGTTCGTCCCCGGTCAGGACGCCGTCCGCGCACTGCGCCAGGAACTCCGCGTCGCCGAGCAGGCGCAGCACCAGCTTTGCCGGGTCCACCGGCGGCCAGAGGGCCTTCGCGGTCGCCTTGACGGCGGCGTTGCGGGCCACCGCGTCCTGCACCCGGTCGTCGGGGGCCTCGCCGCCGTTCTCCATCTTGACCAGGACGGCGTGCGCGATCCGTTGCGGAAGCGCTGCCTGGGCTGCGCCGTAACGGATGTCACGGTCCATCAGTTCGCGGACGATGTCCTCGAGTTCGTAGGAGGCGACGCGCCAGCGTCGGGAGCCGCGGGCCACCACGCAGCCCTCGGTCGGCATGGTGATGCCGGACCGCACCGCGCGCCGCAGCACCTCGGCCATCCGCGCGTCGCCCTTGAGACGCGCCGCCTCCGGCGTGTCCACGCCCCGGAGCGGGACGTGGGAGACCAGCTCCTCGACGGTCGCCTGGGCGACGTCCAACTCGCCCAGGGCGGGCAGGACCTGCTCGATGTACTGGAGGAAGGACCGGTTCGGGCCGATGACCAGGGTGCCGGTCCGGGCCAGCCGCTCGCGGTGGGCGTAGAGCAGGTAGGCGACACGGTGCAGGCCGACCGCCGTCTTTCCGGTGCCGGGCGCCCCCTGGACGCAAACGGTGCCGTGGACGTCGGCGCGGACGATCTCGTCCTGCTCCGGCTGGATGGTTGCGACGATGTCGCGCATCGGACCGACGCGCGGGCGCTCGATCTCCGCCGCGAGCAGCGCGCTGGGGCCGGTCGTCTCCTTCGGGTCGCTGAGGTGCTCGTCCTCGTAGGCGGTCAACTCGCCGCCGGTGTAGCCGAAGCGGCGGCGCAGCGCGACGTCGTGCGGGTCCTTCTTGCTGGCTCGGTAGAAGGCCTGGGAGACGGGCGCGCGCCAGTCGATGACCATCGGGTCGCCGTCGGCGTCGTGCACGTGGCGGCGGCCGATGTAGAACTGTTCGCTCTCACTGCCTTCGGCGAGGTTCGCGCCCGGAGCGTGCAGGAAGTTGAGACGGCCGAAGAAGAGCGGGGTGTCCGCGAGGTCGGCCAGGGCCTTGATCCGGTCGTCGATCTCGCGCGCCAGGATAGCGGCGTTGACCCAGTTCCCGGTGACGTCGCTGATGTCGAGCGCCTCGACGTCCTCGCGCATGGCCCGCAGCGCGGACCGGGAGTAGGCGAGGTGGGCGCGTTCGCGGTCGAGCGGGTTGCCCGAATCGACGGCGGCGGGGTCGGTGGAAACAGGGGAGTCGGGGCTGTGCGCAGGCACGAAGAAGCCTTCCCGGCTGCGGGACACCGGGGGTGGCCGGCGCGCAGCGGTCTCAAAAAGTCTGCGATGGGAGATTTGAGAGCCGCCCGGTTACCGTCCGGGCGGCGCCTCCCCAGGTTCGCGACTTGGGAGGCGGCAGACCGGAAACCATATACCCGACGAAGGGTGGCGGGCGAATCATTTTCCGGCGTGAGCGACATCCGTGAGCGAGATCGGCGAGCGAGGTCAGAGATCACCGGAGATCGGCCGAGATCAGCGGAGTCGACGGAGATTCAGCCGAGATTCAGCCGAGATCAGGGGTAACCCTGACGAACGGACGAGTCCGCGTACGTCCTGCGGAGGAGCTCTGGGGACGATCCGTTTCGCTCCGTGGGCTGACGACTTCGAGGGGACGAAAACCTAGCGTGGAGACATGGCTACCGCACACGTCGACTCCCGTCCCCGCGTCCGTCCCGACCGTCCCGTCGTTGCCCGTGGTGCCACCAAGGCGGAGCGCAAGCCGCGCAACCCGATCGCGGCCTGCGCCCGCGGTGTCGGCATCGTCGCCACCACGGCCATCTCCATCGTCCTGCTGGGCCGTGACGGCATCCCGGACGACTCCTCCTGAAGACCGCCCGACCGACCAGCGACCAGAGCTACAGCACGTCGTCCGCGTCCACGATCCGGTAGGAGTAGCCCTGTTCGGCCAGGAACCGCTGCCGGTGCGCGGCGAAGTCCTGGTCGATGGTGTCCCGGGCCACGACCGAGTAGAAGTGCGCCATGTGCCCGTCCGCCTTGGGACGCAGCACGCGGCCGAGCCGCTGGGCCTCCTCCTGGCGGGAGCCGAAGGTTCCGGAGACCTGGATCGCCACCGTCGCCTCGGGCAGGTCGATGGAGAAGTTGGCGACCTTGGACACCACCAGCACACTGATCTCGCCCTCACGGAAGGCGTCGAACAGCTTCTCGCGCTGTGCGTTCGTCGTCTCGCCCTTGATCACCGGCGCGTCCAGCGCCTCGCCCAGCTCGTCCAGCTGGTCGATGTACTGGCCGATGACCAGCGTCGGCTTTCCTCGGTGCTTCTCGACGAGCGCCTGGGTGACCCGCCGCTTGGTCGCCGTAGTGGCACAGAACCGGTAGCGCTCCTCCGGCTCCGCCGTCGCGTAGGAGAGCCGCTCCGAGTCGGTGAGGGTGACCCGCACCTCGCAGCAGTCCGCGGGGGCGATGTAGCCCTGCGCCTCGATCTCCTTCCACGGAGCGTCGAAGCGCTTGGGGCCGATGAGTGAGAAGACGTCGCCCTCGCGCCCGTCCTCCCGCACCAGCGTCGCGGTGAGGCCGATCCGGCGGCGGGCCTGCAGGTCCGCGGTGAACTTGAAGACGGGTGCGGGCAGCAGGTGCACCTCGTCGTAGATGATCAGGCCCCAGTCCCGCGAGTCGAACAGCTCCAGATGCGGGTAGACGCCCTTCCGTTTGGTCGTCATCACCTGGTAGGTGGCGATGGTGACCGGCCGGATCTCCTTGCGGGCGCCGCTGTACTCGCCGATCTCGTCCTCGGTGAGGGTGGTCCGCTTGACCAGCTCGTGCTTCCACTGGCGGGCCGAGACGGTGTTGGTGACCAGGATCAGCGTGGTCGCCTTGGCCTTGGCCATCGCCGCCGCGCCCACCAGCGTCTTGCCCGCGCCACAGGGCAGCACGACGACGCCGGAGCCGCCGTGCCAGAAACCGTCGGCGGCCTGCTCCTGGTAGGGACGCAGCTTCCAGCCGTCCTGGGCGAGCTCGATCGGGTGCGCCTCGCCGTCCACGTAGCCGGCGAAGTCCTCGGCGGGCCAGCCGAGCTTGAGCAGCACCTGCTTGATCTGGCCGCGCTCGGAGGGGTGCACGGCCACCGTGTCGGGGTCCAGGCGCTGGCCGACCAGCGGGGCGACCTTCTTGGACCGCAGCACCTCTTCGAGCACCGGACGGTCGGTCGTGGTCAGCACCAGACCGTGCACGGGGTGCTTGCTCAGCTGGAGGCGTCCGTAGCGGTCCATGGTGTCCGCGATGTCGACCAGCAGCGCGTGCGGCACCGGGTAGCGCGAGAAGCGGACCAGGGCGTCCACGACCTGCTCGGCGTCGTGCCCGGCAGCGCGCGCGTTCCACAGGCCCAGCGGGGTCACCCGATAGGTGTGCACGTGCTCGGGCGCGCGCTCCAGCTCCGCGAACGGCGCGATCGCACGGCGGCACTCGTCCGCGGCGTCGTGACCGGTCTCCAGCAGGAGCGTCTTGTCGGACTGGACGATGAGGGGACCTGAGCCGTCGTTCACGTACGTCTCTCCTCCGGTACCGGACGGTGGGCAAACCCCAAGTGTCCCGCATCGCGGCCCGGAGCGGAAAGCGACGTGACTGCGGTTACAGCGCCACAGCTCGTCGACGGCGGTGAGGTCGATGTCGTTCGGGCCCTGTGCACCGCGGTCCTACGCCTGCTCCGACTCCAACTCCGCGACGCCGGTGATGCGGTGGAGGCGGAAGGTGTGCATCTCCTCGTCGGCCTGGTCGAAGGCGGTGACGATGCCGCCCTCGACGCGGACCGGTTCGATGACGCGTTGGCTGGCCGCGCCGTCCGCGTTGACGTAGCCGATCCACACCGGGTCGCCGGTCAGGACGGCCGTCTGGAGGGTCGCCAGCGTCTCCGCGGCGGGTGTGCGCGGGAGCGGGCCGCCGGGAGTCACGGCGCGGTGCGGGACGGTGGCGGCGCGGTCGCCCGCGCGGATGGCCTTGAGGGCGACCGAGACCAGTGCCGGGGTGACCGGCGGCGGGCCGTCCGGGACCGGGGCCGGGGGAGTGCGCGGTGGTGTTCGCCGGGCGTCGGGACGGGTGATCAGGACGTCGCCCTCGGCGGACTCGGCCGCCGGGGCGTAGCCCATGGCGCGCAGCTGGGTCAGCACCGCAGCCGGATCCGCCTGGGCGGCCAGGACGGTCGGGGCCAGGCGGCGCAGCCGCAGCTGCGCTGCGCGGCGGTCGGCCAGCAGTTCGGCCAGCAGCGCGTCGTCGTCGCAGCGCAGATACGCCGACGCGGCGCCGACCCGGAGGCGGCCGTGGCGGCGGGCGACGTCGTCGACCAGGTAGCTGAGCGGCTGCGGCACCGGCGTGCTGGAGTGCTCGGCGAGGAAGGTGTGCAGCTCGGCCGCGCTGCGGCCCGCGTCGAGGGCGCGGCGCACCGACTCGGGCGTGAAGCGGTAGACGGTCGCGCCGCCCTTGGACTCGACGTCGGCTGCGACGGCCAGCGTCTGCGCCAGCGGCGTCTTGAGCGGGCCGGGCGCGATCGCGGTGAGGTCGGGCTGGAGGATCACCCGATCGAGTGGCTCCGGCAGCAGCACGTCCAGTCCCCGCTCGACCGCTGCCTCGGCACCGTCCAGCAGCGGAACGGCGAAGCGCGCCAGCGCGCCGCGTCCGGTCAGGCCGAGGAGTTCTGCCTCGTCGACCGTCCAGGCGACCAGGCGGTCGCGCAGCTCGCCGCCGCGCAGCGGGTGCTGCCAGCGCAGACGGTCCGTCAGGGCGGCCACGTCGCCGGCACCGCCCGGAGGCAGCGTCGCGAGCAGGATCAGCGTGTCGCGGCGGACCTCGGGGGCCAACGCCCGGTCGAGGCCGCCGCCGAGGGCGGGCAGCACCTTGTCCTTCGCGTCGCGGCTGCCGACGAGCGCGGCGATGCGGGTGGCGGTCAGCCAGGTGCGGGCCAGCAGCAGCCAGCGTTCCGCGACCGGACGGCGCAGCCACTCGTCGTAGGCGGGGGTCGGCGCCCAGCGCTCGTCCGCCTCGCCGTCCGGGGCCAGCAGGCCCGCGCCGTAGGCGAGTTCCAGCCAGAAGGCGGTCAGCTGCTCGGGCAGGTCCAACTGCTGCGCGGTACGCCGAAGTTCGCGGACGCCGAGCCCGCCCGCGCGCAGCACCGGCGGGGGGTCGGTGCTCCACAGGTCCAGCGCCTCCTCGACCGTGCGGACGGCCGTGAACGCCTGGGCGGCAGCGGCCCGGTCCGCCTGGTCCGAGTCGAGGCTGCGGGCGACCGTCACCTCGGGTGCGGTCGGCTCCAGTTGACGGTGCACCAGCCCGCCGCGCAGATGCAGGGCCACCTCGCGGGGCAGCACCACCGCGTCGCGTCCGGCGGGCAGCAGGAAGCCGCGTGCCTGCAGCCACTCCACCGGCGTGCGTGCGTCGGCGGCACGCACCGTACGCGGCGGCGTGGCACCGAAGGGGGGACCCCACACGAGCTTGTTGAGCACGCCGCGCGCGCCCTCCGGTGCCTGCGCGAGCAGCGCGTCCGCCCGCGTGTGGTCCCGGAAGAGGGCACTCAGCGAGGCGAGCGCGCTCACCTGGTCGTGGGTGCTCGGCAGTCCGGCGTCGGCGAGGATCTCCTGCAGGCGCCCGGGCGAGAGGCCGGCACCTGCCTCCGCGAAGGTCGGCCCGAGCCCGGTCGGACCGGTCTGTCCGGCCGCGGGCGCGAGCACGTCGCGGGCCGTGCGGATGAGCCGCAGGCGGTCGTCCGTGCCCCAGAGCAGGGCCGCTTCGCGCAGCGTCGCCAGCGCGGGCGCGAGGGCGGCGGCAGTCGCCGGTTCGTCGGCGACGCCGAGCAGGGCGCTGAGTTCGGCGGGCGCACAGGGGTCGCTCGCGACGGCGAGCGCCTCGGCCACCTGGAGCGTGAAGAGGTCCAGCCGCTCCAGCGCGCGGACCACGCTGGCCCGGGTGGAGCTGCGGGTCGCCAACTGGGTGACGTCGGCGGGCACGGGGTGGACCAGGTCGGGCCGGGAGCGCAGCAGCGCGGCGAGCGCGTCGTCGTCCCGGCCGCGCAGGTCCTCCGCGAGGGTCCGCGGCGCGGAGCTCGCGCCGTCGGCGGCGGTGGTGTCGGCGGCGGATCGAGCGGCGGCCCTGGATCCGTCGGTACTCCCGGTGCTCATCCGACCCAGGCTACCCGCTCGGTCTCCACCCGGTCCGGGTCCGGCGGCGTCCGGGGCGTCCGGCGGTGCCCCGGCGGCGTCCCGTCAAGGTCAGCGTGCGCGTGGTGACGCAGATGAGCTGGGGAGTACCGGTGAGGATCCACGGGTACGGGTGTGACAACCGCACCTGGCACGGAGGGCCTGTCCTAAGCTGACCGCCGAGCAGACCGGCAGGCCGACGGGCTGCGGGGAGGGCAGGGGCAGCATGGGGATCGAGAGCGAGCAGCTCGTCTACGACTATCTGAGCCGGGTCGGTGACCTGGCCCAGTCCGCTGCGCTGACCGCAGCGGACCGCGCCCGGTTGGTCAACTCCCTGCGCCAGACCATCGACACGCAGAAGGCGGCGTCGTCGTCGGGCTCGACCCGCGCGGAGGTGAACTCGGTCCGCAAGATCCTCTCCGGTCTGGGCGCTCCCGACGAGGTGGTCCGCCGTGCGGCCGGCGGCTCCCTCCCGGAGCCCGGCGCGTCTGGCGGACGCCGCCGTGGGCTACCGGGGTTGTCGGGACTGTCGGGCTCCTCCGGGTCGTCGGTTCCGGCCGGTCCCTCCGTTCCGGCGGGCCCGTCCGTCCCGGTCCAGGCCGCTCCGCCGGTTTCGGAGCGCGTGGCCCGACCAGCGGGAGGCGCGGACGCCGGTGCTGATGCGTTCGGTGACGCGCAGGGCGACTCCGTCTACGCCGCGGACGAGTGGTGGCGCGGGGCCTCGGCCAGGCGTGGTGGGGCACGCGCGATCGACAGCCCGCCCGGCTGGGCGGGCGGCCTCCTTGAGGAGTTCTTCCGCGACCAGCACTCGGACGTGATGGACCCGGTCACCGGCCTCCCCAAGGTCCAGCCCGCGGAGACGGAGGACGCGGCCGAGGACGAGGAGGCAGAGGCCACACCCGACGCAGCGCCCGAGAAGCGCGCGTGGCTGCGCCGCGTCCTCTCCGGCCCGCAGGCGCCCGCCGGTTCAAGCGAGGTAGTTCCGCGAGTTCCGCTGCCGTTCGTGGAGTCGCTGGCCACGCTGGTGCTGGTCGCCGCGACGGTCACCGGGCTGTGGTACCTGGCGCTGCTGGGCTGGCTCTTCGCCTACGCCGGCCGCCGGTTCGGCCACCGGACGGGGAGGGTCGCTGCGCTCTGGATCCCGGGCATCTGCGCGGCCGCCTGCGGCTTCTGGCTCTACTCCCGCACGGGCTCGACGGGCCACGCGGCGCTGACCTCGGCCCAGGTCACCGCGGCGAGCCACGCCGCGTTCGCGACGTGGCTCCGGGGTGGGGCGGCATTGTCGGCGGCGTTCCTGGGGTGGCGGATCTACCGACGGTGAGTCACTTTGCGGCAGGGCCCACGCCCCAGCTAGTGCAACTTCCCCGCCGCATCACGCCCGCATTACGCCCGCGTCGCCACCGTGTACCGGAGCTCGCTCTCGCGCCGGAGCTCGCCGCCTTCGCGGAGCGCTTCCAGCTCCGCCAGCGCAGCGGCCTTCGCTGCGGGCAGGCGGTCGGCCGGGATGCGGGAGAGCCAGGCCCTGCGGCCCGTGCTCCAGAGTGAACGCCACCACGCGTCCCCACTCGCCAGCACCTCCGACGTCGTCTCGGTGACCGTCCGGACCTCGGTGAAGCCGCACGACTCGAAGAGCTTCCCGATCGACTCGACGGAGTCGAACGCCGGATGGCCGCCGCGCGCGCCCTGGCGTGGGGACGAGGGTGGCAGCGGCTCGTCGAGGAAGGACAGCGCGGCGTCCAGCGGGCGGGACCAGCGCGGGTCGGTCGTGCCGAAGCTGCTGGTCGCGAACCGGCCGCCCGGCGTGAGGATGTGGTGCGCTGCGCTCAGCGCGGCCTCCGGGTCGGGGGTGATGAAGAGCATCAGCCCTGCCAGGACCGCCTCGAAGGAGGCCGCCGGGTAGCCGGGATCCTCCGCGTCGCCCACCCGGACGACGACGTTGCGCAGGGCGCGCGAGGCGATCTCCGCTCCGGTCGCCTGCACCATTCCGGGGGAGAGGTCGAGCCCGGCCGCGTAGCCGTCGGGACCGACGGCCTGCGCTGCGGCGAAGAGGACCGCGCCCCGGCCGCAGCCGAGGTCCAGCACCCGGTCGCCCGGTCGCAGGCCCGCGTGCTGGACCAGTCGGGCGGCGGTGGCCCGGAAGAACTCGCCGTTGACTTCGTCGTAGGTGTCCGCGACCAGGTCGAAGCCCTCCGCGATGAAGGCTTTCCTGGCCGCCGCGACACGCGTCTTCTCCTGCTCTGGGGTCGTCGGCATCGTCGGCATAGGAGCCATGGTGTTCCGGAGTGAGGTGCATCACAAGACATCTGCGCGACACCTTCGGTAACCAGCAGGTCACCCGGTGTGCTGACAGTCCGTCACGCGCCGGGGAAGCCGAGGAGGCGCTGGAGTTGAGCCAGGATCAGGTTGGCGGCGAAGTAGCCGATCCCGACGAACCAGAGCTCGTCGTCGACCTCGAACGCGCGGTGACCCTTCACCGCGCCCAACTGCTGCCACTGACTGCTGCTGGTGAACGTCTGCGTCTGTGCCTTCGCCGGATCGCCGTAGGTGGACCAGAAGAGCGCCGTGCCGTCGGCGATGTGCAGGTCCGCGGGAGTGGGGACGGCGACGTCGGGTGCAGCCGCGTTCTCCGCCGCCGGACGTCCGAGCTGGGCCTCGGCGAGCAGTGCGCCCAGGAAGTTCTGCGCCGCGTAGGCCTGCGGGTCCGTGTCCTCGACGAAGCGCAGCAGGCCGATCTTCTGCTTCTTCGTCTGGTCCGAGCCGCCCAGCACGCTGACGAACTGTCGGACGTGGTCCTGGTACGCGCCGGTGACCGCGTCGGCGAAGCTCTGCCGGTTCAGTGCCTGGGCGTGGAGTTGGAAGTCCTGCTTCCAGCTCGCACCGGTGGTCGCGGTCAGCACGGTCGGCGCGATCGCGGCGAGATCGGTGTAGTGGCTGTCGTCGTCGGTCCGGTTGCCGAGGATCAGGTCCGGTCGCAGGCGGGCGACGGCGGTCAGGTCCGGCGCGCCGATCGGGCCGACGTCGGTGACCGGGTCGAGCCAGCCCACCGGGAAGTAGTCGGGAAGCCCGCTGTCCAGCATCGCGCGGGCGGCGCCGACCGGCGTGAGGCCGAGCGTCAGCGCGGAGTCGAGCTCGGCCGCGCCGAGGACGACCACCCGGCCGGGTGTCTGCGGCACCGCGACCGGTCCCGTCGCCGCCGCCACGGTCCGCTCCGGGGAGGGGGAGGGCGAGGGCGTCGCGGTCGCCGCGACCTGGGCCGCGGTGCCGCCCTGGCCCGTCCCGTTGCCCGCACCGGCGAGGGGTTCCGGCGGGGACTGCGCGGCGGCCGACGCGCCGCCTGCGGTGGTGCAGCTGGTCAGGGCGGAGACGGCCGCCGTGCCGAGGGCGGCCGTCAGCGCCCCGAGCACGGCTCGGCGCGAGTGGGCGCGCGGCATCCGACCTCCCGGGAGCGCACGGCCGACCGACGTGCGGCTGACCAGATTGTGGCTTTTGTCCAACCGTCAGAAGAAAGTATTCCCCACGGACCGCCCGCATAGGGTGAGGGCATGACGACGCTGACGGTGGGATTCGACCTCGACATGACGCTGCTCGACACCCGGCCCGGGATCGCCCGCGCCTGGGAGATGCTCGCCGAGGAGACCGGCACCCGGATCGACAGCGCGGTGGTCGTCTCCCGGCTCGGGCCGCCGGTCGAGATCGAGATGGCCCACTGGTTCCCCGCCGACGAGATCAAGGCGCGCGCCGACCGCTACCGGCAGCTCTACGCCGAGCACGGCGTCAAGGGCGTCACCCCGCTGCCCGGCGCGATCGAGTCGCTGGCCGCCGTCCGCGCGGCGGGCGGAAGGACGCTCGTGGTGACCGGCAAGCACACGCCGAACGCCCGGCTCAACCTGGACGCGCTCGGCATCGAGGTCGACGCGCTGCACGGCGACGTCTTCGCCTCGGCCAAGGCGGGGGCGCTGCGCGCCGAAGGGGCGAGCGTCTACGTCGGCGACCACCTCGGCGACATCGAGGGCGCGCGACAGGCGGAGGCGGTCGCCGTCGGCGTCACCACTGGCCCGTACGACGCGGCGGCGCTCCGGGCGGCCGGAGCGGACGTGGTCCTGCCGGACCTGACCGGGTTCCCCGCCTGGCTGCAGGCGCACCTGCGGGCCTGAACCGAACGCTGCGCGCGTTCAGCCCGCGCGGCGCTGAGAGCGGGCGGAGCGGAACAGTCCGCCGAGGGCGACGGCGAAGCCGAGCGGCATCACCATGGACACGAAGTAGGCCGGGGTCGGCAGTCGGTGCAGCCCGAGGAAGAGCGGGGTCACGGTCGCGATGGTGGCGACCGCGCCGAGCGCGAAGAGGATCGCTCCGATGCGGACCAGGGCGTCGCCGGGCCTGGCGTCGGAACGGGCGGAGTCAGTGTTCACACGTCAACGCTAACGGGTCGGCGGAGTATGCCGTCCGGCACGTCGGACGGAGCGGGTTAGCGGTGTGCCCACCGGGGGTATGCACGTCACGCACGGGACTGCGCGTACGCGCGCGGTGGAGGCCCGGGAGCAGCCGATCGCAGGAGGAGGTGCGCCATGACAGTCGTGCGGGTACGCCGCGGACCGGTCCGGTCGCAGGTGCCTCCGGCGGAGCAATCAGGTCGATCATTTCGCCATCGACCTGGAACAATGGCGCGGCGCTAGTTCGCTTTCGCTCGCAGCACCAGCGGCGGTCCGTTCCGAGGGACGCCGCGCCCCCTGTACGACTCACTCCGACTCACCACCGACGAGGTCTCCCCATGCCTACGGGCAAAGTGAAGTGGTTCAACTCAGAGAAGGGCTTCGGCTTCCTCTCCCGTGACGACGGCGGCGACGTCTTCGTGCACTCCAAGGCGTTGCCTGTCGGGGTGGACACGCTCAAGCCGGGCCAGCGGGTCGAGTTCGGCGTGGTCGCCGGCCACCGGGGAGACCAGGCGCTGACGGTGACTCTGCTGGACGACGCCCCGAGCTTGGCCGCGGCGTCGCGGAAGAAGCCGGACGAGCTCGCGGCGATGGTCCAGGACCTCACCACGGTCCTGGAGAAGATCCTCCCGGGCCTCCAGAACGGCCGCTACCCGGACAAGCCGGTGGGGAAGCGCGTCGCGACGTTGCTGCACCACATCGCTGATCAGCTCGACGTCTGACCCCCAGTCACGGGCGACAGGGAAGTTGCACTGTTCAGGATTCAGAGCCCCGCGCCCCTGGATAGTGCAACGGCCTGCGGGAGCGACGGTCAGCCGCTCACGCGGGAAAGCGCAGCTTCTCCTCCGACACCGCGGGCACCAGGCCCTGCTCGGCCGCGCGGCCGAGCAGGCCGTGGACCGCTGCGTACCCCGCATCGCCCAGCTCGGCCGTGAACTCGTTCACGTACAGCCCGATGTGCTGGTCGGCGACCGCGGGGTCCATCTCCTGGGCGTGGGCCAGGACGTAGTCGCGGGACGCTTCCGGCTCGGCCCAGGCCTGCTCGACGCTGGTGCGGATCGCCGTCGCCAGCTTGCGCAGGCGTGTCTCGCCGAGCGAGCGCTTCGCGATGATCGCGCCCAGCGGGATCGGGAGGCCCGTCGAGGACTCCCACGCCTCGCCCATGTCGGCCAGGCAGCGCAGGCCGTAGTTCTGGTAGGTGAAGCGGGCCTCGTGAATGACGAGACCGGCGTCGACCCTGCCGTCGCGGACCGCGGGCATGATCTCGTGGAACGGCATCACCACGACCTCGCCCAGCCCGCCCGGGACGGCCTCCGCGGCCCAGAGGCGGAACAGCAAATAGGCCGTGGAACGCTCGCTCGGGACGGCGACGGTCCTGCCGCGCAGCGCCGCCGGGTCGGCGGGCGCGTCGGCGGCGGTGAGGACCAGCGGGCCGCAGCCACGGCCCAGCGCGCCGCCGCACGGGAGCAGGACGTAGTCGTCGAGGACCCACGGCAGCGCTGCGTAGGAGATCTTCAGCACATCCAGCTCGCCGCGCTCGGCGAGGCCGTTGGTGATGTCGATGTCGGCGAAGGTGACCTCGGGCGGCACCGCGCCCTCGACCAGGCCGTGGGCCCAGGCGTGGAAGACGAAGGTGTCGTTCGGGCAGGGCGAGAACGCGATCGTCAGCACGGAGTCGGCGTCAGCGGCGGTGGCAGCGGCGGTATCGGCGGCGGTGTCGGCGTCAGGAGAAGTCACGGGACCAGTGTCGCCCACGGCAGGTTGGCGAATGCACCCGCCAGGGCGTCCAGCGCCTCGCCGATGCGCCAGGCGGAGCGGTCGCGCGGCCCGACGGTGTTGGAGACCGTGCGCAGCTCCAGCACCGGGACGTCGTGCCCGGCGGCGGCCTCGGCCAGCCCGAAACCCTCCATCGCCTCGGCGACGGCGCCAGGGTGACGCCGCGCCAGCTCGGCGGCGCGCTCGGCGCTGCCGGTGACGGTGGAGACGGTGAGCACCGGCCCCTGCGCGGTCGGCAGGCCGTGCCCGCGCAGCGACGCGGCGACGGGGTCGGCGTGTCGCGTGGCGTGCCGGACCCGGCCGAAGCCGAGCTCGGTCACGTCGGCGAAGCCGTCCGGGGTCTGCGCCCCCAGGTCGGCGGCGACGATGGCGTCCGCGACGACCACGGAGCCCACCGGTGCGGCAGGCGCGAATCCGCCCGCGATGCCCGCCGAGACGGCGAGGCCGTAGCGGGAGGGACTGACTGCCAGCGCGGTTGCCGTCGCTGCCGCTGCGGCAGCCGGGCCGACACCCGCGACCACGACGTCCACCGGGCCGCACGCGGTCAGCGCGTAGCCGCCGGGCAGCGTCCGCTCGGCCGGTCCGGCATGCCCGAAGGCCTGCTGGACACCACGCAACACCGCCGCCGCTTCGGGAGCGACGGCGGTGACGACGAGAACGCGGAACGCGGTCAGTTCGCGACCTTCAGCTGCAGCAGCCACACGCCGTAGATCTTGCCGTTCTTGTCCTGCTCCTTGACGATGAGCGGGCCGGACTTGTTGACGGTGGTCTGGCCGGTCTGCGGGTCCTGGGTGGTCAGCACCGAGGCGATCGACAGCGGGCCGGCGTAGGCGTTGGTGGTCTGCGGGACCAGCTCGGTCGTCGAGCCGGCGTTCCACCCGTGGTCGGTGACCGGCTGGTCGACGTTGATGCCGAAGGTGCCGTTCTGCGACGGGACGATCGCGGTCGCCATGTCGTTGTTCTGCACCGACTTGGTCACCGCGGCGGAGCAGGCGGTCTGCTGCGCGGTGGTCATCGCGTTGCCACCGTAGTAGCAGCCCTTGAGCGGCTGGACCTGGGTCCAGTGCGGGCCGGCGACGACGGCGACGTTCGGCACCGGCTTGCCGTAGCTGTGGGCGAGAGGAATCGTGATGCCGAGCGTCGCGACGCCGACGACGGCGACAGCTCCAAGGGCGGCGACACCGCGGTTAAGACTCATGGTGCTGAGGCTACCGTCCCTCGGGGATCACGCCACGTCGGGGGCGGGGCTCGCGTTTTGCGGGCCCAGGGTCGCCCGGGCTCGCAGCGCCCAGACGAAGGCGACGCCCACCATCACCGAGGCGGTCACCATGCCGACCTCGCCGACCAGCGGGAGCACGATCCCCAGCCCGCCGCCGAGCACCCAGGTGAGCTGCATCAGCGTCTCCGACCGGGCGAATGCCGAGGTCCGGACGGCCTCCGGGACGTCGCGCTGGATCAGCGCGTCCAGGCCCACCTTGCCCAGGCACTGGGCGAGCCCGGAGACGAAGGCGAGCACCACGACCGTCAGCGCCCCGTAGAAGACCGCGCCGGCGAGCGAGGCGGCCAGAGCCAGACCGAGCATCAACGTGACGATCGTCTCAGGGCGGCGGGTGCGCAGCCACGCGCCCATCACCGTGCCGAGGGTGTTGCCGATGCCCAGCGCGGCGGCTACCAGGCCGAGGGAGACCGTCGCCGGCAGCCCGGCGAGCGGGTGCTCGCGGACCAGGAAGGCGAGGAAGAAGGTGAGAAAGCCGAAGAGGCAGCGCAGTGTCCCCTCCGCGCCGAGCGCGAGCACGACGCCGGGTCCGACCGAGCGCAGCCCGATCTTCTCCTTCCCCTTCGGCGCCTTGTCCTCGTCGGTCTTCTCAGCCCCCGCGTCCGTGACCCCGTCCGCCCCGTCCGCCCCGTCCGGCTCGGCCGTCGGTTCGTGGGCGTGGAGGAAGGCGCGCTCCTCCCCCTTGTCCAGGTCCACCTGGTGCGGGAGGGAGAAGGCGAGTCCGGCGCCGACGATGTAGACGATGAACGCTGCGCGCAACGGCCAGTCAGGACCGATCAGGTGCAGCAGTCCGCCCACGCCTCCGGCCAGACCGGTGGCCAGCAGCCCGGCCAGGGAGACCCGTGAGTTGGCCTTCACCAGCGGCAGTTGCGGTGGTCGCAGCCGTGGCACGACGACGCTGCGGATCACCCCGTAGGCCTTGGAGGAGACGAGTACGCCCAGCGCCAGCGGGTAGATCTGCAGGCTCGCGCCGGCGATGGCGCCCGCCATCATCCACGCCAGCGCGGCACGGACCAACAGACTGACCGCCATCGCGGCGCGCCGTCCGCTCGGGATCCGGTCCAGCATCGGCCCGATCACCGGGGCGAGCAGGACGAAGGGCGCCATGGTGATCAGCAGGTAGAGGGCGACCCGGCCGCGTGCCTCGTGCGTCGGCACGGAGAAGAAGATGGTGGACGCCAGCGCGACGGTGATCATCATGTCGCCGGCGGAGTTCACCGCGTGCAGTTCGATCAGTTTCGCCAGGCCCGACTCGCCCGCGCCCTCGGCGGATGTCGCGCGGCGGATCCGGTGTCCGGTCGCCTTCGTGAAGTCGCCGGTGCGCAGCGCGGCAGCCGACGTGAACCGGTGCACGGAAGCCACCGCGCGCCGAGTCCTACCTGTCACCACATCGGCCACAAATCCCATGGTGCCCGACATTTGTGGCAGCTCGGCGGACTTTGCTCCGGCGGGTTCCTGCCCTGAGGGGGACAGCAGGGCATCGCGTCCAGCAGAATAGGTGTCCGGAGACTTCTACCGTCTGAACGACCGACCGAGATCGCGCACCACGGCAGTTCCGTAGTTCTGCCCACGTGCTGCTGAGCCGGTGGTGGTGAAGCGGTGCGTACGGTTGGGAGAGAATCAGTTCGTGATGAGTGCTGCGACGACGACGCGAAGCCGTACCCCTGACCGCCAGTGCGCCGAGGCCGTGGAGTTCGCCCGGGGCGCCGCGGTCCAGGCCGCCGGCGAGTCCGCGGTCGGCGACCACCTCGGTGTCGACATCGATGGCGACCGGGTGGTCACGCACTTTTTCGCGACCCGCGAGCGTGCGTACAAGGGCTGGCGCTGGGCGGTGACGGTGACCCGCGCTGCGCGCAGCAAGCAGGTCACCCTGGACGAGACCGTGCTCCTTCCCGGCCCGGACGCGCTGGTCGCGCCGGAGTGGGTCCCCTGGAGCGAACGGCTGCGCCCCGGCGACATGGGCCCCGGCGACCTGCTGCCGACCGAGTCGGACGACCTGCGGCTGGAACCGGGCTACTCCGGTGACGACGAGCCCGCCCCGAACAGCGTCCTCGCCGAGGACCAGCTCTCGGGCCTCGCGGGCGAGGACGTCGCGGTCGAGCCCTCCGGCAAGGAGACGGCGGTCGCGCCGTCCAACGAGCGCGCGGAGATCGGCGCGGTCGCGGAGGAGCTCGGCATGCGCCGGGCCCGGGTGCTCAGCCGGCTCGGCCTCAACCTGGCCGCCGACCGCTGGGAGAAGGAGTACGGCGCGCACACGCCGATGGCGCAGGCCGCGCCGGCCTCGTGCGCGACGTGCGGCTTCCTGGTCCCGATCGCGGGCTCGCTGAGTCAGGCCTTCGGCATCTGCGGCAACGAGTTCGGTCCTGCGGACGGCCGGATCGTCTCCCTCAGCTATGGCTGCGGCGGCCACTCCGAGGCGGCGGTCATGCCGGCGCCCCAGGTCCCGGCCCCGCCGGTCCTGGACGAACTCAGCCTCGAACCCCTCCCGCTCCACCCCGACCGCGCGGGCGGCTCCGTCGAGGAGAGCACCCCGGCCGAGGAGCTCGGCCACAGCTGACCTGAGGGGCGCGGGGAACTGCGCGACAAGCCACCCAAGTAGCTGGCAGGCCGAACGAGCAGGGCCATCCGCACAGGATGGTTTCTCGCGCAGTTCCTCGCGCCCCTGGACAGTGCAACTGCCTCGTCTGCAAACCCCGCGCCCGTGGATGGTGCAAGGTCCCCGCTGGCGGGGGCGCAGCTCACTCACCGATGTCCTCGTACCAGAGGTCGGGGTTGCTCTCGATGAAGTCCGTCATCATTCGCACGCAGGTCTGATCGTCCAGCAGTACGATCTCGACCCCGTTGGCGGCAAGCCACTCGTGTCCGCCGTGGAACGTCCTCGCCTCGCCGATGACGACACGCCCGATGCCGAACTGGCGGACCAGCCCGCTGCAGTACCAGCACGGGGAGAGCGTCGTCACCATCGTCGTGCGCCGGTACCCACGCCTGCGACCGGCGTCGCGAAACGCGGAGGTCTCCGCGTGCAGGGAGGGGTCGCCGTCCTGGACGCGGCGGTTGCGGCCGCGGCCGAGCAGCTCGCCGTCCGGGCCGAAGAGCGCGGCGCCGATGGGGATGCCGCCCTCCGCGAGGCCCTGGCGGGCCTCGTCGACGGCGGTGTCGAGCATGGAGCGGAAGTCCAGGGCCATGTCCCTACGATGCCCCCTGACGATCCGCGCCGCGCCGGTAACGGATACTGAGCGCTATGGCTTACGACGATCTACGGTCCTTCCTCCGGGCGCTGGAGCGCGAGGGCGACCTCAGGCGGATCAAGGTGGAGGTCGACCCGTACCTGGAGGTCGGGGAGATCGTCGACCGGGTGCAGAAGGCGAAGGGCCCGGCGCTGCTCTTCGAGAACGTCAAGGGCTCGGCGATGCCGCTGGCCATGAACGTCTTCGGTACCGAGCGCCGCCTCGCCAAGGCGCTGGGCCTGAAGTCCGCCGACGAGATCGGCGAGAAGATCGCCGGACTGCTGAAGCCGGAGCTGCCGCACGGCTTCACCGGCGTCCGGGAGGCCTTCGGCAAGCTGGCCGGGATGACGCATGTGCCGCCGCGCAAGGTGAAGCCGGGGGAGGCGAAGGTCCAGGAGGTCGTGCTCACCGGCGACGACGTGGACCTGATGCAGCTGCCCGCGCTCTTCACCTGGCCCGAGGACGGCGGCTCGTTCTTCAACCTGGGCCTGACTCACACCAAGGACCCCGACTCCGGCGTGCGCAACCTCGGTCTCTACCGACTGCAGCGGCACGACAAGCGGACCATCGGCATGCACTGGCAGATCCACAAGGACAGCCGCAACCACGCCGCCATCGCCGCCAAGCGCGGCGAGAAGCTGCCGGTCGCGATCGCCTTCGGCTGCCCGCCCGCCGTCACCTACGCCGCGACCGCGCCGCTGCCGGGCGACATCGACGAGTACCTCTTCGCGGGCTTCGTCGCGGGTGAGCGGGTCAGGATGGTCGACTGCAAGACCGTCCCGCTGCAGGTCCCGGCGGACGCCGAGGTCGTGCTGGAGGGCTGGTTGGACCCGGACGTGCTGCTCCCCGAGGGGCCGTTCGGCGACCACACCGGCTTCTACACGCCGCAGGAGCCGTTCCCCGCGCTGACCATCGACTGCGTCACCATGCGCCGCCGCCCGCTGCTCCAGTCCATCGTGGTCGGCCGCCCGCCGACCGAGGACGGGCCGCTGGGCAAGTTCACCGAGCGGTTCTTCCTGCCGCTGCTCAAGGTCATCGTCCCGGACATCGTCGACTACGACCTGCCCGAGGCGGGCGGCTTCCACAACTGCGTGATCGTCTCGATCGACAAGAAGTACCCCAAGCACGCGCAGAAGGTCATGCACGCGATCTGGGGCGCGCACATGATGTCGCTGACCAAGCTGATCGTGGTGGTGGACGCGGACTGCGACGTCCACGACTACCAGGAGGTCGCCTGGCGGGCGCTCGGCAACGTCGACTACAGCCGCGACCTGTCCGTGGTGGAGGGGCCGGTCGACCACCTCGACCACGCCTCCTACCAGCAGTTCTGGGGTGGCAAGGCGGGCATCGACGCGACCCGCAAGCTGCCCGAGGAGGGCTACACCCGCGACGGCGGCTGGCCGGAGATGGTCCTCTCCGACCCGGCCACGGCCGCCCTGGTCGACACGCGCTGGAAGGAGTACGGGCTCTGATGACGACTGCTGTCGCGACTGCCGACGCCGGCAGAACCAAGGCGTTCCTGCGGCTGGTGATGATCGAGCACTCGGTCTTCGCGTTGCCCTTCGCGTACACCGCCGCGCTGACGGCGATGTTCCTCGCCAACGGGCGGGTGCACTGGGTGCAGCTGTTCCTGGTGACGCTGTGCATGGTCGGGCTGCGGACCTTCGCCATGGCGGCCAACCGGATCATCGACCGCGAGATCGACGCGCGGAACCCGCGCACCGCCGGACGCGAACTGGTCACCGGCGCGGTCTCGATGCGCACCGCGTACACCGGGTCGGCGGTCGCGCTGGTGGTCTTCCTGACCGCCGCCGCGCTGCTCAACCCGCTCTGCCTGGCGCTGGCGCCGATCGCGGTGATCCCGATGGTCGTCTACCCGTACGGCAAGCGGTTCACCGACTTCCCGCACGCGATCCTCGGCCTGGCCCAGGCGATGGGCCCGATCGGCGCGTGGCTGGCGGTCACCGGCACCTGGTCCTGGCCCGCCTGCGTGCTGGGCCTCGCGGTCGGCATCTGGATCGGTGGCTTCGACCTGATCTTCGCCTGCCAGGACGTGATGGCCGACCGCGCCGACGGCGTCCGCTCGGTCCCGGCCCGCTTCGGGGTCCCGGCCGCGCTGCGCGGCGCGCGTGCCGCGCACGCGCTGACCCTGCTGCTGCTCGGCTGGTACGCCTGGCTGTCGGGCGCGGGGTGGGCGTTCTGGATGGGTCTGGCGGTGGTCGCGGCGGCGTTCGTCTACGAGCACACGATCGTCCGCCCGCACGACCTGAGCCGCCTCAACCGGGCGTTCTTCCAGGTCAACGGCTTCGTCGGGATCTCGCTCTTCTGCTTCGCGCTACTGGATCTCGTGCTGCGCGGGCTGACGCCGTAGACGCCCGGTAGCTGCCCGGCTGCTGCCACGTAGCTGACGGAATATCACCGGCCCTCCGCTTGCTCACCCCTCACAAGAGGACGACGAGCAACGGAGGGCTTCGTCATGAGCGGCATCGGCACCACCGCAGTCATCGGCACCGGCAACATCGGCGGGACGCTCGGCCGGGCCTTCGCCAGGGCAGGGCACGCCGTCGTCTTCGGCTCCCGCAACCCCGCGACCTCCGACGCCGCGGGCGACACCGGCGCCAAGGTCGCCACCGTGGCGGAGGCCGTCGCCGCCGCGGACACCCTGCTGCTGGCCGTCCCGGCGGGCGAGGTCGAGGCGTTCCTGCGGACCCACGCCGAGGCGCTGGCGGGCAAGCTGATTGTCGACGCGACCAACCACTTCCCGCAGCCCGTGCTGCACAGCGCGGACCTGGTCCGCGCCCTGGTCCCGACCGCCCGTTACGCCCGCGCCTTCAACACCCAGACCTGGGAGACCTTCGCCGACCCGCTCTGGGACGGCGAGCCGGGCAACCTCTTCTACACCGTCTTCGAGCAGTCCGACGCCCCGACGGTCGAGGCCCTGATCACCGCCGTCGGCCTCGTTCCCACCTTCGTCGGCCTGGGCCGCCCCGACCTCCTGGACGCGGCCATCTTCCTGCTCCTCCCGTCCTTCGGCACCCTCGGCCGCCGGACCGGCATCCGCATCGTCCATGACTGAACCGAGCGGTTAGGGTCGATCATGTGAAGCAAGAACCGCGGGAGCCATGGATCGTCGGGGTGTCGGGGGCGTCCGGGACGCCGTACGCCGCGTCGGTGATCCGTGGGCTGCTCGGCGCGGGGGAGCCGGTCGACGTCGTCGTCAGCAGGGCCGCGCGGTTGACGATCATCGACGAGACCGGGATCGCGTTCCGGGACGCGCACTGGCGCGAGGACCTGCGGGAGTGGCTGGAGCGACCGCTCGATCGAGGTAAGCCGCAGCCGTTCGAGCTCGACGACGTCCGCTACTGGACAGCCGGGGACTTCGCCGCCGGGCCGTCCAGCGGGTCGTACCCCGCGAAGGGGATGATCGTGGTCCCGTGCAGCGCCGCCGCCGTCGCCGGGATCGCGGTCGGGCTCAGCAAGGACCTGCTCCAACGTGCCGCCAACGTCACCCTCAAGGAGCGCAGGCCGCTGGTGCTCTGCGTGCGCGAGAGCCCGCTCACGGGGGTGACGCTGCGTCAACTCGTCGAGCTGGACCAGCAGGGAGCCGTGGTGATCCCCGCCTCGCCCGGCTTCTACGCCGGCTCGGGAAGCGTGCAGCAGCTCGTGGATTTCGTCGGCGGACGGGTGCTCGACTCGGTCAAGATCCCGCACGCCCTCTACCGCCGCTGGGAGGGCGAGCTGGGGGCGACGTGATGGAGGTCACCTCGTCGGAGTATCTTCTTTGCGAACCGGGGGTCTTGTCGGCCTGGACTTTGGAATTCCGGATACTGTCGGCAAGCTCCCCAACGATTGGAAGGCCAGGTTTCCCAGCATGGACGCGGTGGACAGGCAGCTCATTCAGGCGCTGCGCGAGAACGGACGCGCCTCGTACGCCGAGCTGGGGCGGCTTGTCGGGCTGTCGGGCCCCAGCGTCACGGATCGGATCAACCGGCTGGAGCAGGCCGGCGTCATCACCGGGTACCGCGCCACGGTCAACCCGGCCTCGCTCGGCCTCGGCGTCACCGCGCTGATCGGCCTGCAGCTGACCGACGCGGCGGACCACGACGACGTCTCCCACCGGCTGCGCGACCTGCCCGAGATCGAGGACTGCTGGTTCATCGCCGGCGAGGACTCCTACATGCTCAAGGCCCGGGTCCCGGACGTCGACGGGCTGGAGTCGATCGTCAAGCGCCTCTCCGGCACCAGGGGTGTAGCCCGCACACGCACCACGGTCGTACTCTCCACCAAGTGGGAGAACCGCGCCGTCGAGCTCCCCGACGCCGAGGTGTTCACCGAGCAGCGAAAGGTGTGATGCACGCATGGCCCTGGTGACGCTGGACGAGGTGCGCGAAGCGCAGCAGCGGATCGCCGGGGTGGCCGTGCGCACTCCCCTGATGCCGTGTCCGTGGGCGGACCGGCCCGACGGGCGTTCACTGCACCTGAAGCCGGAGGGCCTGCAGCCGACCGGGTCCTTCAAGATCCGCGGCGCGTACAACCGCCTTGCGGCGCTGACGCCGGAGGAGCGTGCACGGGGCGTGGTCGCCCAGTCCAGCGGCAACCACGCGCAGGCGGTCGCCTACGCGGCACGTGAACTCGGCATCAAGGCCGTCATCGTGATGCCGGACACCTCACCCGAGGTGAAGGTGGAGAACACCCGCTCGTTCGGCGCCGAGGTCATCCTGGTCGCCATGCACGAGCGGGACACGACCCCCGCGGACCTGGTCGAGAAGCACGGCTACGTCTGGGTCCCGCCGTACGACGACCCGTACGTCATCGCGGGCCAGGGCACGACGGGGATGGAGATCGCGGACGACGCGGCGGCGCTGGACCTCGACCTGCAGACGGTCCTGGTCCCGGTCAGCGGCGGCGGCCTGATCAGCGGTGTGGCAACGGCGTTGAAGCTGACCATGCCGGGCGTCAAGGTCATCGGCGTCGAGCCGGCCCTGGCCGGGGACGCGGCGGAGAGCTTCCGCTCGGGCGAGCGGAAGGTGTGGCCGTTCGCGGACACCCACCGCACGATCGCGGACGGGCTCCGGACGAACTCCCTGGGCGTGCTGCCGTGGGAGCACGTCCAGGCGTACGTCGACGGCATCATCACGGTGACGGAGGACGAGATCCGGGAGGCGGTGGCCGTCCTGGCCCGCCGCGGCCGGCTCGTGGCCGAGCCGTCGGGCGCGGTGACGACGGCGGCGTACCTGTTCCACGGCGCGGAGCTGCCGGGCACGCGGTTCGCCGCGGTGGTGAGCGGCGGGAACGTGGATCCGGCGCTGCTGGCGAGGATCCTCGCCGTCTGAGCTTTTGCAGCTGGGGAGTTGCAGCACGCCAGGGGCGCGGGGAACTGCGCGCCAAGCCACCCGGTCGGGTCGAGCACCGAACGAGCGGGGCCATCCGCACAGGGTGGCTTGTCGCGCAGTTCCCCGCGCCCCTGACAGTGCAACCGACTCGTCGGCCGAATCGCTGCGCCCGTGCATGGGTACTGCACCATCCCGTCAGAGCGAGGGCGTAGGCTCGTGGGGATCGTCGGCCCGGTGCGGGCCACTGCTGATGGAGGCATGAGGCGGATGGACGCAGGGCTGAAGCGCGAGCTGGAGGCGAAGGTCTACGCCGGGGAGCGGCTCAGTCGTGAGGACGGGGTCGCGCTCTACGAGACCGACGACCTGGCCTGGCTGGGTGGCCTCGCCCACCACGCGCGGACGCGGAAGAACGGCGACGTCGTCCACTTCAACGTCAACCGTCACCTCAACATGACCAACGTCTGCACCGCCTCCTGCGCCTACTGCTCGTTCCAGCGCAAGCCGGGCGAGAAGGACGCGTACACGATGCGCATCGAGGAGGCGGTCAAGCTCGCCAAGGCGATGGAGAACGACCAGCTGACCGAGCTGCACATCGTCAACGGCCTGCACCCGACCCTCCCCTGGCGGTATTACCCGCGTTCGCTGCGCGCCCTCAAGGAGGCGCTGCCGAACGTCGCGCTCAAGGCCTTCACCGCCACCGAGATCCACCACTTCGAGAAGATCTCCGGCCTCTCCGCCAGCGAGATCCTCGACGAGCTGATCGACGCCGGTCTGGAGTCGCTGACCGGCGGTGGCGCGGAGATCTTCGACTGGGAGGTGCGTCAGCACATCGTCGACCACGACACCCACTGGGAGGACTGGTCGCGGATCCACCGCCTCGCTCACTCCAAGGGCCTGAAGACGCCCGCCACCATGCTCTACGGCCACATCGAGGAGCCGCGCCACCGCGTGGACCACGTGCTGCGGCTGCGTGAACTGCAGGACGAGACCGGTGGGTTCCAGGTCTTCATCCCGCTGCGCTACCAGCACGACTTCCACGACTCGCGTGACGGCAAGGTCCGCAACACGCTGCAGGCGCGCACCACCATGGCGACCGGCGCGGACATGATCCGCACCTTCGCCGTCTCCCGGCTGCTCTTCGACAACGTCCCACACGTCAAGGTGTTCTGGGTGATGCACGGCCTGGCCGGCGCCCAGCTGATGCTCAACCACGGCGCGGACGACATGGACGGCTCGGTCGTCGAGTACAAGATCACCCACGACGCGGACGGCTTCGGCACGCCGAACAAGCTGACCCGTGACGACCTGCTCGACCTGATCCGTGACGCGGGCTTCCGCCCGGTCGAGCGGAACACCCGCTACGAGATCATCCGTGAGTACCCGGGCCCGGACGGCGAGCGCCGCGAGACGCCGCAGACGATGCGCTTCTAAGGGCTCCCCGCGGATGGCACTGCGTTTCACGCTCGACCCGGAGCTCACGCCGGAGCTGGTCGAGGGCCTCGTGGACGTCTGGGCGGCGGCCACGAACGGGGGCGGCGCGATCGGCTTCGTCGCGCCGGTCACCCGTGCGGAGGTCCGGCCGACCGCCGACAAGGCGCTGGCCGGGCTCGGCGACGGACTGGACCGGTTGCTGGTCGCCCACGACGAGCAGACCGGACGCCTGGCCGGGGCCCTCTTCCTCGTCGACCTGCGGTTCTCGCTGATGGACCACTGGCGGACCGTCAAACGGGTCATGCTGCACCCCGACTTCCAGGGCCGGGGCGACGGCGTCGCGCTGCTTGCCGAGGCCGAGCGGCACGCCCGCGCGTGGGGGTTGGCCGGGCTGCAGCTCGACCTGCGCGGCGGCCTCGGGTTGGAGCGCTTCTACGAGCGCTGCGGGTACAAGGAGGTCGGCCGATTGCCGGGAGCGCTGCGGGTCGCCCCCGGCGACGACCGCGACTCCGTCGTCATGTGGCTGGACCTGCGCTGACACCGGGCTGACCCGGCGCACGCGCGGCTCCGTGCCCACCCGGTGAAGATCGCCCTTCCGGGCGTGCTTCACTGGACTGGTCGTACCTCCACGGACAAGGGAAAGAGAAACCGAGCCGTGAGCACCCCCACGTCGCACGCCACCCTCCGCTACTCCGCGATGCGCGCCAGCATCTTCCTGGCCTGCTTCCTGGTCGCCCTGCTCCTGGCCCACTTCGGTGTGCTGCCGGTCACGGCCGGCGCCTCCGGTGTGTTCCTGCTGCTGATCATCGCGGCCCTGGTCTCGGCGCCGGTCAGCTACGTCGTGCTGAACAAGCAGCGCGACGCCATGTCGGAGCAGATCACCGGCGGCATCGAGCGCCGCAAAGCCAAGACGGGCAGCATGGCCAGCCGGATCGCCGCCCAGAACGCGGCCGAGGACGCCGTCGACGACGCGCTCCGCGCGCAGCAGTAACCGCCCGGACTCACGGCAACCGCAGCAGGCCGATCATGACGCGTCGTCCCACCGGGCAGGACGTGGCCCGGCTGGCCGGGGTGTCCCAGGCCACGGTCTCGCTGGTGTTCTCCACCAGCGCCTCCTCGCACCGCGTCTCCGCGCCGACGCGGGAGCGGGTGCTGGCCGCGGCGGCCGAGCTGGGCTACCAGCCGCAGGCGGCGGGCCGTCAGCTCCGGCTGGGCCGGACCGGTCTGCTGCTGCTCGCGGTGCCGAACATCCTCGGACCGTTCTTCGCCCGCGTCCTCGCGGGCGCGCAGGCCGAGGCGGCGCTGGGTGAGCTGTCGGTCGTCGTCTCGTCCGGCTGGGACCACGCCGAGCTCGCCCGTGCGGCCCGCAGCGGTCAGTACGACGGGCTGCTGATCTGCTCGCCCGACGACAGCCAGCTCGGCGGCGACCTGCCGGAGAGCCTGCCCACCGTCTTCCTCGACGCCGACCCCGCGCTCAGCGCCGGTCATCCGCACCGGCGCACCCAGCAGCTCGACGTGGGCGGCGGGATGGCCGCGGCCGTCACCCATCTCCGTGAGCTCGGTCACCTCCGGCTCGGCCATCTGCGGTCGGTCGAGTCCGCGCACACCTTCCGGGCGCGCCAGGCGGGCTTCGAGAGCGCCGCGTCGGGAGCGGAGGTGGTCGAGGTCGGAGTCTCCGTCAACGGCGGCCTGGACGCCGCCAGGGAGGCCGCACGGGCGCTGCTCGCCTCGCGTGCGGGTGCGGGTACCGGTGGCGCGGCGCGGCGGGTCGGCGCGGTCGTCTGCGACGACGACGTGGTCGCGGCCGGTGTCTACCACGTCGCCGCGGAGCTCGGACTGCGCATTCCTGACGACCTGTCGGTCGTCGGCATCGACAACATCGTCGCCGCGCCGCTCTTCGCGCCGGCGCTGACGACCGTGGACCTGCCGGGCGAGCGACTCGGTGCGGCGGGCGTCCGGCTGCTCACCGCCCTGATGGGTGAACGATCCGACGGTCCGTCGGAAAGTCGCGAAACCGAGCCCGAACCCGAGCCGCTGCCCACCGCGCTCGTGGTGCGGGGATCGACCGCCCACCCCACCGGGCGTGCGGAAACCGAAGGATAGGCTGGTCGCGTGGACCCCAAGACCCGAACCCGAATCGTCAGCGGCGCGCTGGTGCTGCTCCTCGTCGCGGTGGTGATCGGCTCGATGGTTCGGTGACCCTTCGTGGTCCCCGAGTTGCGGAGCGTGTTCCGCGGAGTGACGGTGACTGAGTCTCAGTCACTCCCAGTAGTAAGGGAACTCAGCTCATGCGTGTCAGTCGTACCCACTCCGTGATCGCCGGTATCGCCCTCGCCGCCACTCTGGCCGGGGGAGGCCTCATCTCGACCGCGGAGGCGGCTCCTCAACCCCATGGCGGCACGGTGCATCATGTCGCCGCTGCCGCCAGTCCCACTGCCGAGCTCGGCACCCTGGGCAACCTCGGTGCGGTCCAGTCCGCCGTCGCGAAGCTCTCCACGGCAGCCTCCGCGACCCCCGCTCCCAGTGCATCGTCACTGACGGCACTGGTGACGCAGGTGACCGACGCCGTCACGGCGCTCAAGGCGTCCCTGCCGGCGGCTCCGGTGAGCGCCGCGGTGAAGCCCGGCAAGTCGCACGGTATGAAGCCGCACGCCGTGAAGCCACAGGACGCGGTGGGCGACGCGCTGACCAAGCTGACCACCGACGTGCAGGCGATCGTCGCCGCGCTCCCCGACGTGACCAAGGTGCTCGCCGCGATCACCGCTGTGGTCGCGGACCTGCTCGCGGTGGTCACCGCGGTGGTGGCGGCCCTCGGCCTGAGCCTGCCGCCGCTGCCGGTGCCCATCCCGGTCCCCTGATCCGGTAGGCGCGTAACGCGCGAGGGGCCCGGGGAGCTGTTCGACTCCCCGGGCCCCTCGCCGTTGTGGTCGTGAAGGCGTTGTGAGCGCGGAGGAGCGACTACAGGCGCTCGATGACGTAGTCGATGCAGGCGGTCAGCGCCTCGACGTCGGCCGGGTCGATCGCCGGGAACATCGCGACGCGCAGCTGGTTGCGGCCGAGCTTGCGGTAGGGCTCGGTGTCGACGATGCCGTTGGCGCGCAGCACCTTGGCGATCGCGGCGGCGTCGACCGAGTCGTCGAAGTCGATCGTGCCGATGACCTGCGAACGCTCCGCCGGATTGGCGACGAACGGCGTTGCGACGGACGACTTCTCGGCCCAGGTGTACAGGCGCGAGGAGGAGTCCGCGGTGCGGGCCGTCGTCCAGTCGAGACCGCCGTTGCCGTTCATCCACTCCAGCTGCTCCGCGAAGAGGAACAGCGTGGAGACGGACGGGGTGTTGTAGGTCTGGTTCTTCGACGAGTTGTCGATCGCGGTCGGCAGGTCGAAGAAGGGCGGCACGTAGCGGTCGCTCGCGGCGATGCGCGCGGCGCGCTCCAGCGCGGCGGGGGAGAAGACGCCGACCCAGAGCCCGCCGTCGGAGGCGAAGCACTTCTGCGGGGCGAAGTAGTAGACGTCCGTCTCGGAGACGTCGACGGGCAGGCCGCCGGCGCCGGAGGTCGCGTCCACCAGCACGAGCGCGCCCTCGTCGGCGCCCGCGACCCGGCGGATCGGCATGGCCACGCCGGTGGAGGTCTCGTTGTGCGTCAGCGCGTAGACGTCGACCCCGGCCTCGGCCTGCGGCAGCGGGTGCGTACCCGGCTCGGACTTGATCACCGTCGGCTCGGCCAGCCACGGCGCGGCCTTGACGCTTGCCGCGAACTTGGAGGAGAACTCGCCGAAGTTCAGGTGCTGGGACTTGTTCTCGACGAGGCCGAAGGCGGCGATGTCCCAGAACGCGGTGGACCCGCCGTTACCGAGGACGACCTGGTAGCCGTCGGGCAGCGAGAAGAGGCTGCTGATGCCCTCACGCACACGCTTGACCTGGTTCTTCACCGGGGCCTGGCGGTGGGAGGTGCCGAGCAGGGAGGTGCCGGTCTCAGCAAGCGCGCGGAGCGCCTCGGGCCGGACCTTGGACGGGCCTGCGCCGAAACGGCCGTCAGCGGGCCTGATGTCAGCGGGGATCTGGATATCAGCCACGAACGCAGCCTATCGGCTGCGGGCTACGCCGAAGTGGCGGGTCCGTTGAGTGAGACGGGGTGTTGCAGCACGTCAGGGGCGCGGGGAACTGCGCGCGTAACCACCCTGGGCGGATGGCCCTGTTCGATCGGCGACTCACCACAAAGAGTGGCTGGTCGCGCAGTTCCCCGCGCCCTTCGTGAAGTGCGACTGACTGCGGGGCGGTGGCGGTGGCTTGTCGCGCCCGCGCGGTGGAGCCGCACATCGGCGGAGCCCCGCGCCCCTCGTGAAGTGCGACTGACTGCGGGGCGGTGGCGGTGGCTTGTCGCGCCCGCGCGGCGGAGCCGCACATCGGCGGAGCCCCGCGCCCCTCAGTGAAGTGCAACTGACTGCGGGAGCGCAGTGTTGCTCAGTGCGCGATGTCGCCGAAGCCCTCGACCTCGGTGACGCTGCGGGTGCCCGGGCCGATGTAGCGGGCGGACGGGCGGACCAGGCGGCCCGTGCGCTTCTGCTCGAGGATGTGCGCAGCCCAGCCGGCCGTGCGGGCACACGTGAACATCGAGGTGAACATGTGCGCCGGGACCTCGGCGAAGTCCAGGACGATGGCCGCCCAGAACTCGACGTTGGTGGCCAGCACGCGGTCGGGGCGACGGGCGTGGAGCTCCTCCAGGGCCGCCTTCTCCAGCGCAGCGGCGACCTCGAAGCGCGGAGCGTCCAGCTCCTGCGCCGTCCGCCGCAGGACGCGCGCGCGGGGGTCCTCGGCGCGGTAGACGCGGTGGCCGAAGCCCATCAGGCGCTCGCCCTTGTCGAGGGCGTTCTTGACGTAGGCGACCGCGTCGCCGGTCCGCTCGATCTCCTCGATCATGCCGAGCACGCGGGACGGCGCGCCGCCGTGCAGCGGGCCGGACATCGCGCCGACCGCGCCGGAGAGCGCGGCGGCCACGTCCGCGCCGGTGGAGGCGATGACGCGGGCGGTGAACGTGGAGGCGTTCATGCCGTGCTCGGCCGCGGAGGTCCAGTACGCGTCGACGGCCTTGACGTGCTTGGGGTCGGGCTCGCCGCGCCAGCGGATCATGAAGCGCTCGACGATGGTCTCGGCCTTGTCGATCTCGTTCTGCGGGACCATCGGCAGACCCTGGCCACGGGCCGACTGGGCCACGTAGGAGAGGGCCATCACCGCGGCGCGGGCCAGGTCGTCACGGGCCTGCTCGGCGCTGATGTCGAGCAGCGGGCGCAGCCCCCAGACCGGGGCCAGCATCGCCAGCGCGGATTGGACGTCCACGCGGATGTCGCCGGAGTGGACCGGGATCGGGAACGGCTCCGCCGGGGGCAGGCCCGGGTTGAACTTGCCGTCGACCAGCAGGCCCCAGGTGTTGCCGAAGGAGACGTGACCGACGAGCTCCTCGATGTCGACACCGCGGTAGCGGAGCGAGCCGCCCTCCTTGTCGGGTTCGGCGATCTCCGTCTCGAACGCAACGACTCCTTCGAGCCCGGGTACGAAGTCGGACATCAGGCGGCTCCTCTGATCGGTCGGATCGGCGGATGACTTTGGGGTGTGGCCAAGTCGTCTCTGGGGTTGTTACCGCGCTGTTGCGCGGTGAAGAGGTGCAGCGCGCGTGGCACGCAGTGCCAGAGTGGCAGGCACTGGGTGCATTGCGCCAGATCCCACGACGGTGATGCCCTGCACACGCGTGGTATTCACCTCTGATTCGGTACAAATGCACGCGCCGTTGCGAACATGCGTCCGAGGGGTGGGGGTCGGGCCCGGCAAAGATACTCGCTCTCGATGTGGACACAGTCCAGACTCTGCGGATACCCGGTGCAGATCCTGCGCGTTCTGGTCGGATGAGCTTCCCGGTCCGTTCAGCCGGTGCTGGGATGATGTCGGCGTGCACGCATCGGACCAAGCCCCCCTCGCGCCTCACCACGCCGACCCGAGCTTCTCGGCGGACCCCGCCGACATGCGTCGGCAGTACCGTGCCACCGGTCTGCTGGAGGCGGAGCTCGCCGCCGACCCGATCCAGCAGTTCACCCGGTGGTTCGTGGACGCGCAGCACTCCGGACTCGACGAACCCAACGCGATGGTGGTCTCCACCGCCGACGAGGCCGGTCGGCCCAGCATGCGCACGGTGCTGATGAAGGGCTACGACGAGCGCGGCTTCGTCTTCTACACCAACTACGAGTCGCGCAAGGGGCGGGACCTGACGGTCAATCCGCACATCGCGCTGCTCTTTCCGTGGCACCCGATCGCCCGTCAGGTCATCGTCACCGGATCGGCGGTGAAGGTCGGACGCGACGAGACGGCGGCGTACTTCCGCAGCCGCCCGCACGGCTCCCAGCTCGGTGCGTGGGCCAGCGAGCAGTCCCGTCCGGTCGCCTCCCGCGAGGAGCTGGAACAGCGCTACGCGGACCTCGCCGCCCGCTACCCGGAGGGCGAGGGCGTCCCGGCCCCGCCGTTCTGGGGCGGCTTCCGCGTCGCGCCGGGGTCGGTCGAGTTCTGGCAGGGCCGCGAGAACCGCCTCCACGACCGCCTCCGCTACGACGCCGACCCGACCGCCCCGACCGGCTGGCGGGTGGAGCGGCTCTGCCCGTGAGGGCGGCCGTGCGGAGGGGTGATCCACTCATGTGGACGGGTGATGAGGACGGCTACGCATAATGGCGTAGTCGCTTCCTCGCAAGAGTGATCTTCGGGATCGCTTTTTCGCTGCCATCGGACTGGTCAAATGGTTCGTGACCTGTGCCTTTTAGTGGACATGGCAGTGCGGAATCGCTGGCCCCGGTTACGTGAATCTTCCGTGGAGGGGTAAGTTCACGCGCGGGTGGATGGTGTGCACGTAGAGTTCCTGGCGCTTGGCGATGCAGACCATCGAACAACGCGAGGAGAAGGCCTTCTGGCAGCTACTGCAGCCGCTGCCCGGTCTTTGTCCCTTCCAAACCCAAGGGGTCCTCAAATGACCGTATCTCGCGACAGCAAGTCCCGGGCCACGGAGGCGGGTTCGTCCGTCGACGACGCGCAGTCCACCCGACCCGTTCCGGTCCGGCTCGCCAAGCGGGGTGGTGCCGCGCACAGCATGATGCTGAGCCGCGTGCTGCCCGACAACGGCGTATCCCGGCTGGACGTGGCAGCCTTCAACTCCTCGATCTGATGAGGCGCAGGGGCTTTCCGTCCGTAGATCAATAACCAGCATGGACCTCAATCCTTCCGTAGCCACGCCGTTCAGACAGTTCGTCATCAAACTCAACAGTCGATGCGACCTGTCGTGTGATCACTGCTACGTCTATGAGCACGCCGACACGAGTTGGCGCGGCCGACCCAAGGTGCCGCTCGACGACGTCCTCGTGCAGACGGCGGCCAGGATCGCTGAGCACGCGCGTGTTCATCGGTTGGAGCGGGTGCATGTGGTGCTCCACGGTGGCGAGCCTCTGTTGGCTGGGCCGATCCGGTTGCGGCGCGCCGCGCAGGTGCTGGGCGACGCCTTGCGCGGGGTGTGCGAGCTGGATTTACGGATCCACACCAATGCGGTCACGCTGGGCGAGCGTCATCTGAGGATCTTCGACGAGTTCCACGTGAAAGTCGGCGTCTCCCTGGACGGGGACCGCGCCGCGAACGATCTGCACCGCCGTTATGCGAACGGCTACAGCAGCTATGACCAGGTGGTCAGGGCGATCGACCTGCTCCGCCTGCCCCGCTGGCGCCATCTCTACGCCGGCCTTCTCTGCACCGTCGACGTGCGCAACGACCCCGTCGCCGTCTACGACGCCCTCGTCGATCTCGAACCGCCACGCATCGACTTCCTGCTGCCGCACGCCACTTGGGACGAGCCGCCACTGCGGCCCGACGGTCCCGGGACGACGCCGTACGCCGACTGGCTGGGGCGCGTCTACGAACGTTGGAACGCGCAGGGGCGGCCCGTGCCCATCCGCATGTTCGACTCACTGCACCGCACGCTGCGCGGGCAGAGCAGCCTGACCGAGTCGCTCGGGCTCGCGCCCGCCGATCTGGTCGTCGTCGAGACCGACGGCACCCTGGAACAGGCCGACTCGCTGAAGACGGCCTACGACGGTGCCGCCGCGACCGGCTTCGACGTGTTCCGGCACGACTTCGACACCGCCGCCCGCCACCCGGGCATGATCGACCGTCAGCAGGGGCTCAGTGGACTGAGTGCGCAGTGCAGAGCCTGTCCGGTCGTGGAGTCCTGTGGGGGCGGCCTCTACGCCCACCGCTACCGCAGCGCGGACGGCGGCTTCCACGCGGTCGACGGCGGCTTCGACAACCCGAGCGTCTTCTGTCCGGACCTTCTCTCCCTCATCACCGCCGTCAGCGACGCCGAGCACGCCCGCAAGGAGCGCCACCCGATGTCCACCGGTCTGCTGTCGGACCCGCACTTCGACGAGTTGGCCTCCGGCTACGGCAGTTCCGGCGCCGTCGAGGCACTGCGCGCCGCACAGGTGGAGGTGAACCGCGCCCTGCTGGACGAGGTGGCCGAGGCCTGGGCCGCCGTTCCCGATGCGGACCTGCCGTACGGCGACGCGTGGGAGCTGATCGCCCTCCTGGACGAGAGCGCGCCGCCGGCGCTGGACCGCGCGGTGGCCCACCCGTTCACGCGCTCCTGGGCCTTGGAGTGCCTCGGGCAGTCGTCACCGGCCGCCGAGCGGTTCGGCGGCGTGGCCGAACTCGCCGTCGCCGCCGCGCTGTTCGCCGGCGTGCAGGAGAAGCTGACCCTGCCGGTCCGCCCGGCGGGCGAGCTGCGTGTGCCGGGGCACGGCGTGTTGACCGGCGTCGAGGGCGTCTCCGCCCTCGTCATGACGGAGCACGACCGGTTCGTCGTGGAGACGGCCGAGGAGCGCATCGAGGTCGACCTGTCGGTGCCGCAGCGCGAGCCCCGCTGGCGGCCGGTCCGCCTGCTCACGGGCCCGGCGGGGTCCGGGGCGAGGGCCTGGCGGTTGCTGCTCGACGACACGGACCCGCAGCGCCGTGCCCACCACTGGGATCCCGCCGCGCCGATGCCGGACGCGGAGGCCGAGTTCTGGCAGGCCGAGCTGGCCGGGGCCTGGCAGGTCGTCGACGAAAAGCTGTCCGGATACGCGCCGGGTCTGCGCGCGGGCCTGAACACCGTGGTGCCGTTGCGACCGGCGGCCGACGGCAGTTACGTCAGCGGTGCCGCGCGGGACCTCTTCGGCACGGTCGGCATCGCGCGCCCGGGCTCGGCCGAGTTCCTGGCTCTGCTGCTCGTCCACGAGTTCCAGCACGTCAAGCTGGGTGCGGTCTTCGACCTGGAGGACCTGTTCGACCGGGCCGACACCCGCACCTTCGACGCCCCGTGGCGGCCTGATCCGCGGCCCTTCGAGGGGCTCTTCCAGGGAACGTACGCGCATATCGCCGTCGTGGAGTTCTGGCGCGCGCGCTGGCGGGCGACGCACTCGCAGGAGGATCGCGCCGAGTACACGCGTTGGCTCGACCACACCTTCCGCGCCATCGAGGTCATGACGGATTCTGGTGCTCTGACCGAACGCGGTCGCCGCTTCGTCGCGGGGATGCGGGCGACCGTCGAGCCGTGGGTCCGTGAGGAGAGCTGATGTCGACGCCGGACACCCGGGTCACCGAGCGCGAGTTGGAGCGTCTGCTCGCGGTGCTCGGCTGGAACCCGGAGCCGGACGGCATCCTCTTCGTCCAGGCCTCGCTGCGTCGGCTGGGGCCGGTCGAGGGGGAGGAGAGCGACCCGCTGGGCCGGGCCGGAGTCGTGGCACGCGTGCTGCGTGGGGCGGCCGGGTGCCAGGGCACGCTGGTCGCCTACACCGCCACCCCGGAGAACTCGCAGACGTCCCGGCTCTACCTGGAGCGGACGGCCGGGCTGAGCGCCGCCGAACTGGCGGACCACCACGACGGGATGCCGGCGTTCGACCCGGAGAAGACCTCCTGCTCGCCCACGATGGGGTGGCTCTCCGAGGCGATCCGCCTGCTGCCCGGCGCACGCCGCAGCGGGCACCCGCAGACCTCCTTCGCCGCCGTCGGGCCGCTCGCGCAGGAGCTCAGCGCGGTCCACCCCTTCGAGGAACATCTCGGCCCGCGGTCGCCGCTCGGCCGGATGTACGACCGGGGCGCCCACGCACTCCTGCTGGGCCTGGGCATGGAGATGTTCACGCCCTTCCACCTCGTCGACTACGCCGCGGACGCGCCCGTGCAGACCTACCGGGCCAAGTACGCCGAGGGGGAGCGGACTTACTGGCGTTCCTTCCAAGCCGTGCGGTTGGACGATCTGCACTTCCCCGAGCTCGCCCGCCGCGTCGTGGAGCTCCGTGACGACAGTGGGCGGCCACGGCTGGAGCTGCGTCAGACGGTGATCGGTTGCGCCGTCGCCACGCTGGTGCCCGTCCGCGCGGCGGTCGACCTGGCGCGGGACGTCGTCGGCGATCTGAACAGGCCCTGTGCCATCGCAGTGTTGACGGAGCATCAGTAAGCGCGGTTCCATCTTCATACAGTGCGGGCAACATCGTTCGGGGGTGCGAGCGTGGCCGAAGAGAAGGGCTGGGACGAGGACATACCTCGCCCCATCTTCTTTCTGAGTTACGCGCATTCACCTCGCGGGGCCGGTCGGCCCCGCAGCGTGTCGAACCTCTGGGAAGCCCGCCTGTTCCGGGATCTGTGCGAGGCCGTCACGGATCTGTCCGGATGGGACGCGAACGAACCGCCGGGCTTCATGGATTCGGGCCTGAACGTGGGCGAGGGCTGGTCCGAGCGGATCAGCGAGGCGCTCGCGCACTGCCGGGTCTTCGTGCCGCTCTACTCCGTGCACTACTTCAAGAGCCAGGCGTGCGGGCAGGAATGGGCCTCGTTCGCCTCCCGAGAGGTGCTGTCGGAGGTGCCGGGCGGCGGGCTGCCGTCGGCCATCGTGCCGGTGCAGTGGGTCCGGGTGCAGGAGGAGCGGCTGCCGCCGGTGGCCAAGGCGCTGCAGTTCGACCACCAGGCCTTCGGCGACGGCTACCGGACCGAGGGGATGCAGCCGCTCCTCAAGGTCACCAAGTTCCAGTCCGACTACCAACTGGCCGTCTACCGGCTGGCACAGCGCATCGTCGACGTGTCCGAGCAGATGCGGGTGCGGACCGGCGCCCGCCGGGACTTCCAGGACTACGGCTCGGCCTTTCCGGCGCCCGGCCGCAGGCGGACGCTGCGGATCACCGTTGCCGCCTGCGACGCCGACCACATGCCGGAGGGCCGCTCCCGCGTCAACTACGGTACGGACGCGCAAGAGTGGCGGCCGTTCGCCGGGGACAGCGACGAGTCGATCGCCCGCCGGGCCGCCGCTGTGGCACGCGAGTGGGAGTTCCACGCCAGCATCGAGCCCTTCGACGAGGAGGCGGCGCGGGTGCTCGCGGGGGAGCGGCCCACGGCTCCGGGCCTGCTGCTGCTGGACCGCTGGACGCTGCTGGACGCCGCCCACCTGGAGACGCTGCGGCAGTTGGACGCGCGCAACCCGGCCTGGGTCGGCCTGATGGAGCCGTGGGACCCGCACGACCCGGAGAACGTCGCCCGGCACGAGGAACTGCGCGCCCTGTCCGAGCGGACGCTGGTCAACCTGCGCGCCCAGCGCCTCCAACGGGCCCGGCTGCGCGGCGTCGACGTGGTGACCAGCCTGGACGAGTTCGAGTCGATGCTGCCCCATGTCGCGCTGAGCGCCATGCACGCCTTCGAGGAGCTCGACGGGCCGGACTCGTTCCCGCCTGTCCCGCCGGGGCCGAACGGCTCGCCACCACGACCGAATCTGCGAGACGAGCACATCAAGCGGGGTAACGGTCGCCATCACGGACCCCCGCGCAACGCGTCCGATGACGCTTCCGACGAGGGGCCGTCAACCGGTTCTGGGGGAGGGAATCCATGAGCGTGACTCAGCCCGAGGGCGACGGGGCAGAGCCGGTGCTGCCGCTGCGTGACCAGCGCGACGGACGGATCATCACCTTCTACTCCTACAAGGGCGGTACCGGCCGCACCATGGCCCTGGCCAACACGGCCTGGGTCCTGGCGGCCAACGGCTACCGGGTCCTCGCTGTCGACTGGGACCTGGAGGCGCCCGGTCTGCACCGATTCTTCGCGCCCTTCCTGGAACAGGCCGCGCTGGACGCCTCCACCGGCGTCATCGACCTGATCTACGACTACTGGGACGTGCCGCTGGAGAACGAGGAGCTCGATCCGGCGGAGCTGCGTCAGTGGACGCGGGTGCTGCCGCACGTGCTGTCGCTCAACTGGACCGGCTTCCCCGACGAGGGCTGCCTGGACTTCCTCCCCGCCGGTCAGGCGCACAGCGACTACGGCGCGATGGTGGCCAACATCAACTGGGACGCGTTCTACGCCCGGCGGCACGGCGCGGAGTTCTTCAAGGCGCTGCGTGCCGACATGAGCCGGCAGTACGACTACGTCCTGCTCGACAGCCGCACCGGTCTCTCCGACATCCAGGAGATCTGCACCGTCGAACTCCCCGACGACCTGGTGGTCTGCTTCACCCTCAGCAACCAGAGCATCGAGGGTGCCTCCGAGATCGCCCGGAAGATCACCGAGCGGCACTACAACCGCGGCATCCGGATCCTGCCGGTACCGATGCGCATCGACGACGGCGAGAAGGGCAAGGCCGACGCCGGACGGGCGCTGGCCCGCAAGCGCTTCAGCGGCCTGCCGCAGGGGCTCTCCGAGAGCGCGCGGGAGCGTCACTGGGACTCCGTGGAGATCCCGTATCTGCCGTACTACGCCTACGAGGAGATCCTGGCGCCGTTCGGCGACAAGCCCGGGTCACCGACCTCGATGCTGTCGGCCGTCGAGCGGCTGGTCGCCTCCGTGACCAAGGACCGCGTGACCAGCCTGCCGTCGATGGACGAGGACATCCGGCTGCACTACGTGGACCTGTTCACCCGCCCGCGTCCCACCGCGCGCGAGGACATCATCGTGTCCTACGCGTCCGAGGACCGGATGTGGGCGGAGTGGATCGAGTGGGTGCTGACCCGGGCCGGGCTCCGGGTCGTCCCGCGTGAGCTCGGCTCGCTGCCGCGCGGCGACTCCGACCGGGTCCGCGACGCGGTGACCCGCACCCTGGCGGTCTGGAGCCCGGCCTACGCCAAGTCCGTCCAGTCGCGTCAGGCCCGCGACCTGCTGGGCGGCGAACGTTACCTGGACCAACCGGAGTTGATCACGGTGCGGGTCGGCGACACCCGGACCGGCGGCACCTACGGCGGCAACTCCGTGGAGCTGGTGCGTCTGGAGGAGGACGCGGCGCGGGCGGTGCTGCTGCGGGCCGTCGGCCTGCCGGAGACCCTGCTGATGGACTCGGTCCCCGGCGAGGGACCGCGCTTCCCGGGACGTCGTCCGGCGATCTGGAACCTCCGGCTGCGCAACCCGTCCTTCACCGGCCGTGCCGCCGTGCTGGACCGGCTGCGTGACCAACTGCGCGGCCAGCAGCGGGATCGCCGCTCCACGGTGGTGCTGCCGACCCCGCAGACCCTCTACGGTCTCGGTGGCGTGGGCAAGACCCAGGTCGCGCTGGAGTACGCGTACCGGTTCATGGCCGACTACGACCTGGTCTGGTGGATCGAGTCCGAGGAGCCCGAGCAGGTGGCCACCTCGCTGTCCGAGCTCGGCCGTCGCCTGGACCTGCGGATGGGCGAGAACGCCAACGAGAACGCCGAGTTGGTCAAGGAGACGCTGCGGCTCGGAATGCACCCCAAGACCAAGCGCTGGCTGCTGATCTTCGACAACGCCGACGACCCCGGGCAGATCGTGCGGTTCCTCCCCGGCGGCTCCGGCGACGTCCTGGTCACCTCGCGGAACCAGGCGTGGACCAGCCACGCCGAGGCCTTGGAGGTCGACGTCTTCCGCCGCGAGGAGTCGGTGGAGCACCTCTGCCGGCGCGCACAGTCGCTCACCCAGCAGGAGGCCGGACTCGTCGCCGAGGCCGTCGGCGACCTGCCGCTGGCGGTGGAGATCGCCGCCGCCTGGCTGGAGACCACCGGGGTCCCGGTCGGCGAGTACGTCGAGCAACTGAAGAGCCAGCCGGACCGGGCGCTGGGCGGCACTACGCCGGACGACTACCCCGACAGCTTCGGCAAGGCCTGGCAGGTCTCCATCGAGCGGCTCAGCCAGCAGATGCCGGCGGCGGTGCGGCTGCTCCAGCTGTGCGCCTTCCTCGCCCCGGACTCCATCGCGACCAGTATCTTCTACAGCGACCAGATGATGAACGCGCTGGTGGAGTACGACGAGGAACTGCGCGACAAGAACATGATGGGCCGGGTCATCCGCGCCATCGGGCGGTACGCCCTGGCCAAGGTCGACAACAGCAGCAAGACCTTCCAGGTGCACCGCATGGTGCAGGCGGTCATCCGGTCCGGCCTCACGCCGGAGCAGCACGAGGACCTGGTCCACGAGGTCCACCGCATCCTCGTCGGCGCCCGCCCGGACATCGGCGACACCGACGACCCGGAGAACTGGCCGCGGTTCGAGCTGATCTGGCCGCACCTCGGCCCGTCCAACGCCGAGAACTGCGACGAGGCCGACACCCGGCAACTGCTGATCGACCGCGTCCGCTACCTGTGGAAGCGCGGTGACCTGGACCGGGCCGAGGAGCTCGGCCGACGCCTGAACACCGCGTGGACCGAGAAGTTGGGCGAGGACAACCGGCAGACGCTGCAGCTGCGGTTCCAGCTCGCCAGCGTGCTGCGCAGCAAGGGCCTGGCCCAGGAGTGTCTGGAGCTGGACCAGGACACGCTGGTGCGGCAGGGCCGGGTGCTGCGCCCCGACCACCCGCTCACCCTGCAGACCGCCGGCAACCTCGCCGCCGACCTGCGCGTGGTCGGCCGGTTCACCGAGGCACTCCAGCGCGACCAGGAGACCTACCTGAGGATGAAGGAGGAACTCGGCGAGGAGGACCCGCGCACCCTCAACATCGCCAACAACCTCGCGATCGACCACCGGTTCACCGGCAACTACGAGGCGGCCCGGATACTCGACGAGGAGGTCTACAACCTGCGCACCGCGGTGCTCGGGGTGACCCACCCGTACACGCTGAGTTCGAAGGCCAACCTGGCCGACGACGAGCGCGCCCTCGGCAACTACGCGCGCTCGATCAGCCTGCTGAGCGAGTTCCGCGAGGAGTACTCGGTCCCGGTGCCCGACATGGCGTCGCTGCGCTACGCGAAGAGCCTGGCGCTCTCCCTGCGCCGGATCGGTGAGCAGAACGAGGCCCGGCGGCTGACGATCGAGACCTACAACCGCTACCTGGAGCGCTACGACGCCAAGGTGCCGGACGTGTTGTCCTGCGCGCTCAACCTCGCCGCGGAGTACTCGTCGGCAGGGGACAAGGAGCGGGCCCGCGACACCGCCAGGGAGGTGTTCGACACCTACCGCGAACGCCTCGGCGACGTCCACCCGTTCACGCTCATCTGCGCCAACAACCTGACGATCTACCAGCGCGACGTCGGTCAGCCGACGGAGCTGCGCGATGCCGCCGCGCTCGGCGAGCACACGCTGGACTCCCTGCGGCGCACCGTGGGTGCGGACCATCCCTACACCCACTGCGCGATGCTCAACCTGGCCAACACCTACGGCGACCTGGGCGACCTCGCGAGGGCCGAGGAGCTGGAGCGGGCCGCGCTGCAGGGCATGAACGCCCGGTACGGCGGCAACCACCCCGACCCGCTGGTCTGCCAGAGCAACCTGGCGATCACCCTGCGCGGCCTGGGCCGTGAGGCCGAGGCGCAGGACCTGCGCCGTCGGGTGATCGACCGGCTGATCGCGGTGCTCGGCGAGAACCACCAGACCGTCCACGACGCGCGCGCCTGGCGCCGGATGGGGCGCGACCTGGAGCTTGTGCCGGCCTGACCGGTGCGGTCCGGGCGCCGTTCACCGGCGCCCGGACCTGTCGTGCCGCGCCGTCAGGTGGTCACGCGGTGTCGGACGGGGCCGGTGCGGTGTCGAGCGCGACCCGGCACAGGATGTCCGGCAGCAGCCGCCAGGCGGCGAAGTGGGAGGCGCCCGGCTCGACCATCGAGTGGGCACCGGGGATGTGGGCGGCCAGCCACCGGGTGTGCTCGACGGGGGAGAAGACGTCGTCCTCGCCGTGCCACAGGTCCACCCGGCCCTCGATCCGGGCCGGGTCGAAGCCCCACGGCCGGACGAAGGCCAGCACGTCGTCGTTCCAGCCGTCGTCACCCGTCCGCACCGCCTCGGCGTAGTTGCGGGCGAGAGTGCTGCGCAGACCGGCGTCGCGGATCGCGTTGAGGTCCGCCGACGGCAGTTCGTGACGCAGCGCCTGGAGCAGCTCGCGGGGCTGTTCGCGGATGCCGTCGATGCGTGCGGCCAGCAGCGGGCGGAGGCGGTGCGGGCCGTCCTCGGCGGCGCGGAAGGCGGAGATGTTGGAGTCCGTCATGCCCTGGTACCAGTCCAGGGACTCGGCGTCGCGCGGGGCGAGGCAGACCATGACGGCGGTGCGGGTCACCCGCTCCGGGAGGAGCGCAGCGCAGGCGAGCGCGTGCGGGCCGCCGCCGGAACGGCCCACGATGCCGAAGGAGTCGAGGCCGAGACGGTCGGCGATCGCCGCGACGTCGACGGCGGCGTCGCGGACGCGGCGACCGGGCAGTCGGTCGGACCGGCCGTAGCCGGGGCGGTCGTAGGTGACCACCTGGACGTTGAGCCGGTCCAACTGCCGTTCCAGCGGCAGCTGGCCGAGTCTGCTGCCGGGCATGCCGTGCATCAGGAACACCGGGTCCGCGGAGGATCTGCCCCAGATCGCCGCGGTGAGCGTGCGGCCGTCCGGCGCCCTGACCTCGATGTCCCTCACGTCGCTCCTCTACGCGCTCTCCGGATTCGCATGGCGGTTCGTGCGGCGTTCGTGCGGCGTTCGTGCGGGGTCATGCGGGTTCGTGCGGGTCAGATCCTCCGGTCGCTGCGGGACCGCCACACCGCCTGTTCCTTGGCGAGCGTGGACTCGGACTCGCGGCTCAGCCGCGACCACAGCTCCTCCGCGTCGGGTTCGGCGGGGTTCAGCCTTTCCAGCTGGATCTCCACCTGCTCCAACTCCTTTGCCACCAGCCGGTACGCGGCGGCCAGCGGCCGGAACTGCTTGAGCTGCGTCCAGGCGGTGATCGCCGCGCCCGCCGTGGCCAGGGTGCCGAGGACGTGGGTGTGCACCGCGCCCGCCGTCTGCAGACCGGCCGCCGTGAGGCCGAAGACGATCGCCACCAGGGTCATCAGCGACCAGAAGGTGCTCTTGTTGTCGAAGGCGTCCGCCTTGCCGAGGTACCACACGCGTTGGGCGCGCAACCGCTCCTGCAGGTAGAGCTCGCGGCGGGTGACCAGCGACCCGGCGCGGAGGCGCCGCATCTCGCTGGTGATGGCCGGTTGGGTGTTCTTGGGGATCACGCCCACGCTGCGGTAGGTCTCGAAGACCTCGCTGAGCCGGTCGAGGAACTGCTCGTCCGCCTCCTCGCTCTCGGCCGGTCCCTCGAAGGGCCGGGCCCGGACGACGTAACGCCAGACCAGGCCCTTGATCGCCTCGGCGGCGGCACGGCTCTCGAACCAGACCGACTGCGGCGTCTCCGCGCGCAGCCGGTCCCAGTAGTAGCCGGCGACCAGGAACGCCGCGATGGACAGCATGGGGGAGAGGTCGATCGAGCCCGCATGCCAGTCCGGGATGCCCAGTAACGAGGCCGCCAACAGCGCGAGTATCTGTCCGCTGTACCAGTGCGTCGCCTTGCGCTGCTCGGTCACCGAGACGCGGTCGGCGGTCCAGTAGGGCTCCGGTATCAGCTGCTTCTCCCGGAAACCCGGTGCAGAGATCTGGACCATGGCGACTCCCCCTCCCCTTCGCCCAGACGCTCGGAACGTGCTGCATCAGGAACGTGCTGAATACGTGTCACCTTGCCCAGCGCACTTGCTCAGCACACGTCCGCACACCATCAACGACCGGAAGACGACGGTCCGTCAACACTTTTGCTGAACCGGGTGTACGAGGCGGAGCAGGCGAGTTGAATGGACATGCCTGCAGGGGGAGGTGCGCCCACCGTGCACACTGATGACGACGAACGTGCCGACGAACGCGGCGACGAATGTACCCACGAACGCGGCGACGGACGTACCGACCACCGGCTGCTCGGCGCGCTGCTGGAGGGCATGGAGGTCGGCCTCGCCGCGCTGGACGCGGACGGTGTGGTGACGCACTGGAACCGTGAGGCCGCCCGGCTGCTCGGGTGGAGCGCGGCCGAGGCGGTGGGCCGACGCGGGCTGGAGGGCTGGGCGGTGCGTCCGGCCGATGCCGAGGCGGTGCGCGCCGACCTGCAGGGCGCGCCGGAGGGCGTCCGGGTGCTGCACGAGTTCCCGCTGCTGACCAGGGACGGCCGCCGGATCCTGGTCCGCGCCCAGGTGAGCTCGGTCCGCACGGCGACCGGCCGGACCCTCTGCCACTACTTCGCCTTCTCCGAGGCCTGCGCGCAGATCGAGATGGAGCGGTCGCTCGGCTTGGCGCACTCCCTGCTCGACGAGGCGCAGACCGGCGTCGTACTGGTCGACGCGGACCTGCGTCCCGCCACCGTCGGGGATGCGGCGGCTCGTTGGCTCGACTGCGAGCGATCGGCCCTGCTCGGCCGCCCGCTGGGGGAGGTGCTGCAGGAGGGCGTCCCTGAGCTGGAGGCGGCGCTGCAGCGGACGCTCGCCACCGGCAAGTCCGTCAGCGGAGTCAAGCTGTGGGTCACCCTGCGCGCCGATCCCGGCCGACGCCGGTGTCTGCGCAGCGAGTTCGTGCGGCTCGCCTCGCCGCTGGGCGAGGAGCCGGTGCCGCTCGGGGTGGTCTGGCTCTTCGAGGACGTCACGCTGCACGAGCAGGCCGAGCAGGAGGCCTCGGTGCTGCGCTTCCGGACCAACCAGCTCCGCCGCGCCGGGCTGGCAGCGGCGGAGTGCACCGACGGCCTGGACGCGGCGGCGGGCTACCTCGACTTCGTGCTGGCCGGGTTCGCCGACCACGCGCTGCTGGACGTGGTGCGCGGCGACGCGCTGGTCCGCGTCGCCGCCTCCCCGCTGGGCGGGCTGGCGCTCGGCGACGGGCTCACCCCGACCGGCCTGCCGGCCCGCTACGGCGAGGTCCATCCCGCACTGCGCGCGCTGGAGCGCTCCGGCACGGTCACCGTGTCGGACAGCGGCGCGCCCGGCCCGATCGCCGGGCTGACTGCGGTGTCGCCCGGTCCCGGCGACTGGGCGGAGCTGCGCCGCTGGCCCGCCGGGACCCTGCACGGGCTCTGCACGCCGTTGCGGAGCCGGGGCCGCAGCCTCGGCGTGCTCACCTTCCTCCGTGGCCCGGGACGGCCCCGGTTCGACCGCGCCGACTGCGACTTCGCCGAGGACGTCGCGGCGCGTGTGGCCGCGGCGGTCGACCTGTCAGGACAAGCCGGTCAGAACCGGTAGAACCGGCAAGAACCGCTAGAACCGGCAAGAACCGCTAGAACCGGTCAGAACGCGTAGAAGATGCGGTCGCGGTGCTCGGCCATCAGCTTGGCGTTCCAGTCGGTGCCGCCGTCGACGTTGCCGGAGCGGAAGAGCGGCGGGGTGATCCCCTCGGCGGCGAGCTTGCCCACCGCGACGGCGACGACGGACTGCATCAGCGCGACCGTCGTCAGCGTCGACACGGGCCCGAAGGTGGTCTCCGCGCCCGCGACGGTCAACTCGCCGTCGCCGACCGCGATCTTACTGTCCAGCACGATGTCGCAGACGTCCTTGAGATAGAGGCCGTCGGGGTGCTGTGAGGAGACCGCAGCCGGGTAGGCGAGCGAGGTGACGCCGACCACGGTCAGCCCGCGTTCGCGTGCGTGACGGGCCAGCTCCACCGGCATCACCTGGCGGCCGGAGAGCGAGATCACGAAGAGCAGGTCGCCCGCGCGGGCTGGGCCCGCGTCCAGGGTGGCGGTGGCCAGGCCGGGCACCCGCTCCAGCGCGCTGCCCAGATGCGCGGGCATCACGTCGACGCCGATCACCCCGGGCACGGTGAGCAGGTTCATCAGCACCAGTCCGCCGGCGCGGTAGACGACGTCCTGGGCCGGGAGGGAGGAGTGTCCGGCGCCGAAGGTGAAGATCCGGCCGCCCTCCTTGACGGTCCGGGCGAGGGCGTCGGCGGCGGCCTCGACGCCCGACGTCTCCTCGTCCTTGATCCGCTGGAGGTGGGCGATGGCGGCGTCGAGGTACTGACCGGCGAGATCGCTCATCAGCTGCTGGCTCCCCTGCGTAGGTGAGTGGGTGCGGGTGGTGACATTCAGGTGGTGACTCGCACGGTGACGGGCCGGGTCGGGCCCTGTCAACACTGCCGTCCGTCGGCTTCCGTCCTCGTCTGTCGTCGTCCGTTGTCGGCGCGGCGTTGATTGTCGGCGGCATGCGTAAGAATTGAGGTGCACCGGAGCGCGACCGGAGCACATCCGAGGAACGGAGCCCGCAGTCCGATGTCAGGCCACCTGATCGACACCACAGAGATGTACTTGCGGACCATCTTCGAGCTCGAGGAGGAGGGCGTGGTCCCCATGCGCGCCCGTATCGCGGAGCGCCTGGAGCAGAGCGGGCCCACGGTCAGCCAGACCGTCGCCCGGATGGAGCGCGACGGTCTGCTGACCGTCGCCGACGACCGCCACCTGGAACTCACAGCCGAGGGCCGCAAGCTCGCCACCCGCGTGATGCGGAAACACCGCATCGCGGAGTGCCTGCTGGTCGACGTCGTCGGCCTGGAGTGGGAGCAGGTGCACGCGGAGGCGTGCCGGTGGGAGCACGTGATGAGCGAGGCCGTGGAACGCCGCGTCCTCGAGCTGCTCCGGCACCCGACGGAGTCGCCCTACGGCAACCCGATCCCGGGCCTGGAGGAGCTGGGCGAGACCCCGGCGGACGAGGGCGAGACGCTCGTCACCCTCGACGAGCTGATGCCGGGGGCCGACGGCCGAGCGGTCATCGTCCGCCGCATCGGCGAGCCGATCCAGACGGACGCGCAGCTGATGTACACCCTGCGGCGGGCGGGTGTGCAGCCGGGCGCGGTCGTCAACATCACGGAGTCCACGGGCGGCGTCCTCGTCGGCAGCGGCGGTGAGGCGGCGGAGCTCCGCAAGGACATCGCGGCCCACGTCTTCGTCGCCCGCGCCTGAGCGTTTCGCACTCCGGGACGCTCCAAACGTCAGGGGACAGCGAGACTGAACCACGCAGCGCGACTGAACCACGCAGCGCGACTGAACCAAGCAGTGCAACTGAAGACGAAGGGCCTCGGCTGACTTTCCCCGAGCGCCGAGGCCCTTCGTGATCCCCCGATCCCTCCCGATCCTCCCCTGCTCCCCTCCCGCTTCCCCCGCCGGGCCCGGCTTCCCCTCCGGGCACCTTCTGACGAAGCGGTGACTCCTCTCCTGTGCGTGGAACGCGCTGGCGCTCTCGTCCGGACCGTTACGTCCAGATAGATCCCCTCGGCAACTCCCGCCAATCCTTGAGCCCGTTCACCTGATCGTGGGGCTTTTCCACTCTCCCGCGTGGGTAGATTCCCCGTTACCCCAGAACGAGAACGTGACTGTGCCCCCGGTCGACCGCGGGCGTCGTCACCACGGGACTCGGGGGCACAGGGGATTGCCGGGCTTGTGCTACTGCCCCGCGTCTGCGGGCAGCGGCGCCTCTCGGCCGCAGGCGTAAGCGATGGGGTTGATGACCTCGGCCGCCTCGGGCAGCCAGCGGTTCAGCTTGGTGGGCTCGCGGGCCCACTGCGCGTACCCGAAGCCGCCGATCCGGGTGGGCGGGGCGACGACCCAGCCGCCCTCGCCGTGGCCGACCAGGTCGAGCCGGCCCGCGCCCCAGCCCAGGCGGCGGAGCATCTCCGGCAGCTTGGAGAGCGCACCTGGGAGCACCAGGAAGACCAGCCGTCGGCCCCGCCCGGGACCGCCCGGCATCGCCAGCACGGGGCCGAGCTGCAGGCCCATCCGCTCCATCCGGGCCAGCGCCAGGCAGCCCGCCACCTCCGGGACGTCGATCGCGTCGAACGAGCGGCCGGTCGGCAGCAGGATCGACGCGGCCGGGTTCTCCGTCCACCAGCGCCGGACCACGCCGGGGCCGGAGCTCGAACGACGGGTCCAGTCACGGGTGGCCGGGTGCGCCCCGGGCATCGGGCAGGCGAGGTCACCGCAGGAGCAGTGCGGTGGGCCGTCGTCCTCGATCAGCCAGGCACCGGGGGAGACCTCCCAGTGCCGCTCCTCCGCGTACGTGACTGCCGCCGTCAACAGCGAGTCACGCGCGGAACCCCTGCCGGTTTCCGTGCGCTCGTCCTGTCGAGTGGCTCCCAGGGTGTCTTCCACGTGCTGCACAACTCGCCCCGGCAGCAGGGGTTACGGCCTGATCGGCAAACTCGGCCATCCGGGAAGCGACACGCGGGGCGCGCGGTTGCACGCGAGGGGGCGCACGCCCGGTCCGGTCCCGTAAGCGGGTATGGGGGCTGTCGGGCTTCGCTACGCTGACGGATGTTCCCGACCACTAGCCAGTCGTTCCCAGCCATTCCGAAGCGGTTACCCGCTGTTGGCACTCCGTGACGCATCACCCGACGGGATCGGGGGAATGCTCCTGTCCTGCAACCTCCGACCTCAAAGGTCCCGAATTCCCACGGTCCGAAAGGGTCCGACCTCATAGGGGAGGCAGTGACTTCCATGGCCGCCAGACCGCTCGTCGCACGACAACCCAACGAACGGCTCCAGGCCCTGATCCAGGAGGCGGGCTGCTCGAACGCCGGCCTGGCCCGCCGGGTGAACCTCTGCGGTGCCGAGCACACCCTCGACCTGCGCTACGACAAGACGTCCGTGGCGCGCTGGCTGCGCGGTCAACAGCCGCGCGGGCAGGCCCCGGCGGTGATCGCCGAGGCGATCGGCCGCAAGCTCGGTCGGCCGGTGACGGTCGAGGACATCGGGATGGCCGACGGCAAGAGCCTCTCCTCCAGCATCGGGCTGCACTTCGCGCCGAACCTGGTCGGAGCGGTCGAGCAGGTCTGCGAGCTGTGGCGCAGCGACGTCGGGCGGCGGGACTTCCTGGCGGGGGCGTCCGTGGCCTCGTCCGCACTGGTCGAGCCCAGTCGGGACTGGCTGATCACCGCGCCGGACGTGGCTGTTGCGCGTGCCGGGGGGCCGCGCGTCGGTCCGGCCGACGTCGAGGCCGTCCGGGCGACCACGCAGATGCTGGTCGACCTCGACCACCGCTTCGGCAGCGGCCATGTGCGGCCGGTCGTGGTGCACTACCTCAACTCCGTGGTCTCCGGCCTGCTCGCGGGTTCCTACCGGGAGGAGACGGGGCGTCAGCTCTTCGCCGCGGTGGCCCGGTTGACCGAGCTGGCCGGCTACATGGCCATCGACACCGGCCAGGCGGGGCTGGCCCAGCGCTACTACATCCAGGCGCTGCGCCTGGCCCAGGCCGCCGGGGACCGCGCGTACGGCGGCTACGTGCTCGCCTCGTCGATGAGTCACCTGGCCGCCGCCCTGGGGAATCCGCGGGAGATCACCCAGCTCGCCCGCGCCGCGCAGGAGGGCGCGCGGGGCTCTGCCACCCCGACGGCGATGGCCATGTTCTACGCGGCGGAGGCGCGCGGTCATGCGCTGCTCGGTGACAGCCGTTCCTGCGACATGGCCGCCGGACGGGCGATGCAGGCGCTGGAGCACAGCCGTCCGGAGGAGGACCCGGGCTGGATCGGTCACTTCGACGGCGCGTACCTCGCCGACGAACTCGCCCACTGCCACCGCGACCTGGACCAGCCACGGCAGAGCGCCCGCCAGGCCCAGGAGGCGCTGCGCGGCCACCCCGAGACGCGGGTCCGCCGCCGCGCCGTGGACCTGGTCCTGCTCGCCACCGCGCAGTTGCAGCTGCGCGCGGTCGACGAGGCGTGCGAGACGGGCGCGCGGGCGGTCGAGTTGATGTCCGGGCTGCGGTCGGCGCGCGGTGCGGAGTACCTGGACGACTTCCGACGCAAGCTGGAGCCGTTCCGCAACCAGCGTGCGGTGCAGGAGTTCCAGGCCCGGGCGTTGGCGGAGGTCGCGGCGTAGGGCGCCAGGCAGGTGGGGCACCGGGCCCGGCGCTGTCGGGCCCGGCGGTATCGGGCCTTTGGTGCACAACCGGTATCACCCAGGATGGTCACCCGTCGGGGGGAACGGGTAGCGTGGTGCGCGTTGTGAGCGGAGCCCGAGCGCGACTGGGCGAGCTCGGTCAAAGGTGAGGAAACGCGTGAACCATCGTCGACCCAACCCCGGCGAGCTCACTCCGGACGACCTCTTCCGTCCGGAAGAGGCGCACTACGCCGAGCAGCCGACGCAGTTCCAGCAGCAGGGGCCTCCGTCCGGGAACGGAGCCGCGGCGACGCAGTTCCTGCCGCCGGCGCAGGGGGGCGGTTACGGCGGCGGCTACGGCGCTTCCAACGAGTACCGCAACGACTACACCAACGACTACAACACCGGTGGCGGCTACGGCGGTCACAGCGGTTACGAGACCAACGGCCAGGGTGGGTACGGCGGTCACGGCGGCACCAACGAGTACGACCCGTACAACGGCGGCAACGGCGGCTACGACAGTCACAACGGCTACGACGGGTACGACGACGGGCCGCAGCGCAGCGGGCCGTCCTTGCGGACCATCGCCATCGGCGTGGTCGCGGCGTGCGCCGTGGCCGGTATCGGCCTGGGCGCGATGCTGAGCAGCGGCTCGCCCCAGGCGGCTGCGCAGGCGGGCGGAGCCGCCACGATGAAGACGGCGAACCCGGCGTCGATCGGCGGGGCCACGGAGGCCTCCCAGGCACGGGCGCTCAGCGGGTTGCTGGCCTCCGCCGCGAACGACCGCTCCGCGGTGATCGGCGCGGTCAGCGACATCGAGGGCTGCCAGGCGCTGCCTGCCGCGCAGCAGGCTCTGAGTCAGGCCGCGCAGGCGCGTGGGCAGTTGGTGCAACAGCTGGCCGCGCTGAACGCGAGTCAGCTGCCGCAGGGCGGGCAGTTGGTCCAGGCGCTGCGCACCGGGTGGGAGGCCTCCAAGGAGGCCGACGCGCACTACGCCGCGTGGGCGGGGCAGTCTGCCGGCAACTGCCAGAAGAAGCACCGCCCGCACCCGGGCGGCGAGAAGAACCTGGGCGACACGGCAAGCGTCAACGCCACCCAGGCGAAGGACCGCGCCGCGAGCCTGTGGAACCCGATCGCCTCCGCGCAAGGTCTCCCGACCCGGACCACAGAACAGCTCTGACCTGACCCTTGTGCGCCTCGTCCGGGTTGCGGGAAGGCGGCGCGCTCAGCGGGTGAGTTGGTCGGCGACGTTGACGAGGCCCTGGTGGGTTTCGGCGAGTTCGCCGTTGACGACCTGCTGGAAGCTCACCTCCGTGTTGACCGTGCGCGGCGCGGACTGGAGGGCGATGAGGTTGGCGCTCTGCCACGACAGTGGCGGCGTCGCGCCGTCCGTCGAGACCGGGCCGGTGGCGTCGAACGCGGCGTGGACGCTCTGGGCCGTGATCGGGCCGCTGATGGTCGCGGCGACCTTGCCGAAGACCTCGTAGGCGATCCAGGTCGTCTCGATCGCCGGGTCCGCCGAGCTGATGCTGTCGTTGGTGAAGGCGTACTTCTGGATCACCGCGTGCAGCGAGTTCCAGACCGGACTGCCGTCGGGCGGGTACCAGCCCGTCGCCAGCGCGCCCTCGAGGGGGCCGGAGGCGCCGCCGAGGTTGTCGATGAGGGACTGCTGGAAGCTGCCGATCAGCGCCGAGAGCCGGGCGTGCGAGGGGGCCGCCTGGCGCCAGCTGTCGTAGAAGGTCTGGGTGGAGGCCGCGTCCAGCGCGCTGGTCACGCAGTCGCCGTCGTGGTCGTCGCCGATCGCCGCCTGGACCTGCGCACGGTAGTTGGTCTGGCCGGGGTTGGCCGGCACGTCGACCGCGCTCAGGTGGGAGGACGAGAGACCGTCGTTGATGTAGTCGAACATGGTGTCGCCGACGGCCGTGTTCGGGCGCACGATCGCGACCCGGCGGCAGCCGGCCGCTGCCAACTGCTCGCCGTTGCCGACCAGCAGGGTCTGGTACCCGCCGTTGACCGGGTACGAGTACGGCGAGGTGAACTCCGCCGTGGACGCGCCCGAGCCGCCGATGTAGCTGATGCCGGCGTTCTCCAAGGTCGGCATGAACTGCTCCGCGTACTGGCTCGACGAGCCGATCACCGCGACGGCGCCCTCGGTCGCCGCCTGGTCCGCACACGCCAGCGCGCCCTGCGCGGTGTTGTGTTCGTCGCAGGTGACCACGCGGAGCTGGTGGCCCTGGATGCCGCCGTTCGCGTTGACGTAGTCGGCGATGGCCTGGGCCATCGCGGGTACCCCCGGTTCCGCGCCGGCCTGGCCTTCCATCGGGGCCCAGGTCATCACCGTGACGGCGTCGTCGGCGCTTGCGTTCCCCCCGCAGCCCGTCAGACCTGCACCCAGCACTGCCGCCATGGAGACGGCGGTTCCTAGTCGAGCTAGTGTGGAACCCTTCGTGATCATGCTGTGCTGCCCTCTCCCCAACGGCTGCGCAAGGCATTTCGGCCGAAGCTTTTCGGTCGAAAGTCACCCTTGATGGCAAATCGGACGCCGGAGCGGCATCGACGCCAACGCAAGGTGACCGCGATGTGAACAAGGAGTGATTGCGCGCGTAGAACGTAGGATCGGGCACCATGCAAGGCGCACAGGCTCCCGTCCAGGCTTCGGGTCACACTTCGGTCGAGGCTTCCGAGGAAGCTCCGGTGAGGCCTTCTCGAACCGGCACCCGCTCCAGGAGGATGGGCAGCATGCCGCTCACTGACAATCCCTGGTGGCGTTGGCGGGCTCGGGTCCGTTCAGCGCTGCACATGCTCGGCGATCCGCGTTTCCAGCAGGGCTGCTGGGCGGTCGGCCGGGAGGGCTATGGAGACGTCACCGACGCCGTCTACCGCCTGGTCGAGGACACCTGGCTGGACCGCTGGTCCGCCGAGAAGTACGTCGGCACGATCTTCCGCGACTCCACCGAGGCCGCGCTGGTCGACACCGCGGTGCTGCGGGTGCTCCGCATCCTGCACCAGATCGGTTCCGACGCGCCCGTCACCGCGTACCTGGAGCACCACGCCTGGCCCGAGGCCGTCCGCGCCTGCCGCGAGGCGCACGTCCGGCTCGCCCTCGCCGACGAGGAGGACCCGGACACGCTGCCGCGCTCCCTCTCGCAGCTTGCCGCCCTGACCCGCTCCGGAGGGTGAGACGCCGCACGGGTCCACCCGCGTGGTGTGGGACCCTGGGCGCAGGTTCGTCGCGTAAGGAGAAGCAGTCCGGTGGCTGAGGCCGAGCAGTACATCCTGACCCTGTCCTGCCCTGACAAGCGGGGCATCGTGCACGCGGTGTCCAGCTACCTGTTCCTCACGGGCTGCAACATCGTGGACAGTCAGCAGTTCGGCGACGCGGACAGCGGGCTCTTCTTCATGCGGGTCCACTTCTCCGCCGAGCCGCCGGTGAACCTGGAGAAGCTGCGCGCCAGCTTCGCGGCGACGGGTGACGCCTTCCACATGGACTGGCGGATCCACGAGGCCGAGGCGAAGATGCGGGTGCTGCTGCTGGTCAGCAAGTTCGGGCACTGCCTGAACGACCTGCTGTTCCGGGTCCGTTCGGGCGCCCTGCCGGTGGAGGTCGCGGCCGTGGTCTCCAACCACCGTGACTTCGAGGACCTCGCCGCCTCCTACGGCGTGCCGTTCCACCACATCCCGGTCACCCCGGACACCAAGGCGCAGGCGGAGGCGGAACTGCTGCGCCTCGTCGACGAGGAGCACGTGGACCTGGTCGTGCTGGCCCGCTACATGCAGGTGCTCTCTGACGACCTGTGCAAGGCGCTGACCGGACGGGCGATCAACATCCACCACTCGTTCCTGCCGAGCTTCAAGGGCGCCAAGCCCTATCACCAGGCGCACGCCCGCGGCGTGAAGCTGATCGGTGCGACCGCCCACTACGTGACCGCGGCCCTGGACGAGGGCCCGATCATCGAGCAGGAGGTCGTCCGGGTCTCGCACGAGGTCACGCCCCAGAAGCTGGTCGCCCTGGGACGTGACGCCGAGTGTCAGGCGCTGGCCCGTGCCGTGAAGTGGCATGCGGAACACCGCGTCCTGCTCAACGGCTCCCGCACCGTGGTCTTCCGCTAGAACGTCCGCAGCTGGAACGTCCGCAGCTGGAACGCCCGCAGCTGGAACGCCCGCAGCTGGAACGCTCGCAGCGTCCGGAGCCTCAGCTCCACTGGCCCGGCTGGTAGCTGCCGGCCGGCTGCCGGACGATCACGTTGAGCCGGTTGTAGAGGTTGATCAGCCCGATCAGGCCGACCAGCGCGGCCAGTTGGTCGTCGTCGTAGTGCTTGGCGGCGTTCGTCCACACCTCGTCCGGGACGCCGCCGGGCGCGTCGGCGAGGCGGGTGCCCGCCTCGGTCAGCTCCAGTGCGGCCTTCTCGGCCTCGGTGAAGACGGTGGCCTCACGCCAGGCCGCGACCAGGTTGAGACGCTGGGCGGACTCGCCCGCCGCCGTCGCGTCCTTGGTGTGCATGTCCAGGCACATGCCGCAGCCGTTGATCTGGCTGGCCCGGATCTTCACCAGCTCCTGGGTGGCGGCGGGCAGGGTCGAGTCGGTGATGACCTTTCCCGCCGAGTTGATGTACTTGCTGAACTTGGGCGCGATGTCGGTGCCGAAGAGGTTGAGTCGGGCGTCCATGTCGATCTCCTTGGATGCGTGCTGCGCGATGCCTGCTGCCTGCCGTGAGGCGCTTCCGCAGAGATGACACCGCAGCCCGGGGGAGTGTGACGCGGGACGTGCCGAACATATGTGATGCACACCACAGTCAGGGGCGGGATAGCAGGCGGGCCGCCGCGAGCAGGTCGCGGGCTGCCGCCGCATCGCCCTTGATGCCGACCGGGACGCGGTGCGGATCCCGGCGCGCCGCGCAGAGGAAGCAGAACTCCACGCCGTCGATCGCCAGCGTCGCGGTCGGTTCGGCGTCGGCCGGGGGCACCCAGCCGGGGGCGTCGAGGGGGACCAGCCACTCGCCCTCGCCGCGGCCCTCGACGATCAGTTTCACCCATCGCGGCTGCGCGCCCGGCGCCGGGTCCGGCGAGACCGCCTGGCCGGACGCGCGCAGCGCGGACATCGCCAGCGGCAGCAACCGTACGGCCAGGCCGATGAGTTGCCGCATGTGCGCGCCGCGCGGCGGGTGGTAGGGGTAGCCGACCGCCTCCGCGATGTCGTCGGCGTGGATCCAGCACTCGAAGGCGCGGTCCAGGAACGAGTCCGCCACCGGCAGCTCGAACGCGCCGTAGTCGACGCCGTCCTCCGCCACCACCGGGTCGGCCTCGGCCGCCAGCGCCGCCGTCTCCACCACGGCCCGCGTCTGCGCACGCCACATCGCACGGACGGACTCCGGCGGACGCCGCGACTGCGCCTCACGCAGCACCGTGGTCCGCGCGACCAGGACGTCGACCTGTCCGCCCGCCTTGCTGTCCTCGGAAGCGGAAGCGGGTGCGGATGCGGATGCGTGTGTGGCTGCGAGTGCGGGCGCGGGTGCGGCCACCGGATCCGGCAGGCCCAGCGCGTCGGCCAGGACGCCGTCCACCGCGGCGAGATGGGACAGCACCTCGGCCGGGCGGCGCTGCTCGGAGCCACCGTGCCAGGTGAGCTGAGCCTGCTCCAGCCAGTCCAGCTCGCCCAGATCGCGCAGCAGCGCGTCCAGGCGGGCCGTCTCGGCGACGTACGGGTCGGCGTAGGAGGGGACGCGGAACTCCGCGTCGCGTATCTCCAGGCAGCCGGCCATGACCTGGCGGCGCAGGCCCGGGTCCGGGTCGAGCGGCTCGTCGGAGGAGAGCCAGCCCGCGGCGTCCCGCAGCCGGTGCGCCTCCTCGGTGCAGGACAGGCAGTCGGCGAGGTGTGCTTCGAGTCGTCGCGCCTCGTCGGGCGGGCAAGCGTCGAGGGCCCAGGCACCGAGGAGGCTGCGCAGCGCCTCGTGGCCGCTCATCGGGTGGACTCCGTCGGCTCCGTCGGCTCCGTAGGCTCGGTGGACTCCGTCGCCTTGGTCGGTTCCGTCGGTTCGGTGGGCCCGGTCGACAGCGCGGTGGCCAGCAGTTGCAGGCCCAGCCGCATCCGGTGCTTGGCGGTGACGGGCGTGATGCCCAGCTCGGTGGCCGCCTCGCCGTAGGTGCGCCCGCCGAAGTAGGTGAGCAGCAGCGTCTCCCGCAGCGCCTGCGGCAGCGAGCCGACGACGTATTGCACGCGGGCGGCCGTGGCCGCGGCCAGGATCTCCTCCTCGACGCTGGGCGGCTCCAACGGGCCGTCCACGCCGCCGTCCTGCTCTCCGGCGGCTGCGTGCTCGCGGCGGAGGCGCTCGACCGCGCGGCGGTGGGTCAGCGTTCCGATCCAGGAACGCATCGAGCCCTGGGCCGGATCGAAGCTCTCCGGTTGCTCCCAGACGTGGGCGAAGACGTCCCTGGTGATCTGCTCCGCGGCGGCCTGGTCACCCAGCACGCGGTTGGCGAGTCCGTGGACGAGCGGCGCGAACTGGTCGTACAGCTCGCCAAGCGCGGACTCCTCGCCGCGCGCGAGGCGCCGTTGGATCTGCCGGTCCCAACGGATCGGCGCCGGACTCGTCATCAGCACCACCGCTCCGTCGGTACCTGTTCAGGAACTGCCAGGGAACTCCTCAGGTCGAATCTAGCGCTGCGATGTGCCGGTCGTCCGAATGTTTGAAGAATCAAGTGTGCGCGCATGGTGGCACGCAGTGTCAGAGTCAGGGACCGAGGGCTACGCTGAACCACCATCACCACCAGTGATGTCCTGGTAGCGGGGGGAACCCGGACGGTCGGACAGCCGAAGAGTCGGAGAGTCGTGGCACCGTGATGACGACGAACGTGACCGTGGAACGGTACGAACAGGACGACTGGGTGCTGCTGAGCGTTTCCGGCGATCTCGACCTCGGCACCGGAGGCCGGGTCCGTGAGGCGGTGCGCGAGGCCGTGGCGACCGGGTCGAGAAAGCTGGTGGTCGATCTCACGGACGTCCGCTTCTGCGACTCGACCGGTGTCGGGGTGCTGATCGCGGCGCGGCGGCTGATGCGTTCCTGCGGCGGCGAACTGCGGCTGGTCATGCCGCGGGTGGACCTCGCGTCCGGCACGGTGCCGTCTCAGGTGCACCGGGTCTTCGCGGCGCTCGGGGTGCGGCGGCTGTTCACCGTCTCGGACGAGCGGCCGTTCTGAGCGGCCGATCTGCGCGGTCGTTCTTGAGTGGGGACTGAGCGCCGTCGGAGATCCTGGGCCGGAGTTGCGTGAAGGCGCGGTGAACTAGCATCGGGTTGCCCCGCATGCACCGCCGCCGTACGACCAGGAGCCCCACCAGCCGTGAGTACCGGAGTTTCCCTCAGCATCGTGCTGCCCGTGTACGGCGTCGCCGACTACCTTCCGCGCTGCCTGGACTCCCTCCTCTCCGCCGACCTGCCGTCGTTGCAGGTGATCGCCGTCGACGACTGCTCGCCTGACCGCAGCGGCGCGATCCTCGACGCCTACGCCGCCCGCGACTCCCGCCTCACCGTGCGGCACCTCGCCGTCAACCGCGGTCTCGGCGGCGCACGTGAGGTGGGTCTCAAGTACGCCACCGGCGAGTACGTCTGGTTCGTGGACAGCGACGACTGGCTGGCCGACGGCGCGGTGGACCTGGTCGCCGCGCGCCTCGCCGAGATCCGCCCGGACGTGCTGATCACCGGCTTCGCCCGCACCTACCCGGACGGGACGACCGAACCGGACACCTGGCGCCGGTTGCTGGTCGACCCGCCGCTGCCGGAGATCTTCACCCTGGCCGACCGGCCCGGCCTGCTGCAGATGATCATGTCGGTCTGGAACAAGGTGATCCGCCGCGAGTACCTGGCGTCGCTGGACGTCCGTTTCGGCGGCGGCTACTACGAGGACATCTCGGTCACGTACCCGCTGCTGCTGGGCGCGCAGAAGCTCAGCTACCTGGACAAGGACCTCTACTTCTACCGCCGCCAGCGCGCGGGGGCGATCACCAACACCGCCTCGCCCAAGCACGCGGACGCGTTCCCGCAGTACGAGGCGATCTTCGCGTTCCTGGAGCGGCACCCGGAGGTCCCGGCCGAGCTGCGCCGCGTCGTCTTCGACCGGACGGTCAAGCAGGCCGTCACCGTGCTGGACACCCCCGGCCTGGTCCCGGAGCGGCTGCGCGAGGAGTTCTTCCGCCGCACCGTCGCGCACTTCCACCGCCGGCGACCGGCGGGCTACGCCTACCCCAAGGGCCTGCGCGGCGTGCAGTACCGGCTGGTCGACCGCGGCGCGTGGGGCGCGTACCAGCGCCTGCGCCCGCTGCGCGCGCTGCCGCGCACCCTGCCGAACACGCTGAAGCGGGCGGCACGCGGCGCGGGCCGTCGCGGCCTCTACGAGACCTACCGGCGGCTCCCGCTCAACGAGAACCTCGCCGTCTACGCGGCCTACTGGTACCGGGGTTACGCCTGCAACCCGGCCGCGATCTACGAGGCGATGCGCGAGCTCGCCCCGCAGGTCAAGGGCGTCTGGGTGGTCGAGACTGCGGCCCAGGCCAAGGGACTTCCGGCGGGCGTCCCCTACGTCGTGGCCAACACGCCGCGCTACTTCAAGCTGATGGCGACGGCCAAGTACCTGGTCAACAACGTCAACTTCCCGCACACGATGGCCAAGCGGTCCGGCTCGGTGCACGTCCAGACCCAACACGGCACGCCGCTCAAGTACTTGGGCCTGGACCTGAAGTCGCGTCCGCTGGCCGCGGGCGACATGGACTGGGACCGGCTGCGGGAGCACGTCGGCCGCTGGGACTACCTGGTCTCGCCGAGCCCCTTCGCGACGGACGCCTTCGGTCGCGCCTACCCGGGTCCTTACGAGGTCCTGGAGACGGGCTACCCGCGCAACGACCGCCTGGCGAACGCGGACGCGGCGGAGATCGCCGCCGCGCGTGAGAAGTTGGGCATTCCCGCCGGGCAGCGCGTCGTCCTCTACACCCCCACGCACCGCGAGCAGCAGGACACCTTCGTCCCCGCGCTCGACATCGTCACCCTCGCCCGCAGCCTCGGCCCGCGCACGACGCTGCTGATGCGCGCGCACTACTTCTACGACGGCGCGGGCCTCCAGCCGGACGACGTCGGGGTGGTGGACGTCTCGGCGCACCCGGTCGTCGAGGACCTCTACCTGGCGGCGGACATCCTGGTCACGGACTACTCCTCGACCATGTTCGACTACGCGGTCCTGGACCGCCCGATCGTCGTCTTCGCGCCGGACTGGGAGGAGTACCAGCGCGTCCGCGGCGTCTACTTCGACCTGATGGCCGAGCCGCCCGGCGCGGTCGCTGAGACCCCGGAGGAGTTGGCGGAGCTTCTCCGCGCGGGCGGCGGCGCGGACACACGCGAGACGGCGAAGCTGCGGAGCGCGTTCCGCGCGAAGTTCTGCGCGCTGGAGGACGGCGGCGCGGCGGAACGAGTGGTGCGGCGCGTTTTCCCGGTGAGGTAGAAGCCTCTGCGCCTTCAGCCCGCGGTCCGTGCGGAAAGCCACGTCAGTGCGTCCGGCAGCATCTCCCGCCAGACGGTGGGTGTGTGGCCGCCCTCGCGGACGGTGACCAGACGGCTCGTGCCGGGGTCCCGCAGCACCGCGAGCAGCGCCTTCGCCGCAGGCACCGTGCCCTGGTCCTGGAGGCTGCCTCCCATCAGGAACGACACCGGCGGCTGCTTCTTCGCCTGCTTCAGCTGGAACAGCGGGTCGTTGGCGCGGCTCAGCGCCAAGTTGTTCGTTACCAGGGGGGATTCGGGCGTGTTGTAGCCCGACAGGCTCACCGCGGAGCCGAAGACGTCCGGGTGTTGGACCGTCAGGTTGACCGCGCAGTACGCGCCCGCCGAGTAACCCATGACCGCCCACTGCGAGGGTGACTTCGCGGCACGGAAGTTGTCCCGGATCAGCGTGGGGACGTCGCGCGCGAGCCAGGTCGCGGTCCGGGCCACGCCCGGGATGTCCGCGCAGCCGGGGTCGGTGTTGCCGCCGAGGACGTTCAGCTTGGCCGAGACCATGATCATGGGCTTGACCGTGCCCGCGGCCATCAGCCTGGCCATCTCGTCCTGGACCTTCATCGTCCCGAACCACGCCTGCGGCGTGCCCGGCGTGCCGGGGAGCAGTTCCACCACCGGGAAGTCGGTGGTCGCGTACGCCGGGTCGTTGTACTGCGGCGGCAGCCAGACGTAGAGGCTGCCCTCGATGCCGGAGGTCGCGCCGACCGTGCGGGTCTTCATGACGCCGGGCAGGTAGGAGGTGAAGGTCAGCTTGCCGCCGGGCGCGACGCCGTCGCCGCCGTGGTGGGCGCTGTTCTCGGAGAGCGCGGTGTCGGTGACCGTGGTGCTGCCGCCGAAGAGGTCGCTCCAGCTGTCGTAGAACGGCCCCATGCTGTTGTTGACGTAGGTCAGCACCATGACCACGGCGGTGACCTGGCTGAGGACCGCCAGCCCGAGTCTGCCCGCCAGCCGGGCCGCGCCAGGGCCGGGTATTCGGTTCCAGAGCCCGAACAGCGCGGCGAGGGCGACGACCACGAGGACGGCGGTCAGCACGAAGAACGGTGTACCGGTGAGACTCATCGCGACCCTTCAGGAAACTCCCGCCGTCTCCTGGTGCGACTACCGGGCGAGAACCAGACTGTGTACCTCTTTTTCACGCTCGTTTTTCGAGCTCATTCGAGCCTACTCAGCCGATTGACAGCGTCTTCATACCCGCGGATGAACCCCGAACAGTCGGTCGGCGGGGTTACCCTCACCCGACTACCCCTCCCACGGCAGCGCGGCGAACATGTCCCGCAGCCGGTGCTTCAGCACCTTCCGCAGTGTCTCGTTGCGCGGCAACGCGTCGACGACCTCCAGCTGCTCCGGGATCTTCTGCGTCATGAGCCCCGCCGCCCGTAGCCGCGCCGCCACGTCGGCCAGCGTCGGCGGTTCGACGCCCGGCTTCCGTTCCACCACCGCGCAGACGCGTTCGCCGCGCACGGCGTCCGGCAGGCCGATCACGGCGACGTCGCCGACGCGCGGGTCCTGGTAGAGCAGGTCCTCGATCTCCTTGGCGGAGATGTTCTCCCCCTTGCGGATGATGATGTCCTTGAGCCTGCCGGTCAGCCGGACGTGCCCGTCGGGACGGACGTGGCCCAGGTCACCCGTACGGAACCAGCCGTCGGCGGTGAACGCGTCGGCGGTGAGTCCGGCGTCCGTGTAGCCGCGGCAGACCATCGGGCCGCGCAGCCACATCTCGCCGTCGACGACCCGGACCTCGCAGCCGCGCACCGGGTGGCCCTCGGTGTGGGCCAGCTGCTCGGGGGTGTCCCGGGGTGAGCCCATGGTGATGGCGGGGGCCTCGGTCATGCCGTAGCCGTGCGCGAGGACGACGCCCATCTCCTCGGTGACCTCCCGGTAGAGCTCGGGCGGCATCGGCGCGCCGCCGCCGGAGATGATCCGCAGGGTCGGTATCAGCCGCTCGCCCGGCGGCAGTCTGCGCTGCTCGGCCAGGAACGCGGAGTAGAACGCGGTGCTGCCGCCCGCCATGGTCACGCCGTTGCGCCGGTACGTGGGCAGCACGTCCGGCAGCGCGAAGACCTCCAGCAGCAGCGCCGGGAAGCCGTGCACCAGCAGCGCGACCAGGTAGTCGGGACCGCCGATGTGCGCGTAGGGGAAGGCGATCGAGCCGACGTCGTCCGGGCCCATGTCCAGCGCCCGCGCGAAGCCGCTGCCGCCCGCGATCAGCGTCCGGTCGGTGTGCCGGGCGCCCTTGGGCGCGGAGGTGATGCCGGAGGTGTAGTAGACCCACCGCACCGGCGCGTGCGCGTCGGTGAGGTCCGCGCGCGGCGCGGGCGGCAGGGTGGCCGGGTCGCCGTCGGGCAGGTCGGCGTCGTCGTACAGGACGCGGACGGCCGGTGGCCGTTCCCAGCCCCGGGTCAGCTCCTCGGCCATCTTGACGTAGTCGAAACCGCGCCAGACGCCGGGGACGAGGTAGAGCCGCGCGGCGGACTCACCGAGGATGTGGCCGACCTCCGCGCCCCGGTAGATGGCGATGATCGGCGTCTGCACCGCGCCGAGCCGGGACAGCGCGAGGGAGACCAGCACGGTCTCGATCCGCGTCGGCAACTGCCAGGCCACCGGCGTGCCGTCCTCGATCCCGTACTCGGCGCGCAGTCCCGCCGCGATCCGCTCCGCGCGGTCCCGCACCTGACGGTAGGTCAGCCGCCGGTCCGGCTCGCCCGCGGGGTCGGCGGTGTTGGCCGTGTCGGCGGCGTCGGCGGTCTGGATCAGCATCGGCGCGTCCGGCGTGGCCGCGACGCGTTGTTCCAGCAGGTCCCACAGCGATCCGGCGTCGGCGATGGTCACGAGTCTCTCCTTGCTCCAGCTGTTGTGGCTGATCCGGCGGCTTCGGCAGCTCCGGCGGCGAGCACGGCCGCCACGCCGGCGGTGTCGGTGAGGGTGGCGACGAGGGCGAGGGTGTTGGCCAGCACGGCCTCCGCGTACTCGGGCGGGGTCCCGGCGACCGCGTCGGTCGGGATCACCACCTGCAGTCCGGCGTCGACCGCGCCCAGGGTCAGCTCCAGCAGCGCGACGTTGACCGAGACGCCGGTGACGACGACGGTCGTGGCCCCGAGATTGCGCAGCACGGACGCCAACCCGGTGTCCTGGAACGGACCGAGGCCGTGCAGCCGGGGGAGGACCAGGTCGCGCTCCGGATCCGCGCCGATGCCCGCGTGCAGCGCCGGGTCGAAGGGCGTGCGCGCGGCGGCGGCGAAGAGCCGGGCGTTGGTGTTGGCGCCCAACCCGTCCGCGCGGCGCTCGGCGGTGCAGTGGACGACGGGCACGCGGGCCCGGCGGGCGGCCTCGCAGAGTAGCCGGACGTGCTCCACCAGTCCGGTCTTGGCGGCGGCCTCGGCCAGCGCCGGGAAGACGGCCCCCTCGCCGAGCACACCCTGCTGGCACTCGCAGGTGATGACGGCGGTGTGCGCCGGGTCGAGCAGTCGGTCGAGTAGCTGATCGAGCCGATTCTTTCCGTTTACACCCATCCGGTCCTCGCTCGCTTGCCGCTTCAGCTGTCCGTCATTAGTCTGAATCTGACGGACCGTCAGGTAAAGGGTTGTGGAGAGGGTGCCTCGCATGGATAACTCCGCCGAACTTCCGATGGTGGTGAGCGTCGACGACCACGTGATCGAACCGGCGCATCTCTTCGACACGTGGCTGCCGGCCAAGTACCGCGAGCGCGGCCCGCAGCCGCTCCGCGCCGGGATCGGTCAACTGGAGTACGTGGGCGGCAAGTACCGGATCAGCATGGACCCCGACGGACCGCCGACCGACTGGTGGATCTACGAGGACCTCCAGTTCCCGTACAAGCGCAACATCGCCGCCGTCGGCTTCAGCCGCGACGAGATGACGCTGGACGGCATCACCCGCGACCAGATGCGGCGCGGCTGCTGGGACCCCAAGGCGCGCATCGAGGACATGGAGAACAACCACGTCGAGGCGTCCCTGTGCTTCCCGACCTTCCCCCGGTTCTGCGGCCAGACCTTCGCGGAGGCGAAGGACAAGGAGGTCGCGCTGGCCTGCGTGCGCGCCTACAACGACTGGATGGTCGAGGAGTGGTGCGGCGACAGCGGCGGCCGCCTGATCCCGCTGTGCCTGATACCGCTCTGGGACGTGGAGTTGGCCGTCGCCGAGATCCGGCGCAACGCGGCGCGGGGCGTGCGGGCGGTGACCTTCAGCGAGATCCCGACCTATCTGGGCCTGCCGTCGATCCACTCCGGCTACTGGGACCCGTTCTTCGCGGTCTGCGAGGAGACCGGCACGGTGGTCAACATGCACATCGGCTCGTCCTCGCAGATGCCGGCCGCCTCCCCGGACGCGCCTCCGGCCGTGCAGGCGACGCTGAGCTTCAACAACGCGATGGCGTCGATGACGGACTTCCTCTTCTCGGGCGTGCTGGTGAAGTTCCCGAGGCTCAAGCTCGCGTACAGCGAGGGCCAGATGGGCTGGATCCCCTACGCCCTGGAGCGGGCGGACGACGTCTGGCGCGAGCACCGCGCGTGGGGCGGGGTCCGGGACGTCATCCCCGAGCCGCCGTCGACGTACTACTACCGGCAGATCTTCGCCTGCTTCTTCCGTGACCGGCACGGGGTGGCCTCGCTGGACACGGTGGGCGTGGACAACGTGACCTTCGAGACGGACTACCCGCACGTCGACTCGACCTGGCCGGAGACGAAGGCCGTCGCGGCGGAGCACATGGCCGGCTTGGCGCCGGAGGTTGTGTACAAGGTTTTGCGCGGCAACGCGATCCGCATGCTGGGGCTGGACCTGGACAAGCACCTCGACGCCAACGGACGGGCTCTTTAGGGGCGCGGGGAACTGCGCGACAAGCCACCCACCTAGTTGGCGCGCCGAACGGTCAGGGCCATCCGCACAGGGTGGTGTCTCGCGCAGTTCCCCGCGCCCCTGGTGGCTGCAGCACAAGGAGAGTGCACAGGTGCAGCTCAGCGATACAGCGGACGAGGCTGACTACCGTCGTCGTCTTCGCGAATGGCTCGGCAAGACCCTCCCCGAACTCCCGGCACCTCCAGATCCCTCCGACTGGCCGGGCCGCCGTTCCTACGACACGGCCTGGCAGCGGCGACTGTTCGACGCCGGGTACGCCGGCATCCACTGGCCAAAGGACGCCGGAGGCCGTGGCGCCTCGCCGTCCGAGCACCTGATCTTCCTTGAGGAGACCGAGCGCGCGGGCGCGCCCTACGTCGGGGCCAACTTCGTCGGCCTGCTGCACGCCGGGCCCACCATCGCCGCGGAAGGCACCCCCGCACAGCGTTCGCGCTTCCTGCCGCCGATCCTGCGCGGGGACGAGATCTGGTGCCAGGGGTTCAGTGAACCCGGCGCGGGCAGCGACCTCGCCGCCCTCCGCACCCGGGCCGTCCGGGACGGGGACGACTACGTCGTCACCGGCAGCAAGATCTGGACCTCGCACGCCGAAGTCGCCGACTGGTGCGAGCTGTTGGTCCGCACGGACCCCGACGCGCCCAAGCACCGGGGCATCAGCTGGCTGGCGATGCGGATGGACAGCCCGGGAGTCACCGTCCGGCCGTTGCGGACGCTGGCCGGGACGACCGAGTTCGCCGAGCTGTTCCTCGACGAGGTGCGGGTGCCGGTCGCCAACCGGGTCGGGGAGGAGAACGACGGGTGGCGGGTCACCATGGTCACCCTCTCCTTCGAGCGCGGGACGGCCTTCGCCGGCGAGGCCGTCGCCTGTCAGCGCGAGGTGCGTGAACTCGCCCGCGTCGCACGGCAGAACGGCGCCTGGGACGACCTGGAACTCCGCCGCGCGCTCGCCACGCTCGCCGCGGAGTTCACCGCGCTGTGGCGGCTGGTGCAGTGGAACGTGTCCGAGGCCGCGTCGCGCGGGGTGCCGGGCGCGGGCGGGAGCGTGTTCAAGCTGCGGTTCAGCGAGTCGCGGCAGCGTCTCCAGGACCTGGCCGCCCGCGTCGTCGGCGCGGAGGCGCTGGTGGACGGGCCGTGGACGGCGCAGCGGTTGCAGGGCCTCTCCTACACCATCGCCGCCGGGACCTCGCAGATCCAGCGCACCATCGTCGCCCAGCGCATTCTGGGCCTGCCGAAGGGACGGTGACGATGCACTTCCAACTGACCGACGACCAGCGCGCCCTCCAAGCGGGCCTGCGCGACGTCCTGAAGGGTGGCGGCGTCGAGTGGAGCGAGCTGGTCGACGTCGGACTCTTCACGCTGCGCCTGCCGGAGGCGGACGGCGGGGTCGGGCTCGGGCTGCCGGAGGCGGTCCTCGCCTTCGAGGAGGCCGGGCGCGCCCTCGTCCCCGGGCCCTTGGTCGGCACGGAACTGGCCGCCACGCTCGGGCTGACCGGCCGCGCCGAGGTGGTCCGCGTCCCCGCACGCGGCACGCTGCTCGTCCCGCACCTGCCGACGCTCGCCCAGGTTCTGCTCCTGGACGACCACGAGTTGACGGTCTTCGGCCCCGAGACGCTCGACGCCGAACCCGCCCGCGCCGTCGACCCGCAGACACCGCTCTGGCGCGTCACCGGACCGCTCCCCGCCCCGCGACAGCGCCTCGACCCACCCACCGCGCACCGCATCGCCGCCGAGGCGACCCTGCTGACCGCCGCGCTCCAGGCGGGACTCGCCGCCCGCACGGTCGCGGACGCCGTCCGCTACGCCCAGCAGCGCGAGCAGTTCGGACAGCCGATCGGTGCGTTCCAGGCCGTGCAACACCTGTGCGCCGACATGCTGGCGCGCGCCGAGCTGGCCCGGGTCGCCGTCTACGCCGCGGCGGTCTCCGGCGACGCCGACGAGATCGCGGGGGCCAAGCTGCTCGCGGACGACGCGGCGGTGCACGGCGCGCGGGACTGTCTGCAGGTCCACGGCGGTATGGGGTTCACCTGGGAGGCCTCGGTGCACCTGCTGCTCAAGCGGGCCTGGGCCTGGGAGCAGGCCTGCGCTGACCGCGACCGGTGCCTCGACCAGTTGGCCACCGGGCTGGCCGACGGGCTTGCTGAACACTTGTAGGAAGGGTGGTTTTGCCGCGACGCCCCCCAGTTTCCGGGCGTCGCGGCGCGCGTCGATTACGCTCACGGGAGTGCGCAGCAAGCAGTGCGTCCTGGGTTGCGGAGCGGCCGGGGCAGTATGCACCTCCGGGCGGCTCCTCGACTGGAATATGCCCGAAGACCATGCGGGTCGGCATGGCGCCGGATCATCCTTGGACGCAAACGCGCCGGTACGCGGCTCGCGCGGTCGCTCGGCCCGGTTGATCCCGCAAGCACGGGTGGTGTGACGAGTGCAGGTGCAGGCACAGGTGCTTCAGGTCCAGACGGCGGTCCAGGCCGACCCGGCAGAAGTGGGTCGCGCCCGCCGTTGGGCGCGTAGCCGTCTCACCGGCTGCGGCTTCGCGCCGGACGCCCCGATCGCGGAGACCCTGGTCCTGGTCGTCTCTGAACTGGTCACCAACGCGGTGGTGCACACGGGTTCGCCGGCCGTGCTCCGGTTGGTCTTCCCCGTCGGCGGCGACGCCGGGCACCGGCCGGTCCGGATCGAGGTCACCGACGCCTCCGACGTGCCGCCCGCGCCGCGTGCCGCCGCCGACGAGTCGACCAACGGACGCGGGCTGGAGCTGGTCAGTTTTCTGACGGCCCGTTGGGGCTGGTTCCCGGACGGCAGCGGCAAGCGGGTCTGGTGCGAACTGGCGCCGGACGCCGAGTGCCCGGCCGCCGGGCTCGCCTTCGACACCGAGGCCCTGCTGGCCGCAGAGCTCTGACAACCAGCAGGTGGCGTGGCGCGGTTGATCGACAGACAGAGCGGGAACGGGGACGGGGTGAACGCTACGACCTCGTCGGCTGCGACTTCGTGGGACGCGACGGAGGTCGTCCGCGCACTCGAAGGCGTCATCGACATCGAGTGGGCCGCCGACCGGTCCTGGGCGTTGCCCTGGCGGCTGCCCGTCGCCGATCTCGACCTGCACCACCCGGCGGTGGTGCTGCCCGCCATGTGCCCGAGCGGCGTCCGGCTGAGGGTGCGCACCGCGTCCACCCGGCTGCTGCTGGATGCGGAGTCCGTGCAACTCCAGGGCGGTCCGGTCTTCGAGGCCTGGTGCGACCTGTCCGTCGACGGCGAGCTGGTGCGCTCCACCGCGCTCGGCGTGGCCGGAGCGGTCTTCGGCGGGCTGCCCGCCGGGACGAAGGACGTCGAGATCGCGTTGCCCATCGCGCCCGCCGTACGGCTGCGCGGACTGCGTGCGCTCGACGGCGCGGCGCTGCACCCCTCGCCCGACGCGCGCCCACGCTGGACCGTCTACGGCAGCAGCATCACCCACGGCTGTGCCGCCACCCCGACGCAGACCTGGCCGGCCACGGCGGCACGGCTGCTCGACCGCAACCTGACCAATCTCGGTTACGGTGGCGGCTGCCTGCTCGACCCGCTGGTCGGGCGAATGCTGGCAAAACACCCAGCCGATTTCATGACGTTGGAACTCGGTATCAACGTCTACAACACGGCTGCTCTGCGCGAACGAACCTTCGCGCCCGCTGTGCACGGGCTGTTGGCCGAAATTCGCTCCCGTCGACCCGATCTTCCGATCACCGTTGTCGGACCGGTGTTCGGCGGCGAACGAGAGACCGAACTTGCGGACGGAATGCTGGAGCGCTTCGGTGATCTCACGCTCTCTCAGCTGCGCGGCGCGCTCCAGCGCGCCGTGGAACTGCTCCGCAAACGCGGCGACACCGCGCTGACCTGGACGGACGGCCGCAAACTCTGCTCCGCTGCGGACGCCGCCCGCGGCGTGCTGCCGGACGGTCTGCACCCGGACGCCGCACACCAGCAGGAGATGGGACGCCGATACGCCGCGGCCGAGACCGGCGGGTGACGGTGTTGCAGCAGGTTTGACTCCGGATACGGCAACGAACGGATGAAGTCTCAAACCGTACGCAACCAATCCGAATTCCGGACAAGCCATTGACGTGAAGTGTCCGCCTGATCACGCTTGGATTCAGCGATTCGTTGCGAGGGGACGTCAAGGGCGCCCGGTCCGTTGTGCTGCCCGCATCCTTGGCGAGTGCGAATCGTGTCGACGCTGGTCAGGGTCCAGGCGTCGACGGGGGCGCCCCCGACCGCAGGTCGGGGGAGAGGTGGCGGGGCGCCGTGCCGCGTGGAGAAGAACCGCGCACGGCGCCGCGCCACCCCCGAACCACCGAGAGCCGCTGTGTGAGCGTTACTTCACCGCGATCGGCGCCACCGGCGCGCCCACGCCGCCCGTGAACGGCTCCGGCGGTGCGGCGAGCAGGAACTCGTGGACGCCGTCCTCGGCGCAGTCCGCCGCCAGCCCCTCCAGGTTCCAGTTCTGGCCCTGCATCATGCCCATCTCCACCAGATCCAGGGCGTGGACGGGCAGATAGAGGCCCTCGATCTCGGGCGGGAAGATCTCGAAGGTGAGCGTGTCGTTGGCCACGGCCACCACGTCCCGGTCGTGGAACCACTCGGGGCAGCGCAGGCCGAGGCCGGGAGAGGGGAAGGCGTAGGCGTCGCGGTCGCCGCCCAGGTAGAGCTGGATCTGGCCGGTCCGGATCAGCACCACGTCCCCGGCCCGGACCTGCGTCCCGGCCGCCTCCTCCGCCGCGTCCAGGTCCTCGGGGGTGACCACGTGGTCGGCGGGCAGCCGGCCGACGCCGTGCACGCGGGCGATGTCCAGCAGCACGCCGCGGGTGACCAGCGGCGTCGTCTTCTCGATGCCGGAGCGGGTGGCGCCCTCCTGGGCGTTGATGGAGTCGGCGGGGCGGTTGTTGTAGATCCGGCCGCCGTGGCTGACATGGCCGAGGCCGTCCCAGTGGGTGCCCGCCTGCAGGCCGAGCGTGGCCACGTCGTCGCTTGTGGCGATGGAACCCGGCCCGAACATCTCGAAGTTGAGCGCGACCAGGCTGTGCAGCGGGTTGACCCGGCCCGGGATCATCCCGTTCTGCACGCCCTGCTGCTGCAACGGCAGGGCGAGCTCGAACCGCTTGCCGGTGCGGACGCAGGCGGCCGCGGCGCGGACGACCTCCGGCGTGATCAGGTTCAGCGTGCCGATCTCGTCCTCGGCGCCCCAGCGTCCCCAGTTGGAGATGCGCTTGGCGATGTCCCGGAACGCCTCGAAGTCGCTGGGTGCGGGCATGCGCTTCGCCTCCTCTTCCCGATCTCCTCGAAGGTCTCTTCCCGTTCGTCTCTTCTCGCTCCTAGAATCTAACGGTCCGTCAGATTCTTGAGGAGGGGTACGGCGTGGCTGAATTCCTGCGCGACAAGGTGGTTGCGGTGACCGGGGCCGGACGCGGCATCGGGCGTGCGGTGGCGCTCGCCTGTGCCGCCGAGGGCGCGAAGGTCGTGGTCAACGACTACGGCGTCGGCATCGACGGCTCCGCACCGACCAGCGAGGTGGCGGACGAGGTGATCAAGGAGATCGAGGCGGCGGGCGGCGAGGCGATCGCCGTCGCCGACGACATCGCCACCATGGCGGGCGGCGAACGCGTCGTGCGCGCGGCCGTAGAGGCCTTCGGGCGGCTCGACGGCGTGGTCTGCGTGGCCGGCATCCTGCGCGAGCGGATGCTCTTCAACATGTCCGAGGAGGAGTGGGACCCGGTCATCGCCACCCACCTCAAGGGCACCTTCACCGTCTTCCGCGCCGCCTCCGCGCTGATGCGCAAGCAGGGCGGCGGCACGCTGATCGGCTTCACCAGCGGCAACCACCAGGGGTCGGTCAGCCAGGCCAACTACAGCGCGGCCAAGGGCGGCATCATCTCGCTGGTCCGCAGCGCGGCCCTGGGGCTGAACAAGTACGGCGTGACGGCCAACTGCGTGGCCCCGGTGGCGCGCACCCGGATGTCGGCCAACGTCCCGATGGAGCTCAAGGAGATCGGCGAGCCGGAGGACGTGGCGGCGCTGGTGGTCTACCTGCTCTCCACACAGGCCAGGGAGATCACCGGCCAGGTCTACACCGTGGCCGGTCCGAAGATCGCGGTCTGGGCGCAGCCCCGCGAACTCCGGGCGATGTACGCGGAGTCGGGCAGCTGGACGCCGGAGCGCATCGCCGACTTCCTCCCCGGCACCGTCGGCGTCGACCCGATGCCGATGCTGGCGCAGCTGGAGGCGATGGCCAAGGCCGCCGCCTCCGACGAGCGTCCCAACGCGTAGCGGACGGCGGGTGGTTGGCGATGGATTTCGGGTTCGAGGCGGCGGACGAGGAGTTCCGCGCACGCGCGAGGGAGTGGTTTGCCGCACGGCTCGGTCCGGGCGGTGCGTTCGCCGACCTGCGCGGGGTCAAGACCCCCGAGGACGCCGGGCGACGCCGGGCCTGGGAACGGGAGCTGGGCGCGGGCGGCTGGATCGGCCTGGGCTGGCCGGACGGCAGCCTGACCCGACAGGTCGTCTGGTTCGAGGAGTACGCCCGTGCCCAGGCCCCGGACCCGCTCGGCATCGTGGGCGAGCAACTGCTCGCCCCGACGCTGCTGGCCCACGGCACGGACCAGCAGCGCGAGCGCTACCTGCCGGGCATCGCCTCGGGCGAGGCGATCTGGTGCCAGGGCTACAGCGAACCTGGCGCGGGCTCGGATCTGGCGGCCGTCCGGACCTCGGCGGTCCCGGCCGGGGACGGTTCCGGGGACTGGCTGGTCACCGGGCAGAAGACCTGGACCTCGCTGTCGCAGTGGGCGGACTGGTGCTTCGTCCTGGCCCGGACCGAGCCCGGCTCGCAGCGCCACGCCGGCCTCAGCCTGCTGCTGCTCCCCATGGACCAGGGCCCGCGGATCGAGGTCCGCCCGATCCGGCAGCTCAACGGCGTCAGCGAGTTCAGTGAGGTCTTCTTCGACCAGGCCCGTGCCGTCGACGTGCTCGGCGCGGTCGGCGACGGCTGGCGGATCGCCATGACGCTGCTCTCGTTCGAGCGCGGCGCGGGCATGTTGGGCCGTCAGATCGGTTACGCGCGCGACCTGGACGCGGTCCTGCGCGCGGCGGCGCTGACCGGCGCGGACCGTGACCCGGTGCTGCGCGAGGCGCTGACCCGCCAGTGGGCGGAGCTCCAGGTGATGCGGGCCAATGCGCTCCGCACGCTCGGCACGGCCGAGCCGGCCACGGCGGCGGTGGCCAAGCTGGTGTGGGCGGGCTGGCACCAGCGGCTCGGCGAGCTGGCCGTCCAGGTCCAGGGCCTGCCCGGCGCGTTCGCGGACGGTCGGCCCCATGAGGCCGACGGCTACCCGCTCACGGCCGCCCAGCACACCCTGCTCTTCTCACGCGCCGACACCATCTACGGCGGCAGCGACCAGATCCAGCGGAACATCATCGCCGAGCGCGTCCTCGGACTGCCCCGAGGCTGACCTGCGCCGACGCCCCACAATGCAGAAGGACGTGCTTCGCATGACCGACAAGCACCGGCTCTTCATCGACAACACCTGGCGCGAGGGCGGCGCCGGGACCTACCCGATCATCAACCCCGGCACCGAGTCCCTGGTCGGCCACGCCCCCGAGGCGTCCGCCACGGACGTCGCCGCCGCGATCGCCGCCGCGCGGCGGGCGCAGAAGCACTGGGCTGCCACCTCGCCCAGCGCCCGGGCTGCCCTGCTGGAGCGGATCGCCGACCTGGTGCTGGAGCGCGCCGAGGACTTCGTGCCGCTGCTCCAAGCCGAGACCGGCGCGACCATCCGCGTCGCCGGAGCCATGCAACTGCCGGTCGTCGCCGACCGGTTCCGCCGCTACGCGCGCGGCGCGCTGGAGCCGACCGTCGACTCCTTCCCCGCGCACCCGGTTGCCGCGACGCCGCTCGCGGCGGGCGGGCTGACCAACGCCGCCGCCGCGCGGCGTCCCGTCGGGGTGGTCGGCTGCATCACCTCCTACAACTTCCCGATCGTCAACCTGGCCGGGAAGCTCGCGCCCGCACTGGCGATGGGCAACACCGTCGTCGCCAAGCCCGCGCCGCAGGACCCGCTGGCCTGCCTCAAGTTGGGCGAGATATTCCTTGAGGCGGGCGCGCCCGCCGGGATCTTCAACGTGGTGACGGACTCGGGTTCGGCCGCCGGTGCGGCGCTGGTCGCCTCGCCCGACGTCGACATGATCAGCTTCACCGGCTCGACCACCGTCGGCCGCCGGATCGCCACCGACGGCAGCGCGACGATGAAGCGCCTGCTGATGGAGCTGGGCGGCAAGGGCGCGGCCATCGTGCTGGAGGACGCCGACCTGGGCAAGGCGGTCATGGCCATCGGCTCGACCTGGGCGTTCCACTCGGGCCAGATCTGCACCGCGCCGACCCGCGCGCTGGTCCACCGCTCCCGCTACGACGACGTGGTGGCCGGCTTGGCGCAGTTCGCCGCACGGCTGCCGGTCGGCGACCCGTTGTCGCCGAAGACGGTGGTCGGCCCGGTGGTCTCGGCGGTCCACCGGGACCGCGTCGAGAGCTACATCGCCGGCGCGATCGGCGAGGGCGCGCGCCTGGTCACCGGCGGGACGCGCAAGGAGCACACCGCCGACGCGGCCGAACTGCCCGGCACCGGCTTCTTCGTCGCGCCGACCCTGCTGGCCGACGTGACCCCGGAGATGACCATCGCCCGCGAGGAGGTCTTCGGCCCGGTCGTCGTGGTGATCCCGTTCGACGACGAGGAGGAGGCCATCGCCATCGCCAACTCCACCGAGTTCGGCCTCTACGACTACGTCTTCACCGCCGACGCCGCTCGCGCCTACGCGCTGGCCGCCCGGCTGCGCACCGGGAACGTCGGCATCAACACCGCACAGCGCCACCCGGAGACGCCGTTCGGCGGCTTCAAGCAGAGCGGCGTCGGCCGCGACGGGGGCTCCTACGGTCTCCACGCCTACAGCGAGCAGCAGGCCGTCGTCTGGCAGTCCTGAGCCAACAAAGGAGTGGATCAGCATGAAGGGCGTCATCTTCGACGGCAAGGCCCCACAGGTGGTGGACGACCTGACGGTGCGTGAGCCGGGTCCGGGCGAGGTCATAGTGAAGATCGCGGCGGCGGGCCTCTGCCACAGCGACCTGTCCGTGATCGACGGGACCATCCCTTTCCCGGTCCCGGTGGTCCTCGGGCACGAGGGCGCGGGCACGGTCGAGTCGGTCGGCGAGGGGGTGACCCACGTCCAGCCGGGCGACCACGTCGCCCTCTCCACCCTCGCCAGCTGCGGCACCTGCCGCGAGTGCGGACGCGGGCGGCCGACCATGTGCCGCAAGGCGATCGGCATGCCGGGCAAGCCGTTCACCCGGGACGGTCAGCCGCTCTACAACTTCGCCTCCACGTCCGTCTTCGCGGAGCGGACGGTGGTCAAGGCGGTTCAGGTGGTACCGATCGACCCGGCCATCCCGTTCACCTCGGCGGCGCTGATCGGCTGCGGGGTGCTGACCGGTGTGGGCGCGGTGCTGAACCGCGCCAAGGTGGACATCGGCGACACCGTCGCGGTGATCGGCTGCGGCGGCATCGGCCTCAACGTCATCCAGGGCGCGCGGATCGCGGGCGCCTCGCGGATCATCGCCATCGACGCGGTGGCGGAGAAGGAGTCCATCGCCCGCACCTTCGGCGCGACGGACTTCGTCGACGCCCGCGCCGTCGACGACACGGTGGCGGCGGTCCGCGCGCTGGTCCCGTACGGGGTGGACCACGCCTTCGAGTGCGTCGGCCCGACGAAGCTCACCCGGCAGGCCATCGACATGATCGACCGGCATGGGCAGGCGGTCCTGCTGGGCATGCCCGGTGTCGAGGCCGAGGCGCAGTTCCGCCCGGCGGAGCTGTTCCTGGACAAGTCCATCCTGGGCTGCCGGTACGGGTCGTCCCGACCGCAGCGTGACATCGCCCGGTACGCCCAGCTGTACGGCGCGGGGCGCCTGTTGCTCGACGAGCTGGTCACCTGCACGTTCCCTGTCGAGGCGTTCGAGGAGGCGGCGGAGGCGACGCACACGGGCGGGGTCGCCCGCGCGGTCCTGACCTTCTGAGGGGCCTTTCGCTCCCGCAAGTGGTTGCCCTATCAGGGGCGCGGGGAGCTGCGCGGCAAGCCACCCTGTGTGGTGAGTCCTCGAGCTGACAGGGCCATCCGCACAGGGTGGTTGCTCGCGCAGTTCCTCGCGCCCCTAGGTGTTCAGTCTTCTTGCAGGAGCCGGAACCCGCTGCGGTAGAACACCAACGGCCCCGCCTCCCCGCCGCGTGGCGCAGCCAACTCGCGGACCCGGCCCAGGACGATCAGGTGGTCGCCACCCGTGTGCACGGCGTGCACCGTGCAGTCGACCCACGCCAACGCCCCGTCCAGCCGCGGCGATCCGGTCGCCGCGGACCGTTCCCACCCCACACCCGCGAACTTGTCCGCGCCCGTCGACGCACTCACCGCGAAGGACCGACACAACTCATGCTGGTCATGAGCCAGCACGTTGACGCAGAACGCGCCCGCCCTCGCGATGCGCGGCCAACTCGACGACGTGCGTGCCACGTTGAAGCAGACCAGCGGTGGATCCAGCGACAGCGAGGCGAAGGACTGGCACGCGAAGCCGACCGGGGACCCGTCCTCCGCCGCCGCGGTGATCACGGTGATGCCGGTCGCGAAGTGCCCCAACGCCTCGCGCATCGCGCGGGCGTCCGCCTCCAGCTCGGGCTCGCCCTCGACCACCGCGTGCAGCGGCGTCGCCATCGGACCGGCGCTCAAGGGCGCGCCGGTCTCTCGCAGGTAGCGGACCGCCGCCACCGCCATGCCTTCGTGCCCCATGGATTCCTCCGGGTGCTCTGCTACTGCCATGAGACCTGACGGCACGTCATCCCGTCAGGAAAACCACAAACGCCGGGACGGCGGCGGCCTCAGCGTCCCTCGAACCGGGCGCCCCGCCGTTCGACGAACGCCCGCACGCCCTCCTGGGCGTCGGCCGTCGTCATGTTGATCTCCTGGGCAACCGCCTCCGCCTCGAAGGCGGTCGCCCGGTCGGCGTCCAGCGAGGCGTTGACCAGCGCCTTGGTCAGCGCGAACGCGCGCGTCGGACCGGCGGCGAGCCGGTCCGCCCACTCCGTCGCCGCCTTCTCCAGCTCCTCGGCGGGCACGACCTTGTTGACCAGGCCCAGCCGTTCCGCGTCCGCGGCCCGCAGCTTGTCGCCGAAGAAGAGCAGCTCCTTGGCCCGCTGCGGTCCGACCAGCCGGGGCAGCAGATAGGCCGCGCCGCCGTCCGGTACCAGCCCGCGCTTGGCGAAGACCTGGAGCAGCGAGGCGTTCTCCGCCGCGACGACCAGGTCGCAGGCGAGCGCGAGCTGCGCCCCCACGCCCGCCGCCACGCCGTTGAGCGCGCAGAGGACCGGCTTCTCGCAGTCCAGCACGGCCGCGACCATCCGCTGCACGCCGCGCCGCAGCATCCGCGCCACGTCCCCGGCGACCCGCTCGCCGCCTCCCGCACCACCGCTCAGGTCCGCGCCGGAGCAGAACGCCCGCCCGGCCCCGGTCAGCACGACCACCCGCACGGCCGGATCGGCGGACGCCGCCTCCAGCTCGGTGATCAGCCGCTCCCGCATCGCGGCGGTGATCGCGTTCAGCGCCTCGGGCCGGTTCAGCGTCAGCCGCCTGATCCCACCGACCGTCTCGACCAGCAGCTCGCTCACCGCGCGCTCGCTCACCGCGCGCTCGCTCACCGCACGCTCGCTCACCGCACGCTCGCTCACCGGCACACCGCCAACGCGTCCAACGCCACCGCTCCCTTGCCCCGTTCCAGCACCACCAGCGGGTTGATGTCCAGCTCGCCCAGGTCGTCGCCGAGTTCCAGCGCCATCCGCTGCACCCGCAGCACCACGTCCACCAGCGCGTCGACGTCCATCGGGGGCAGCCCGCGCACGCCCTCCAGCAGGGGCCAGCAGCGCAGTTCGCGCAGCATCGCGTGGACGTCCGCAGGGCCGAAGGGGGGGACCCGCACGGCGGTGTCGCGCAGCACCTCGACGAAGACGCCGCCCATGCCCACCGTCACCGTCGGGCCGAAGGTGACGTCCCGGCCCATGCCGACGACCATCTCCACCCCCGCGCCGACCATCTGGCAGACCAGCACCCCGTCCAGCCGGGGTATCCCGGCCGCCCGCGCGTTGTCCGTCAGCTCGCGGAACGCGTCGCGGACCTGACTGGCGCTGGTGAGGCCGACCTTGACCAGGCCGAGCTCGGTCTTGTGGGCGACACCGGGTGCCGATCCCTTGAGCACCACGGGGTAGCCGACCACCCCGGCCGCCCGGACCGCGCCCGCCGCGCTGTTGACCAGTTGCTCGCGCGGCACTCGGATTCCGTAGGCGCGCAGCAGTTGCTTGGCGGCGAACTCGCTGAGCTGCTCACCGGGCTTCAGCACCCGCTGCGCCTTCGCCTTGCCCGCGCAGGACTCCTTCGGCGCGGCGTCGAAGGGGGAGTGGTAGTCGCTGACGAACTCGTGGTGCTTCAGGTAGGCCGCGACCGCCTTGACGCAGTTGCCGAAGGTGCGGAAGACCGCGACCCGCGACGAACCGAGCAGCGTGGTCCGGTACGCCTCCTCGGTCCCGAGCGGCGAGCCCCAGATGACGCAGACCAGCTTGTCCGTCGTCTCGGCGACCTCGACCAGGTCCTGCGCCAGCTTGTCGCTCATCGGCGGGAAAGGGCCGGTGATCGGGCAGATCAGCACGCCGACGTCGGGGTCGGCCAGGATCGCGTCGAGGATCTTCCGGCCACGCCAGTCGCCCACCGGGTGGCCGCCGTTGTCGACGGGGTTGGCCACGCTCAGGTACTCGGGGATCCACTGGTGCAGCTCGTCCTGCTTGGCCTGGCCGAGCCGCGGCAGGGTGAGTCCGGCCGACGAGGCCATGTCGGCGAGGTGTGCTCCGGTCCCCCCGGAGATGGAGTAGACGACCACGCCCGGCGCCGTCGGCGGCTTGGCCCGCGCCAACAGGGCGGCGGTGTCCTGGAGTTCGTCCAGTCCGTCCACCCGGATCACGCCGTACTGCTTGAACGCCGCGTCCACCACGTCGTCCGCGCCGGTCAGCTTGCCGGTGTGGGACTGCGCCATCCGCGCGCCCTCGTCGGTGCGGCCGACCTTGACCGCGACCACCGGGACGCCGCGCCGGGCCGCGTGGTCGGCGGCGAGCAGGAAGCCGCGACCGTCCTTGATCCCCTCGATGTAGGCGGCGATCGCGCCGATCTCCGGCTGGTCGGCGAACCACTGGACGAAGTCGGCGACTTCGAGGTCCGCCTCGTTGCCGGTCGGCGCCCAGTGGCTCAGCCGGATGCCGAGCTCCTGGAGAGTGAAGAGCGGACGACCCTGGTGGCCGCTCTGGGTGATCAGCGCGATGGCCGGTCCGGTCAGGTCGTCGCGGAACCGCTCGAACGCGTTGAGGTTGGTGTTCGGGCCGAGCAGCCGCAGCCCGGTCGGCGCGTCCGCGATCAACTGCTCCAGGCGGAGCTGGGCCGCCTGGCCCTCCTCGCCGGTCTCGGCGAAGCCGGAGGCGAACGCGACCGCGAACCGCACCTTGGCCTCGATCAACTGCGGCACCACCGCGGCCGGGTCGGCCAGCAGGATCACCGCCAGGTCGATCGGGTCCTCGCCGGGCTCGGACGGGATGGACGCGAGGTCGGGATAGCAGGGCAGTCCGTCGACCGTCTCCCGGCCGGGGTTGACCGCGTGCATCCGTGCGCCGACCCGCTCCGACCAGGCGCGCAACTGCCGGGTGATCCCGGTGTTGGGGCGGCCCGGTGTGTCCGACGCGCCGATGACGGCGACGGCGGTGGGGCGGAAGAAGCGGTCCAGGTCGACCGTTCGCGGGCGCAGGGGCCGGCCGCTCACGTCGGTGTCGGGGTCGGCGTTGATGTCCGGGTCCCGCATGGCTGCCTCCGATCCTGACTGTGGGCGGGCAAGAGAATCTGACGTACCATCAGATTACTGTCGGGGAAGCGTTGCAGGAAGAGTCCGGGGCCAGCCAACTGACGGAGCGTCAGTAAACCTGGCCGGAAGCTCGCAAGGGGTGACTTCGGGTGCAGACGGTGCACACGTACGGGTTGTCGGCCGGGCAGTGGTTCGCGGTGCTCCGCATCGGCCTGGGGCTGTGGTGGCTGGAGAGCTGGCGGCACAAGGACAAGAAGGGCTGGTTGCAGCGCTCCACCGGCATCGACTGGGCCAAGGACGTGGCCTCCCGCCACCGTTGGCCGTTCGTCCGCTCCTCCTTCGAGCGGATCGTCGCGCCCAGGCCCAAGGCGATGGCCTACGTCGTCGTCTTCGCGGAGCTGGCGCTGGGCCTCGGGCTGACCGTCGGGCTCCTCAGCCCGATCGCGCTGGCCTGCGGGCTGCTGCTCAACCTCCTCTACTTCGTGCTGATGATCCACGACTGGGCCGAGCAGGGGCAGAACCTGATGATGGCGCTGGGCTCCCTGGTCTGCCTGCTGGCCATGAGCTGGCAGTGCTGGTCGCTGGACCGCGTCCTCCACCTCTTCGGCGCGTGACCCGCCGCTTTCGTTCCTTGCCGTCCTTCGTACTCCGGGAGCTGACACCGTGACGACCGCGCCCCACCGCACCGACCTGCCGGAACCCGACGCCTTCACCCAGCCGTACTGGGACGCTGCCGCCGCCTCTCCGGGGCAGTTGCTGCTGCGCCGCTGCGCCGCCTGCGGCCGGGCGCACCACTACCCGCGCGAGTTCTGCCCGCACTGCTGGAGCGAGGACGTCCGCTGGGAACCTGCCACCGGGCGGGCGACGCTCTATACCTGGTCCGTTGTCCACGCCAACGACCTGCCGCCGTTCCGGGAGCGGGTCCCCTATGTCGCCGCAGTGGTCGAGTTGGCGGAGGGCCCGCGGATGATGACGACGCTGGTCGACTGCGAACCGAAGCGTCTTCAGGTCGGTATGCCGCTTCTGGTCGCCTTCGCGGCGTTTGCGGCTGACGGTCAGCCGGGTCCCAAGGTCCCCGTCTTCCGTCCCGAGGTGGGGGTGAGCTGACGGGGCGACCGGGTGACGGCGTGAACCTGAGCGGCTGCTGTGAGCTTAGACACATCGGGTGATGTGTGTGCGGACGGACACCGTCCGCGATCCGGCCCGGTCGGCGGTGCGTCAGCGGCGCGGGGCACGAGCGTGCCGTCGGCTGATCCGGGCTCAAAAACGGGCTTGCCGCCGCATGCCGCTGCCGCTGGTGATCACTCGATGGGGGTAGCGTGACGCGGGTGATGCCGGCGCAGCAGGGTGCCGGCGGACGACCCGAAGGGTGGCTGCACGGCGGCTCCACGGTCCGCGTCACGTCGATCAGCTGCGAGGATCCCCTCTATGTCCAGCCACGTCCGAACCGGCTCCGCGTCGTACCAGGCCGCCCCGGCGGCTGAGGGCGCCCCGCGTCCCACGCGCGCCCAGGCCCGTGCGGCGGCCCGTGCCCGGGCACGGCGCAAGCGGCTGCGTCGTACGAGCTTCCTCGGCGTGGGCTCGGTCGCAGCGGTCGCGGTGATGGCGGTGGCCGGTCTGCTGCCTCCCCACCACACGGACGGCGCCGACGCGCAGGCGGCCGCCAGCGCGGCGCCGGTGCCCGCGCGGACGGGTCAGGGGGACTCCTCCCGTTCCGCCGACCGCGCCGCGCCCGCGTCGGAGCTGCGGCAACTGCCGGGCCTCGGCCAGGGTTTCCTGAGCAAGGTCCCCGCCGACGCGCAGCAGGTCCTGCTGGTCACCGGCAGGGGCAAGAACCAGAACACCGGCACCGCGGTCCTCTACACCCGTGCCGCCGACGGCAGCTGGCTCGCCGGCCCGACCTGGGCCGCCCGCAATGCCCTCGACGGCTGGACCACCGACCACCACGCGGGCGACCTGCACAGCCCGATCGGCGTCTTCAGCCTGACCGACGCCGGCGGTCTGGACGCGAACCCCGGCACCAAGCTGCCGTACCTGCACTCCACGGCGTTCACGTCACCGGGCACCGGCTTCGAGGGCGAGTCGCTGGCCGACGCGTTCGACTACGTGGTCGCGATCAACTACAACCACGTCCCCGGCACCACGCCGCTGAGCCCCGAGCGGCCGATGGGCACGTCGCGCGGCGGCGGCATCTGGGTCCACGTCGACCACGGCGGCCCGACGCACGGCTGCGTCGCGCTGGCCAAGCCGGACATGGCGATACTGCTCCGGGACCTGGACCCGAACAAGCACCCGGTCATCGTGATGGGCGACGCGGCCTCGCTGGCCCAGTAGCAGCAAGCGCTTTGTCCGGGATCTACAGCTACGACACGTCGATCCTGTCCCTAGCATCTTCGGCGACCCGTCGGTAACCGGCTTGAGTGGGAGCATGAACGGTTCCCGCATCGTCGCGCTGGGCCATTACCAGCCGTCCAAGGTGCTCACCAACGACGACCTCGCCGCCATGGTGGAGACCAACGACGAGTGGATCACCTCGCGCGTCGGGATCCGCACCCGCCACATCGCCGCCCCCGACGAGACCGTGGCCGACCTGGCCACCCGCGCCGCCGCGAAGGCCCTGGCGACCAGCGGCTTCGACGCCGTCTCGGTCGACCTGGTCGTCGTCGCGACCTGTACGGCCATGGACCGCAGCCCCAACACGGCCGCCCAGGTCGCGGCCCGTCTCGGCATCCCCGCCCCGGCGGCGTTCGACATCAACACGGTCTGCTCCGGCTTCTCCTACGCCCTGGCCACCGCCGACCACGCGCTGCGCGCCGGCGCAGCGACCCGGGCGCTGGTGATCGGCGCGGAGAAGATGTCGGACACGGTCGACTGGACCGACCGCAGCACCTGCGTGATCTTCGCCGACGGCGCGGGCGCGGCCGTCCTGGAAGCGACCGACACAGACGCCGGAACGGCCCCGGGCATCGGCCCGGTCGTCTGGGGCTCGGACCCCAGCCGCGGCGACGCTGTCCGGATCGACGGCTGGGACCCGACCATCAGCCAGCAGGGCCAGACCGTCTTCCGCTGGGCGACCACCCAGATCGCCCCGATCGCCCGCGAGGCCTGCGAACGCGCGGGCATCCGCACGGACGAGCTGGCGGCCTTCGTCCCGCACCAGGCCAACCTGCGCATCATCGACGCCATCGCCGGCCGCCTCGGCCTCTCCCCGGACGCGGTCGTCGCCCGCGACGTCGTCGACTCCGGCAACACCTCGGCGGCCTCCGTGCCGCTCGCCCTCTCCAAGCTGGTCGAACGCGGCGAGATCCCCTCCGGCGCCCCGGTCCTCCTCTTCGGCTTCGGCGGCGGTCTGGCCTACGCCGGCCAGGTGGTCCGCTGCCCCTGAGCGCGGAGCGCCGAAGTCCGACTCGGGCCGGATCAGGCGCTCTTCGCGTGCTCCACGAACTCAACCCGCAGTTCGAGGCCGAGGGCCTCGGCGAGCCGGTCGAGCAGCGGCAGCGTGGGCACGGCGCCTCCGGCCTCGAAGCGGGCGACGGCGGACTGCGTCATGTCGGCCCTGCGGCCGAGCTCGGACTGGGAAATCCCCAGTTCCGCCCGGCGGCGGCGGACTGCCTCGCCGAGTTCGAAGCGCAACCGCGCTGCGGCGTAGGCCTCCTGGACGATGGGGGAGGCGGCCCGTGCCTTCTTGGCCTCGGACAAGGTCATCCTGGTCTCGGCGGTCATGACTGCGGCTCCTCCTCGTCGAGCGTGTGTGCCTCGCGGCGGCACCTCTCCAGTGCCCTCTTCGCCCGCTCGACCTCCGCCCGTTCGCGCATGCGGGTCTTCGCGAAGACGGTCAGCATGATGATTCTCCGCCCTGGCGCGATCCAGTAGGTGAGCCGTGTCTGCTCGCCGCCACAGTAGAAACGCAGCTCTCGCAGCTTGCCGTCCAGTTGGCGCGTGTAGGGCTCACTCAGCAGGGGACCCCGTTCCTCCAGTAGGTCGAGATGCATCAATGCTTGCGCCCAGCGTTGGTCGTCGAGCGACGCGAGCCACTCAGCGACCTCTGCCTCCAGTTCCACGATACCCCAGCCCATAGCGTTGATGCTATGGGCTGGGGTCTTCGCTGAAACCTTTCGGCCGATCGGGTTCACTCCGACGAGGGAGGCGGGCCCGGCACGGGGTCTCCGCGCTGCTTCGGCTACCGCCCGAGGATCAGCGTCCCCGAGCTGCAGAACCAGCCGCCGGTGCCGCTGACCAGGGCGAGCTGCGGGGCGTTCGGGACCTGGCGTTCCGGCGCGGAGGTGGCGTACTCGTGTCGGAGTTGGCGTACCGCCTCGACGATCAGGAAGAGACCGCGCATCCCCGGGTGGCAGGCCGAGAGGCCGCCGCCGTCGGTGTTGGTCGGTAGCTCGCCGTCGAGCAGCAGGCGGCCCGCCTTGGCGTCGACGAAGGCGCCGCCGTCGCCCTTGGCGCAGAAGCCGAGGTCCTCGAGTGCCACCAGCGGCATGTAGGTGAAGGCGTCGTAGAGCTCGGTCAGGTCGATGTCGTCAGGGGTCACCCCGGCCCGCTCGTAGGCGAGGCGGCCGGACCGCGCGGTGGGGGAGACGGTGAAGTCCTCCCACTCCGACATGGCGCTGTGGCTCAGGTGCTCGCCGGAGCCCAGTACCCAGACCGGGTCGTGCACCGTGTCCGGGACGTAGTCCTCGGCGGCGAGCAGTACCGCGCAGCCGCCGTCCGAGCGGATGCAGCAGTGCAGCTTGGTGAACGGGTCGGCCATCATCGGCCCGGTCAGCACGTCGTCGACGGTGATCGGGTCCCGGTACATCGCGTCCGGGTTGGCCGCCGCGTTGGCGCGGGTCTGGACGGCGACACCCGCGAGCTGCTCCAGCGTGGTGCCGTACTCGTGCATGTGGCGGCGGGCCGCCATCGCGTACTTGGCTATCAGCGTGTGCCCGTAGGGCGCCTCGAACTGGAGCGGGCCGCGCGCCCCCAGCACGATGCCCGCCGTCCGCCGCCGCGCCTTCAGGTCCGCGCGCGCCGTGGAGCCGTAGACCAGCAGCACCGCGTTGGCGTGGCCCGCCGCGATCGCGTCGGCGGCGTGCCCGGCCATGACCTCCCAGGTGGAGCCGCCGACCGAGGTGGAGTCGGTCCAGGTGGGCCGCAACCCCAGGTACTCGGAGACCTCGACCGGCGCGAGTATGCCGAGCCCCGCCGAGGCCACTCCGTCGATCACGTCCTTGGGCAGCCCGGAGTCGGCCAGCGCCCGGCGCGCGGCCTGCGCGTGGAGTTGATAGGGCGTCAGTTCGTCCACCCGCCCGCAGTCGCTGAGGGCGACGCCGACGACGGCCACCCGCCTGCGTCGCCTGCCGCCGAGCGGCGCGTCGTCGGGGACGGGATGGCCGAGTCGGCCCGGCCGCAGAGCGCTGGGAGCAGCAGCAGTCATGGATCTGACGGTACATCAGATTTACTGCCCGCGCCCCTGTGCGTCTCGATCGCCTGCTCCTAGGATGACGATCCGTCAGTCAGGCGTTCAGTCACGGCTCAGCCTTTGCCCCGAGGCCAGGAGGCGGCATGGATCCCGCGCTCACCCAGGAACAGGACGCGATAGCCCGCGCCCTGCGCGACGCGCTCGCCAAGCAGGCCGGGCCGGACGAGGTCCGCGCCGCAGCGGCATCGGTCCTCGGCTACGACGCGGACCTGTGGAAACGCCTCGGCGAGCAACTCGGCCTGGCCGGGCTGGCCCTGCCCGAGCGCCACGGCGGCGCCGGGCTCGGTCGGATCGAGCTGGCGCTCGCCTGCGAGGAGACCGGCCGGGTGCTGCTGCCGTCACCGCTGCTGGCCAGCTCGGTGCTGGCGGCGGGGGCGATCGCGGCCTGCGGCACGGACGAACAGCGCGACACGCTGCTGCCCCCGCTCGCCTCCGGCGCGCAGACCGCCGCGCTGGTCCTGCCCGGAACGCCCGCGCTGGCCCTCGGCCTGGTGCCGGACCCGCGCACGGCGCCCCTGCCCGGTGACGTCCCGGCGGGCGGCGGCCGCGCGGGGGGCGTCCAGGCCAAGCCCGCGTCGTCCCCGGCGTCCGCGGCGTCCGCAGCGTCCGCGGCGTCCGCGGCGTCCGCGGCGGACGGATCGTGGTCGCTCTACGGCGAGGCCGAGTACGCGCTGGACGGCGCCCGCGCCGACCTGCTGGTCGTCGCCGCGCACGCCGGCGGCTTCCCGCGCAGCCGGACGGTGCTCTTCGTGGTCCCGGCCGACGCCCCCGGCGTCCACCGCGAACGCAGCGCGGGCATCGACCAGACCCGCAGCGTCGGCCGCGTCGAACTCCGCGACGTGGTGGCGCAACCGCTCGGCGACCCGACCCTGGACGCGGGCGGGGCGCTGACCCGGCTCGGCCGGGAGGCCGCGGTCGCCGTCGCCGCGGAGGCGGTTGGCGCGGCGGCGCAGGCGCTGGCGCGGACCGTCGAATACGTGCAGGTCAGGCAGCAGTTCGGGCGCGCGATCGGCTCGTTCCAGGCCGTCAAGCACCGGTTGGCCGACGTCTACGTCACGGTCGAGACCGCCCGCAGCGCGATGCTCTACGCCGTGTGGGCGGGCCCCGACCAGCCCGTCCCCGCGCTGCTCGCCCTCGCCCACGCGCTGACGGCGCAGCGGGTCGCGGCGGCGGAGGCGATCCAGCTGCACGGCGGCATCGCCATCACCTGGGAGCACGACGCGCATCTGTACTTCAAGCGCGCGGCGGCCGACGAACTGCTCTTCGGCCCACCGCATCTGCTGCGGGCGCGGGCGGCGGAACTGGCCGGTGTGTGGGGAGGAGCGCAGTGATGATGGAGTCCCTGATGCAGAAGGTCTCGGCGACGCCCACCTTCGCGAAGATCGCCCCCAGCATCGTGCCGCGCCTCGACAAGGCGGTGCACCGACTGAGCGGCGGCAAGTTCATGCTGAGTCAGTGGATGCTCCCGTCGCTGTTCCTGACGACGACGGGCCGCAGGAGCGGCGAGCCGCGGACCACGCCGCTGGCGTGCCTGCCTCGCGAGGACGGCTGTTTCCTGGTCGTCGGCAGCAATTTCGGGCGCACGTCCCATCCGGCCTGGACGGGCAACCTGCTCGCTGACGCGCACGCGAGCGTCGACTTCCGCGGCGGGATCGTCCCGGTCCGGGCCCGAATGCTGGAGGGCGACGAGCGGGAGGAGGCGTGGACGGCGCTGCTGCGGATGTGGCCGCCGTACGCGCAGTACCAGGCGCGGGTGGACCGGCAGATTCGGATCTTCTGCCTGGAACCGAAAGAGTGAGCTGCTGCACGCCGGGTGCGCGGAGATCCGCGCGAGACAGCTGCCACTTCCCCTTGCGTTGACCGCGGCAAAGGAAATGGTCAAGGGCGGCACCGTCAGGTCAGAGACGGTACCGCCCTAGTGGAAACGGATCATGGATGCGCAGGACGTACCTCCCCCGAGGCACAGCCCGGCGCTAGCGCCGGCGGACAGGCGACCGGGCCCATGGCTCCGTCATGAAGGGTGAAGCCTTTGCCCGAGGGCTACTTCGGCGGCTTCTTGCCGGTCATGCCGAGGTAGACCAGCAGGGCCAGGTTCGGAGTGAGCTCCTTGGCCTTGACGCCCCAGGAGTCGAACCCCTTCTGGTGCTCCGCGACGGCGGCCAGCATCGCCACCAGGGAGCCGGCGACGGCCGGTGCGCTGACCGACTTGTCCGCCTTGCCAGAGGCCTGCATGGCCTTGAGGGAGTCCGTGAGCGAGTTGGTCACGGCGTTGAGGATCTTCATGCGGATCTTGAAGAACCGCTTGTCCCCTTCGGCCGAGCCCAACGTCACGACACGGAGGATGGCCTCGTTGTCGCGCCAGAACGAGAGGAAGCCGTCAACCAGCTCCTCTGCCGTCTGGTAGCCGGCCTTGCCGACCCACGACTTGTCGGCGACCAGGTCCTTGAGGCCGGCGCCGTCCTTGGCCATGTCATCCGCGATTTCGAGGACAGCGCCCTCGACGTCGGGGAAGTACTGGTAGAAGGTTGCGGGGGAGGTACCCGCCATCCGGGCGACGTCGATGACCTTGACGTCCCGGTAGGGCGAGGTCGCCAGCATCTCGCGAAGGCAGTCGAGCAGCTTCTGCCGCGTCGCCTGCCCGCGCCGTCCGGCGACACGCCCATCGACGGTGCGAACTTGTCCTGTCATGCCGTCAGTTTACCGTGGCAAGATCCGGGCGCTATTCGGACGGAAATCTGAATGCTCCGTCAGGCTGACGGGCCCGCTGACAGGCCTGCCGGCGGACCCGCCGACGAGCCGGTCAGCGGGTCTGCTGACGGCGCGGCTGACGCGCCCCCGCCGAGCCATGCCCCGCGGCTGAGCGGGAGTCCACTGCGGCCCGCCGGATCGGTTCTGACGGCCAGGACCTGGTTGACCCCGATCCGGTTCTCCTCGAAGGCCAGCGCGCAGGCGGCCATGTAGAGCCGCCAGACCCTGGCCCGGCCGAGGCCCGCCAGCTTGACCGCCTGCGGCCACTCCTCGCGCAGGTTGGCCACCCAGCGGCGCAGCGTCAGCGCGTAGTGCTCGCGCAGCGACTCAACGTCGCGGACCTCGAAACCGGCGTCTTCCAGCCAACCGACCGTGCTGCCCACCGGGGCCAGCTCGCCGTCGGGGAAGACGTACGCCGCGATGAACGGGCTGAGCCGGTACGGCTCGCCCGGGGCGTTGGGACGGCGGGCGATCTGATGGTTGAGCAGGCGTCCGCCGGGCCGCAGCAGGCCGTGCAGGGTGTGGGCGTAGCGGCGGTACTGGACGGCGCCCACGTGCTCGGCCATGCCGATGCTGGAGATCGCGTCGAACGGACCGTCATCGACCTCGCGGTAGTCCTGCAGCCGGATCTCCAGCCGGTCCGTCAGCCCGGCCTCCGCGATCCGCTCCCGCGCCCCGCGAGCCTGCTCGGCGGAGAGGGTGACGCCGACACCGCTTATGCCGTAGTGCCGGGCCGCGTGCAGCAGCATCGAGCCCCAGCCGCAGCCGACGTCCAGCAGCCGGGCGTCCTCGCCCAGCTGGTGCAGGCCCAGTTTGCGGCAGATGAGGTCCAGCTTGGCCTCCTGCGCGGCCTCCAGCGTGGTGGTCCCCGGCGGCCAGTAGGCGCACGAGTAGACCAGCGAGGGGCCCAGCACCAGGCGGTAGAAGTCGTTGCCGACGTCGTAGTGGTGACTGATCGCGGCCCGGTCGCGGCGCAGCGTGTGGACCGGACCGGACTTGCGTCGCGCCTCCTCCGGCGGGATCGGCGGACGCGGACCGATCGCGCCCAGGCGCAGCGCCGCGCCGACCATCCGGCGTCCCTCCGGGCCGACCAGGGTCCGCGTGGACGGGCGCAGCGACAGTTCCGGGCGGTTCTCGGCGAGCTGGGCGAGCCGACGCAGCAGCTCGAACATCTGCTCGTCGTCCTCCGGACGGCCCGGGCCGCCGGTGCCGTCCTCCGCAATCGCCAGGTCGCCCGCGACGTAGGCGCGGGCCAGGCCGAGCTCGTTGGGGGCCCAGAGCAGGTGACGCAGCGCGCGCCGGTTCGCGACGGTCAGCAGCGGTCCGTCGGGTGGGCCCGCCTCGGCGTTGTCCCAGGTCCGCAGGCGGAAGGGAGGCTCGACACCGAGTAGTTCGGTGAGCAGTTCGCGCAGCGCCAGTGCACTGTCGCTCGTCATCACGGCTCCTCTCACGACGCGTCGGCACGTGATGGTCCGTCCCCAATCTAGATCGCCCACCACCGCTTGTGAGGGCATTCCGTTGCATTTGGCAGCGAGTCGTGACGAAGGGCGACCGGATGCCGCAGAGTCCGGCTCCAGCGGGTGCAATGAAGGGTGCGTTGAAGGCGCGATGAAGGGCGCGACGGGGGCGCGACGGAGGTCGGAGATCCGGACCGTTGCGTCCCGTTGCGCGGACTGTTGCGGTGTTGTGGCTGATGTCCTGCCGGATGGGTTGGTCCGCAGGGGGGTCCGCCGTGGAGAATCAGTGTGCGCCCCCGGGTGGGGCGCGGATGTGACCCAACGGGGAGGTGCTGAGGACGTGGACCAGCTGACGGCGCACGATCCGAGGAGGATCGGGCCCTTCGAGGTGCTGGGCCGGCTCGGCGCGGGCGGGATGGGCTTGGTGTACCTGGCGCGCTCGGCGGCGGGGCGCCGGGTTGCCATCAAGACGGTGCGGGGAGAGCTGGCCGAGGACCAGCTGTTCCGGGTGCGTTTCGCCCGCGAGATCGCGGCGGCGCGGACGGTCAGCGGTTTCTACACCGCTGCCGTCGTCGAGGCGGACGCGGACGCGGCGGTGCCGTGGCTGGCGACCGCCTACATTCCGGCCCCCTCGCTGGAGGACCTGGTCACCGAGTGCGGCCCGCTGCCGGTCGCCACCGTGCGCTGGCTGATCGCGGGGATCGCCGAGGCGCTCCAGTCGATCCACGCGGCCGGACTGGTCCACCGTGACCTGAAGCCGTCGAACGTCCTGGTCACGGAGGACGGCCCGCGCGTGATCGACTTCGGTATCGCAGCCGGGGTCTCGCACACCCGGCTGACGATGACGAACGTGGCGGTCGGCACCCCCGCGTACATGTCGCCGGAGCAGGCCAGGGACAGTCGGGGCGTCACCGGAGCCTCGGACGTCTTCTCGCTCGGCTCGCTGCTGGTCTTCTCGGCCACCGGGCACGCGCCGTACCACGGCGCCAACCCGGTGGAGACCGTCTTCATGCTGCTCCGCGAGTCGCCGGACCTCTCTGGTCTGCCGCAGGATCTGGCGCCGCTGGTCAAGGCCTGCCTGCGCCCGGCCCCGGAGCGCCGCCCCTCCCCGGAGCAGATCGCGGCCGAGCTCGGCCCGCACCTGTACGCCAGCGGAGACGGTGGCGAGGACGACTCCCGCGAGTGGCTGCCCCCGTCGGCGCTGGCGCTGATCGACGCCAAGCGCGGCCGTCGCACGCCGCCTCCGCCCCCGGTGGCGGTGCCGGCTCCGGCGCCGCAGCCCGTTCCGGCACCGGCTCCGGAGCCTGCTCCGGTGGCCGCGCCCGTCGGTGCGACCGGGGTCGACCCGCGTACCGAGGCCGCGCCCAAGGTGCGGCTGCCCGGGGTCCCCTCGCCGATCGGACCCGGGGTCCGCGTTCCGGCCGGCGAGCCCGCCCCGCCGGTCATGCCGCCCGGCACCGGCTGGGTCCGCAAGGGCGGCGCCCATGCCGCGCCCGCGCCGGTGGCCCAGCAGGCCGCCCAGCCCGCCGCTCACGCCGCCGCTCAGCCCACGCACGCCGCGCAGGCTGCCCAGACCGCTCCGTGGCGGCCGTGGCGGTTCCGGATGTCGCACGACGTCTGGGGCTCGCCGGTGGTCGCAGACGGTGTCCTCTACGTCACCAGCTTCGAGGTCCACGCCCTGGACATCGCCAGCGGACGCCGCCGCTTCCGCACCGGCGACGTCGCCTGGGCGCTCGCCGTGGCCGACGGCCGCGTCCACGCCGCCGACGGCCCGAGCCTGTTCACCCTCCACGCCGCCGACGGCACCGAGCGCTGGCGCGTCGCCCTCGACGGCTGGACCTACACGCTGGACGCGGCGGGCGGCGCGATCGTCGCGGGCACGCGCGGCGGCGGGGTCCAGGTCCGCTCCGCGATCGACGGCAGCGAGATGTGGCAGGCGAGAGACGCCCAACAGGACTACGAGAACAGCCAGTCGGGCCCCTGCGTCCTCGGCGACTCGGTCTACTACTACGGCGGCGGTCGGCTGCGCTCGGTCGAGTTGACGTCGGGTCAGCTGCAGTGGGCGCTTCCGCTGGGCGAGGAGGTCCCCTCCCGTCCGGTGCTCCACCGCGGCGTGGTCCACGTCTGCAACGGCACCAGAGTCCTGGCCCTGGACGAGGCCACGGGCCAGGAGCGGTGGCGCTTCGACGCCCCGGTCGCGCTCTTCACCTCCCCGGTGGTCACCGAGGAGGGGGTCTTCTTCGCCGACTACCTGGGCACCGTCTTCGCCCTCGACACGGCGACCGGCTCGCTCCGCTGGCACGTCCGCACGGGCGGTCGCCAGGGCGCGGACCCGGTCGTCCTCGCCGGGGGAGTGCTGCTGGTGAGCAGCGGCGACACGGTCCACGCGTTCGACGCCCGCACGGGCGCGGAGCACTGGCGCTACGCCGCTCGCGCGGAGCTGGCCGGCGTCCCCGCCTCGGCGGACGGCCTCGTCCACGTCGGCAGCCGCGACCACTCCCTGCACACCCTCGACCTCGCCACGGGCCGCCTCCGCTGGAAACTGGACACCGGCGGCGAGATCACCGGTACCCCGGTCGCCGCGGACGGCAAGGTCTTCGCCAGCAGCAAGGACCACTGCGTCTACGCCCTGGACGCTGCGCTGGGCACGGCGACGAAGCAGCCGTAGCGTCCGCGGGGAACTTGCAAACACCCAGGGGCGCGGGGCTCTGCTTGATCAACTGCGCGCGCGAACAGCCACCCTGTGCGGATGGCCCTGTTGGCTCGGGGACTCACCGCACCGGGTGGGTTGTCGCGCGCGCAGTTGATCAAGCAGAGCCCCGCGCCCCTCGTGGTGCAACTACCTGTGTGAGCAACAGCCATTCGCCGCTTCCCTTGGCCGGGCAGTTCCTCGCGCCCTTGGATTGAGCAGCCTCAGCTCTTGGGATCGTGTTGCCGGCGCCAGCCGGACCACGCGGAGGAGACCATCTCGGCGACGCCGAACCTCGCCTTCCAGCCCAGCTCCTGGGCGATCCGCTCCGAGGAGGCGACGACCCGGGCCGGGTCGCCCGCGCGGCGGGGGGTGATGACCGGGGTGGTGTCGCGGCCGGTGACCTCGCCGATCACGGCGAGCATCTCGTGGACCGAAACCCCCTCCCCACGGCCGATGTTGAGGACGAGATCGGTGCCGTCCGGCCGCTCCGTGAGCCGCCGCACCGCGGCGACGTGCGCGGAGGCGATGTCCTCGACGTGGATGTAGTCGCGGATGCAGGTGCCGTCGGGGGTCGGGTAGTCGTCGCCGAAGACGCGCGGGGGCTCGCCCGCGTCGAGGCGCTCGAAGACCATCGGGATCAGGTTGAACGCGCCCGGATCGGCCAACTCCGGCGCCGCCGCGCCCGCGACGTTGAAGTAGCGCAGCGATACCGTGCTCATGCCCGCCGCCCGGCCGGTCGCGCGGACCAGCCACTCACCGGCCAGCTTGGTCTCGCCGTAGGGGTTTATCGGAGCGCAGGGGGTGTCCTCGGTGACCAGGTCGACGTCCGGCATCCCGTAGACCGCCGCCGAGGAGGAGAACAGGAAGCGGCTGACGCCCGCGTCCACCGCGGCCTCCAGCACGACGCGGAGGCCCTCGACGTTCTCCCGGTAGTACCGCAGCGGCTGCTCGACCGACTCGCCCACCTGCTTCTTCGCCGCGATGTGCAGCACGCCGACCACCGCGTGCTCACGCAGCACGGTGTCGAGCAGCGGGCGGTCGAGCGTCGAGCCGGCCACGAGTGGCACGCCTGCGGGCAGGCGTGCCACGTCGCCCGTGCTGAGGTCGTCGAGGACGACCACCGGGTGGCCTGCCTCGACCATCGCACGGACGACGTGGGCACCGATGTAGCCGGCACCGCCGGTGACGAGCCAAGTCATGCCGTCACTCTACGCGGCGGTCACCCGCCGCCTGTGTCAGCGCTTGTGCTTGCGGGCCCGCAGTCGCAGACGCCACGGCACGAGGGCCGACTCGAGCTGGACCGCGAAGCTCATCTTGGACTCGCCCGCGCGGCGCTCCTCGAAGCGGATCGGCACCTCCATCGCGCTGAACCCGGCGTGGACGGCGCGGAACTTGAGCTCCACCTGGAAGCTGTAGCCGGCGCTCTCCAGCGTGGCCAGGTCGACCGCGCGGATGGTCTCCGCGCTCCACAGGTTGAAGCCTGCGGTGATGTCCCGGACGCGGGTGGAGAGGATGGTGCCGGCGTAGGTGTTGGCCCAGCGCGACAGCAGGCGGCGGTGCCAGCCCCATTCGTCCGCGAGCTCGCCGCCCGGGACGTAGCGGCTGCCGACGACCAGACCGGCGCCGGTGGCCAGTGCGGTGCCGAGCATCTGTGGGATGGCCTCGGCCGGGTGGCTGCCGTCGGCGTCCATCTGGACGACGAAGCGGGCACCCTCTTCGACGGCGAGGGACATACCGGCGGCGTACGCCTTGCCCAGACCGTCCTTACCCTTGCGGTGCAGCACGCTGATGCGCGGCTTGCCGTCCGACAGGTGGCGCTGGGCGAGCTTTTCTGCGAGCTCACCAGTGCCGTCGGGGCTGCTGTCATCGACGATCTTGAGGTGCAGGCCGGGCAGCTTGAGTGCCATCACCTGCTCGACAGTGGCCTCGAGGCTGCCGATCTCGTTGTAGGTCGGCATGACGACGGTCACGGGCGTCTCCGCCCAGTCGTCGGGCAGCTCGACGGGCTTGCTGGTCACGATGGCTCCTGGTCCTCTTTACGGGCCTGTGCGAACGCTGCGGAACGCGGCACGGACGACCTTGGACTGTAACCCATCCATACGAGAGTACGGTCAGGAGCAGAGCTAGTTCACCGGGAAGAAACGCATTGTTCCTGAGGTCGGCGCTCTTTACCGTGTTTCACCCGTTTGCAGGAGTTCGCGACGGGACCGACTTTGACCGCGCGGGCTTCCGGCTCTCGACGCGCTCGACGCGCTCGACGCCTCAGCCGGCGCAGAGCGCCCAGCGCGGGACGGTCACCTCCGGCGTCATCGCCCAGAAGACCACCTGGACCGGCGCCCCGATCCGCAGTCGCTCCGGTGGAACCGCGTTCCACGGCGCGTTCGGGCGCCGCACGGACGAGGTGACCGTGCCGACCAGGCGGACAGTCGGATCCTCGTCCAACTCCACTACCACGACCGGGTAGGGAGCACGCTCCGCGTAGGCGGGCAGCAGCGGCGGGTGGGCGACGACGAAGGACCAGATCCGCCCCCGCCCGGACATCAGCCGCCACTCGTCCTCGAAGCTGCCGCAGTGCGGGCAGCACGGACGCGGCGGGAACCGGAGTCGGCCGCAGTCCGCGCAGGCCTGGATCCGCAGTTCGCCGCGCCGGGCGTACTCCCAGAACGGCTCGCCGTCGTCGTCGGGCCAGGGCAGCAGCAGACCGTCGGCGGTCAGGGTGTCCATGCGGGTCCTCTCGTCGAAGAGCTTCCAGGGCTCAGGCGCGCAGCAGCAGGGCCGAGGTGGGCACGCCCTCGCCTCCGGTGACCAGGCAGGTCGCGGCGTCGGGGACCTGTGCGGTGGAGCTGCCGCGCAGTTGCTTCACGCCCTCGTTGATCAGGTTGAAGCCGTGGACGTAGCCCTCGGAGAGCCCGCCGCCGCCGGTGTTGATCGGCAGCCTCCCACCCAGCTCCAGTGCGCCGCCCTCCGTCCACGCCGCGCCCTCGCCGCGTCCGCAGAAGCCGTAGCCCTCCAGGGAGAGCGGGATCAGCGGCGTGAAGGCGTCGTAGATCTGCGCCACGTCGACGTCCTCGGGGCCGAAGTCGGCGGTCTTCCACAGCTGCCGGGCAGCGGCCCAGGCGGGGCCGGTCAGCGGGTCGTCGTTCCAGTAGTTGACCATGCCGTGGTGCTGCGAGGGCAGGCCCTGGGCGACCGAGTGGAGGTAGACCGGCTTCGACCGGCAGTCACGCGCCCGCTCGGCGCTGACCACGACGCAGGCGAGCGCACCGTCGGTCTCCAGGCAGTTGTCGTAGAGGCAGAGCGGTTCGCTGATCCAGCGGGCGTCCATGTACATCTCGCGGGTCATCGGCCGGTCGTACATGATCGCGTCGGGGTTCTGGTTGGCCCGGTTGCGGCAGGCCAACGCCACGTTGAAGAGGTGGTCCCGGGTCGCGCCGTACTCGTGCATGTAGCGGCGGGCCAGCATGCCGATCTCGTCGGCCGGGCGCAGCAGGCCGAAGGGCCGGGTCCACTGGGCCGGGGTCGGCAGCTGCTGGGCAGTGTTGGTCCACGGCCGCTTGCCGCTGCCGCGCTTGCGGCTGCGCCAGGCGACGCCGACGCTGGCCTGCCCGGTGGCGACGGCCATGGCCAGGTGCGCGACGGTGGCGCAGGAGCCGCCGCCACCGAAGCCGATCCGGGAGAAGAAGGTGACGTCGCCCGCGCCGATGGCCTTGGCCAGCTCGACCTCGTCGGTCTCCTCCATGGTGTAGGAGGCGAGCGCGTCCACCTCGTGGGGCTCGATCCCGGCGTCCTCCAGCGCGGCCAGAACGGCGCGGCAGGCGAGGGCCTTCTCGGACTCCTCCAGATGCTTGGCGAAGCGCGTCTGGCCGATGCCGACGATCGCCGTGCGGTCCTTGAGCATGGCAGCCCCCGCTCTCCCCGCGCCCCGGCGGTGTGTTCTTGATTATCTGACGCTCCGTCAGACTAGAGGGCGTGAACTCTTCCGGGAAGGCCGCGGCCAGCCTAATCTGACGTGCAGTCATATTGCAGCAGTCGGACGGAGGGCAGACCGATGCGGGCGGATCTGGAGTGGGGCACGATCGCCGAGCTGGTCCAGCGGGCGGGTGACCGCTACGGCGACCGCGAGGCGGTCGTCGGCCCGCGCACCCGGATCGACTACTGCCAACTCGCCCAGCGGGTACGGCGGGCAGCCGCAGGCGTGATGGCGGCCGGGGTACGCCCCGGCGACCGCGTCGGCATCTGGGCGCCCAACACCCCCGACTACGTCGTCGCGGCGCTCGGCGCGGTCAGCGCGGGCGCGGTCCTGGTGCCGCTGGGCACCCGGCTCAAGGGCGGCGAGGCGGCCGAACTGCTGCGCCGGACCCGGGCCAGGATGCTCTTCGTCACCTCCAACTTCCTCGGCGTCAGCTACGTCGCGGCGCTGAAGGCCGCAGGCCCGCTGCCCGGCCTGCGGACAACCGTGATGCTCGGCGAGAGCGGGCCCCAGGCGGTTCCGGAGGGGCTGCTCGGCTGGCACGACTTCCTGGCCGGGGGCGCGGACATACCCGAACGCGCCGTCCGTGAGCGCATCGCGGCCGTTCGTCCGGACGACCCGGCGGACATCATGTTCACCTCCGGCACGACCGGCCTCCCCAAGGGCGCGGTCACCACGCACGCCCAGACCCTGCGCGCCTTCGGCACCTGGGCGGAGCTGGCCGGGCTGGTCGAGGGCGACCGCTACCTGGTGGTCAACCCGTTCACCCACACCTTCGGCTGGAAGGCGGGCATCCTCGCCTGCCTGATGAGCGGCGCGACGATCCTGCCGCAGCCCGTCTTCGACATCGAGGCGGTGCTGGCCAAGATCTCCACCGAACGCGTCACCGTCCTCCCGGGCGCGCCCACGGTCTACCAGTCCCTGCTGGACCACCCCGCGCGCGGTCGCCACGACCTGTCCTCGCTCCGCCTCGCCGTCACCGGCGCGGCGGTCGTCCCGCTGGAACTGGTCACCCGGATCCGCGACGAGCTGGGCCTGACGACGGTGCTCACGGCGTACGGGCTGACCGAGTCCAGCGGCATGGTCACCATGTGCCGCCGCGACGACGCGCCGGACACGGTGGCGGCGACGTCGGGCCGCGCCGTCCCCGGCGTCGAGGTCCGCGTCCGCGTCGGCGGTAGTGGCGATGGCGATGGCGGTGGCGGAGCCGAAGGCAGAGAAGGCAGCGACGGCAGCGATGCCGCCGACGGCAAGGACCAGCCGCCCGGCATGCCGGGCGAGGTCCAGGTCCGCGGGTACACGGTGATGCGCGAGTACTTCGAGGACCCGACCGGCACGGCCGACGCCTTCACCCAGGACGGTTGGCTCCGCACGGGCGACATCGGCGTCCTGGACGCCGACGGCAACCTGCGGATCACGGATCGTCTGAAGGACATGTACACCGTGGGCGGCTTCAACGCGTACCCGGCGGAGATCGAACGGGTTCTCACCCGGCACCCGCTGGTCGCGGACGCGGCGGTGGTGGGCGTCCCGGACGCGCGCCTGGGGGAGGTGGGCCGGGCGTTCGTGGTCCCGAGGAGCTCGGCCGACGCCGAGGCGGCGACGGAGCTGATCGCCTGGTGCAGGCGGGAGATGGCGAACTACAAGGTGCCGCGCGAGGTGGTCTTCGTGACCGAGCTGCCGAGGAACGCCTCCGGCAAGGTGCTCAAGGGTGAGCTCAGGAGCCGGAGTTAGGCGGCGGTCCGGTCGCCCTGGACCGGGGCGCAGCGCCCCGCGCCCCTGATCGTGCAACGTCCCCGCGCGCTCTGACGCCTACCTCCTGCCTACGCGCAGCACAGCTTCAGCACAGGGCGTCAGCGAACAGTTCTGGGCATGAACCATTCGCCCGCGCCGGCGGCGCTGTCCGCGGCTCACCCCGCCCCTCCAGGAACGGAAAGGGACGGCACCACCACCAAGCTGGTCGAGGTGGTCGTCCCCGTCTACAACGAAGAGCACGTCCTCGCGCACAGCATCCGTACGCTGCACGGCTATCTGCGCGAGACCTTCCCCTACCGCTTCCGCCTCACCATCGCGGACAACGCCAGCACCGACCGCACCCGGCAGGTCGCCGAGGACCTCGCCGCCTCGCTCGCGGAGGTACGCGTCGTCCATCTGGACCAGAAGGGGCGCGGCCGTGCCCTGCGTCACGTCTGGGGGAGCAGCGACGCCGACGTCGTCAGCTACATGGACGTCGACCTCTCCACCGGGCTGGAGGCCTTCCTCCCGCTGGTCGCGCCGCTGCTGTCCGGGCACAGCGACCTGGCCATCGGGTCGCGGCTGCACCGCGGTTCCGCCGTCGTCCGGGGGCCGAAGCGGGAGATCATCTCGCGGACCTACAACCTGCTCCTCCGGGCCACCCTCGCGGCCAAGTTCTCCGACGCGCAGTGCGGCTTCAAGGCCGCCCGCACCGAGGTCGTGCAGGCACTGCTGGCCGAGGTCGAGGACGAGACCTGGTTCTTCGACACCGAACTGCTGCTGCTCGCGGAGCGCAGTGGCCTGCGGATCCACGAGGTGCCGGTGGACTGGATCGACGACCCGGACAGTCGCGTCGACATCGTGCGGACCGTCAAGGACGACCTCAAGGGCATGTGGCGGGTGGGCAGGAAGGCCCTCTCCGGGGCCACCCGGCTGCCCGTCCCGCCGCGCGTCAGCCGGGCCCAGCTGCCGACCGGGATGCGGTGGCAGCTCTCCAGCTTCGCGGTGATCGGGGTGCTCAGCACCCTCGCGTACCTGGTGCTCTACCTGGCGCTGCGGCAGGCAGCCCCGGCCGAACTGGCCAACGCCGTCGCGCTGTTCGTGACCGCCATCGCCAACACCGCGGCCAACCGGCGCTTCACCTTCGGGGTGACCGGCTCCCGTGACGGGCTGCGGCACCAGGTCGAGGGCGGGATCGCCTTCCTGATCGGGCTGGTGCTGAGCACGCTCGCGCTCGCGCTGGCCGGGGCGGTCGCGCCGCACGCGTCGCACCTGGTGGAGCTGGCCTGGCTGGTGGCGGCGAACGCGCTGGCCACGGTGGTGCGCTTCGTGCTGCTGCGCGCCTGGGTGTTCCACCCGCGTCGAGCCGCCCGGCAGGCCCGTGCCGCCGAACTGAACACGATCGAGCAGGAGTTGCACCGTTGAGCGCCTACGTCCAAGCCCCGTCGGCCGGTGCCGCCGCGCGGCCGTCCGCATCCCGCCGTTCCCGCCGTTCCCGTCGTTCCCGCTCGGCCCGCTGGGTCCGGCCCGCCTACTGGGGCAGCCTGCTGCTCGCGGCGCTGGTCTACTGCTACGGCCTGGGGACCAATGGGAACGCCAACTCCTACTACGCGGCAGCCGTGCTGAGTGGCACCAAGAGCTGGTCCGCGATGTTCTACGGCTCGTTGGACGCGGGCAACTACATCACCGTCGACAAGCCGCCGTTCGCGCTCTGGCTGATGGAGGTCTCCTGCCGGGTCTTCGGCTTCGGCAGCTGGCAGATGCTGCTGCCGATCGCCGCCTGCGGCATCGCCTCCGTGGCCGTGCTGTACAGCGCGGTACGGCGCAGCTTCGGGCCCACGGCGGCGACGGTCGCTGCCGTGGTGCTGGCGATCACGCCGATCACCGTGGCGATCAACCGGGACAACAACCCTGATCCGGTGCTGGTGCTGCTCACCGTCTCGGCGGCCTGGTTCTGCCTGGAGGCGATCCGGCGCGGCACGCTGCGGCATCTGCTGATCAGCGCCGTGCTGGTCGGGTTCGCCTTCAACACCAAGATGCTGCAGGCCTACATCGTGCTGCCGGCGTTCTTCCTCGCCTATGTCTGGGCCGCCCCGGGCGGCGTGTGGCGGCGGGTGCGCAACCTGCTGGTCGCGGGCGTCGCGCTGGTGGTGTCGAGCGGCTGGTGGATGGTGATCGTCGACTCGACCAAGAACCACCCGTTCATCGGCTCCAGTTCGGACGGCACGGTGTGGAACCTGGTCATCGGCTACAACGGGCTGGAGCGGGTGCTGGGCGCGAGCGGCGCGTCCGCTGCGGGCGGTTCGACGTCCGGTGCTGGTGGCGGCAGCGGCGGGGGAGCGGTCGCGGGTGGCGCCAACTTCGGCGGGACCTCGGGCGCGGGGCGACTGTTCAACGACATCCTCGGCGGGCAGATCTCCTGGCTGATCCCCTTCGCGGTGATCGCGCTGGTCGGCGCACTGGTGCTGCGTGGCCGACGCCGCCGGACCGACATGCAGCGGGTGTCGCTGCTGCTGTGGGGCGGCTGGCTGCTGACGCACTACGTCGTCTTCAGCTTCGCCTCGGGGACCTTCCACCCGTACTACACGACGATGCTGGCCCCGGCGATCGCGGCGCTGACCGGCGCGGGCGGGACCATGCTGTTCCGCGCGCTGCGTTCCCCGTCGCGGAAGCCGGTCTGGGCGGCGGTGCTGCCGGCCGCGGTCGTGGTGTCGGCGGTCTGGGCGGCGGTTCTGCTGCGGCGGACGACGTCGTTCGCGCCGTGGCTCTGGCCGACGGTCGCGGTGTTGGCAGCGGCCGCTGTGGTGGCGCTGCTGGTCGCCCGCTTCGGCGTGAGCGCGGCACTGGTCGCGGTGCGCGGACGCCTGCTCGCCGTGGGCGCGCTGACGGCGGCGCTCGCCCTGCTGGCCGGTCCCGCCGCGTATGCGGCGGACACCGCCACGGCGGGCGCGATCCAGGGCGTCAACCCGACGGCCGGTCCGACCACGGCGGGCGGCTTCGGCGGGATGCCGGGCGGTGGTCGCGGCGTCGGCGGCGCGGAGGGCCGCGCAGGTTTCCGGGGCGAGCTGCCGGGCGGTAGCGGTGGCGCGCCCAGTGGTACCGGGCAGGGCGGGTTCCCCGGCGGCCTGGCCGGGGGCGAACAGCCGGGCATGTCCGGGGGCGGCGGCTTCGGTGGCATCGGCGGCTCTGGCAGCTCTGGCGGCTCGTTCGGTGAGGGTTCCGCTCGAAGCGGGACGCATGCGGGCCTTGGCGGCGCGGCTGGTTTCGGCGGCGGAGCGGGCGGTCCCGGCGGAGTTGTGAGCTCGGCGCTCCTTTCTTACCTGGAGCGGAACCAGGGCGGCGCGACGTGGCTGGTCGCCGTCTCCAGCGCGCAGACCGCGGCGGACATGATCCTGCAGTCCGGGGGCAGGCCCGTGATCGGCATGGGCGGCTTCACCGGCTCCGACCCGGCGATGCCCCTCACCAAGCTGAAGTCGTACATCGCCTCCGGCAAGCTGCGCTACGTCCTGCTCGACAGTGCAAGCGGCGGTTTCGGCGGCGGCATGGGCGGACCGGGCGGCGGCCAGGCCAACAGCGCGGCCACGGCCTACGTGAAGTCGACCTGCACGGTCGTGCCCGCCTCCGCCTACGGCGCGGGCAGCAGCACGAGCAGCAAGACCACGGCGACCACGGCCACGTCGGGCCAGACGCTCTACGAGTGCACCAAGGGCTAGTAACAGGTCCTGGCTGTGCCGGTCGCTCGATCCCTCCGCCTCACAGCGGGTCCGCGGTGCTCCGCTGGACCCGCTGTGAGGCGCGCGGGCGCAGGCGACGGAGCTCGGCGTCGCGCAGTCCGGGTCGTCGGCTGTCGACGGCCGCCGTCACCGCGCAGAGCGTGAACCCGGCCAGGAACCAGCCGGCCAGCACGTCGCTGGGCCAGTGCACGCCGAGGCCGATGCGGGTCCAGCTGACCAGCAGCACCGACCCGCCCGCCACAGTCGCGGCGAGCACCCGCGCGGAAGATCGTCGAAGCCTGGGCCAGGCGATCGCGAGCAGCAGCGGCAGGATCGTCGCCGCCGTCATCGCGTGCCCGGACGGGAACGCCCAGTCGGTGGCGACCGCCACGGGATGCGGCAGCGCCGGGCGGGGGCGCGCCACGGCCTCCTTGACGCCCACCTCCAGGGCCGCCTGAACCACTCCACAGGCCGTCGCCCAGACGGCGGCGATCCGCGCGCCGCGCCACCAGAGCCAGACCACCACCACGGCCAGCAGCACCCGCAGCACCGTCGGCTCCAGGACGGCGCTGATCGTCCGCATCGAGCCGGTCCAGGCGGCCTGGCGCAGGGCGGCGTTGTGCAGGTGCTGGTCGACGGCGAGGTCGAACCGGAGCAGCGGCTGCCAGGGCGCCTCGACGAGGGCCAGCATGGTGCCGAAGAGCAGCAGGAACGCTGCCGCGCCCGCCCACAGGCGCCATTCCCGCACGTCAGGCTCCCTCTGCTCGGCTCTCGTCGGCATCTCTCAAGGGCCCGATCCGTCACCGAGTCGGTGACCACATTTCGTCGCGCGGGGAACCAGGGCCAGGCGGACAATCGTCCCAGAGAGTGATAGAACCGGACGTCCGCCCCACCGTAACCGGGCGACGACGCTGCGTCGATGATCGGGAATAACCCGCCAGCATACTGCGACCGGCGAAGAAAAACACCACTTCGGGAATGATTCTTCGGAACTCGTCGTTGAGCCGTTACGTAAGCAGTTCCCAGGTACGGGCCAGCCAGGCCCGTCACGTCCCCGAGGGAGTACGTATGGCCACCCGTGCCGTCGTCCGCGGCAAGGCCGATCGGACCCGCTCCGTGCGGCCCACCGCAGGTGAGGCCGACCGCGACCTCGTCGGTATGTACCTGGACGAGATCGCCCGGACCCCGCTGCTGGACGCGGAGCAGGAGGTTCAGCTGTCCACCCGGATCGAGGCCGGCGTCTTCGCCGAGCACCTCCTCGAAGCGGGGCAGACGGTCGGTGACGCCACCGAGGACGAGCTGCGTGCGATATCCGCGGACGGGCAGCGGGCGAAGGACATCTTCATCCGGTCCAACCTGCGCCTGGTCGTCGCCGTCGCCCGTCGTTACCCGCGCAGCGGGTTGCCGCTGCTGGACCTGATCCAGGAGGGCAACGCCGGGCTCGTCCGTGCCGTCGAGAAGTTCGACTTCGGCAAGGGCTTCAAGTTCTCCACCTACGCGACCTGGTGGATCCGTCAGGCGATCACCCGGTCGATCGCCGACCAGTCGCGCACCATTCGCCTCCCCGTCCACCTGGTCGAGGAGCTGGGCCGGATCCGTCGCGTCCAGCGCGAGAAGTCCAAGGAGCTCGGGCGCGACGCCGAGCTCGCCGAGGTCGCGGCCGAGCTGGACACCACCGAGGACCGGATCAAGGACGTCCTGGACTGGGCACGCGACCCGGTCAGCCTCAACATGACCGTCGACGACGACGGTGAGACCCAGTTCGGCGACCTGGTCGAGGACACCGGCGCGGAGTCCCCCGAGGACGCCGTCATGGTGATGATGCGTCGTGAGGAGCTCGAGCGCCTGATCGACCGGCTGGACGACCGCACCGCCTCGATCATCCGCTCCCGCTACGGCATCGAGGACGGCCGCGAGCGGACGCTCACCGAGGTGGGCAAGCAGCACGGCCTGACCCGTGAGCGCATCCGCCAGATCGAGAAGCACGCGCTCGCCGAGCTCCGCAAGATCGCCGACCACGCGGGCTTCGAGGCCGCGTGACACGTGTAAGACCGCGTCAGCGGTCGGGCGACGCCGAGCCCCCGCCAAGAGCCCCCGTTTCACCCCAGGTGGAGCGGGGGCTCTTGGCATCCCGTGCCGCCTACCCTGGAGGGATGAGCGGCAGGGATGACGAGCAGAGCAAGGCCAGGCGGAGGATCGTCTTCGACGACCCGGTCAGCGGGCGCGGCAAGGACGACACCGACTCGGGCTGGGGCGAGGAGCGCAGCGAGGGCGCTCAGCGTCGGGACCTGGACTGGTACCTGCGCGAGACCCCGCCGCACCACGGGGACAAGTAGTCCGGCGTGCGGCCGGCTCAGCTGTGCTGCGCCGGTGGCATGGCGGGCGGCGGCTCGGCTGCGACCTGCGGGAACGCACCCGTCTGAGCATGGGCGCGCGTTCCGGCGGCCGCTGCTGATTCACCCGATCCGGGAGGCTGTCGCAACGATCCGACGGCGAGCGTCGTCGCCGCGACGAGCAGCCCGGCGGCGACAGGACCCGGCCGTCGCCGCACCGGCCCGGGCAGCCGATGCCGCCCGCGTCCCGCGCGGATGGGCGGGAAGGCGGCGATGCAGTAGGTGGGCGGGATCGAAAGGGACATGCTGGCCTCCTCCGGAGCAGGTTCTTCGCTACGGGGACAACGCTGCCGCGAGGCGGGGACCAGAACCAGGAGGGGCTGCACAGCCTGTGGACAACTCCGGGCTGTGGAGAACTTCTCCTCAAAAGGGTGAGCTGCATGACGTAGGGGCGAGGCCCCTGTCATGCAGCTGCAGCTCTGCCGAGCTCAGGCCGCCGAGCCGGAGGAGCCGGACGAGGAAGCGCTGGAGGACGAGCCCGAGGAGCTCGTGGAGGAGCTCGACGAGGAGGACGACGAACCCGAGGAGCTCGACGAACCCGAGGAGCCCGACGCCGAGCCCGCGGAGGTGATGCTGCTGCTGGACGACGAGCGGCTGTCGGTCCGGTAGAAGCCGGATCCCTTGAAGACCACGCCCACCGCCGAGAAGATCTTGCGCAGCTTGCCGCCGCACTCGGGGCACTCGGTCAGCGCGGCGTCGCTGAACTTCTGCACGGCCTCGAGACCGTTGCCGCACTGGGTGCACTGGTACTGGTACGTCGGCACTTGTTTCCTCCTGGCACTCTAAGGCTATGAGTGCTAACGATCCTCAATGATGCGGCATTCCGGGTGGAGAAGTCCACTGATCGGGGATGTGAGCCTGGGTACTCCACCTCGCCCCGGCCGCCCTCCGGGGCGGCTCGCGGCCTCAGTACTCGGTGCGGGTGCCGCTGAGCCAGCCGGCCAGTTTGCCGCCCTGGTCGACCGCGCGGATCCGCCGCTCGGCCCGGTCGCGGACCTGGTCGGTGGCCACCACCAGTAGGTCGTCGCCGTGCCGCAGCAGCGTGGTCGGGCCGGGGACGAAGCTCTCGCCGCCGCGCACGATCAGGGTCACCGCCGCTCCCTTCGGCAACCGCAGCTCGCTGATCTCGACGCCCGCGAGACGTGACTCGGGCCCGACCGAGACGGAGAGGAGATGGCCGTGGAGTCGCTCCAGCGGGGCCGATTCGACCTCCAGGTCGTCGGCGTGGGCGGAGTCGGAGATCCGCAGGCCGCGTGCCAGCCACGGCAGGGTCGGGCCCTGGAGCAGGGTGAAGACCACCACCAGCAGGAAGACCGTGTTGAACAGCTGGTCCGCCCCGGGCACCTTGTGCACCACCGGGATGGTGGCCAGCACGATCGGCACCGCGCCGCGCAGCCCGGCCCAGCTCAGCAGCACCTGCTCACGCCAGGTGATCCGGAACGGCGTCAGGGTCAGCAGGACCGAGGCCGGGCGGGCGGCCAGCACCAGCACCAGACCGACCACCAACGCGGGGACGATCGCGTCGGCCATGGTGTGCGGGTTCACCAGCAGCCCCAGCATCACGAACATGCTGATCTGCGCGATCCAGGCCAGGCCCTCGGCGAAGCCGCGGGTGGCCGGGCCGTGGGGGAGCCTGGCGTTGCCGAGCAGCAGAGCGCAGATGTAGGTGGCGAGGAAGCCGGAACCGTCCAGCAGCGCGCCGCCCGCGTAGGCGAGGATCGTCAGGGCGACGACCGCGATCGGGTAGAGGCCCGAGGAGGGCAGCGCGACATGGCGCAGCGTCAGCGCGCCCAGCCGGCCCACCACCAGGCCGACCACGACCCCGATGGCGAGCTCCGCGATCACGGTGCCGGTGAGCACGTACCAGGAGTCGATCGGCCCGGCGGTGGCGAACGCGACGACCAGGATCACCACGGGGGCGTCGTTGAACCCGGACTCGGCCTCCAGCAGTCCGCTCAGCCGGGACGGGAGCGGGACGCGGCGCAGCACCGAGAAGACCGCCGCCGCGTCGGTCGACGAGACGACCGCGCCGAGCAGGAGTGAGACGCGCCAGTCCGCCCCGGTGAGCAGGTGCGCGCCTACCGCGACGACACCGACGCTGATCGCGGTGCCGATCGTGGCGAGCACGGCGGCGGCCGGGACCGAGGGTTTGATGTCGGACCACCAGGTGCCGAGGCCGCCCTCGGCGAGGATCACCACCAGTGCGGCGTAGCCCAGGACCTGGGTGAGCTCGGCGTTGTCGAAGGTGATGCTGCCGATGCCGTCATGGCCGAGCAGGACGCCGATGCCGAGGTAGAGGAGCAGGCTGGGGAGCCCGCTGCGGGAGGAGAGCCGGACCGCGGCCACGGCCACCAGCAACACCAGGGAGAACAGCAGGAGGAGCAGATCGAGCCGGTGGACGGACACGCAGGGGCACCTCGCGCGCTGGGCCTGCCGCTTCCCGTAGGGAAGCGGGGGTTCACAGCAGAATCGTTGCTTCCACTTGTCTGGAGCAAGATTTTACCGATCTGACGGCGCATTCACCGCGCGGTCCAAAGGGTGGTCACCAGCGCGGACACGATGTCCGGCGGCGGTCGGGTACCGCTCCGGCGCTGTTCGAGCAGGCCCCGGACAGGCAGCGGCCCAGCAGCCGTCGGAGACCCGCTCCGCCCGCGGCGCGACCGCCGCGCGTCATGGGTTCCGCTTCGGGTGTTAGCGTCAGCACCGCCGCTCTGCGCGGTACGCCGCGGTAAAGTCACTGCCCCTCACAAGGACCCTGATGCCCCGCTCCTCCCGTCCCAAGCGCCCCAAGAAGTCGCGTCGCCTTCGTTTCATGGTGGTGCTGGTCGTGCTGCTGCTCGTCGGCGGCGTCGCCTTCGGCGGCTGGTACGGCGTGCGCCAGGTGCGCGCGTCGCTGCCGCAGACCACCGGCACGATCCACCTCCAGGGCGTCACCGGCCCGGTCCAGGTGATTCGTGACTCCTCGGGCATCCCGCAGATCTACGCGTCCAGCCCCGAGGACCTGTTCATGGCCCAGGGCTACGTGCAGGCGCAGGACCGGTTCTGGCAGATGGACGTGGACCGTCACATCACCAGCGGGACGCTCTCGTCCATGTTCGGCTCGGGACAGCTGCAGACCGACGCCTTCATCCGGACCATGGACTGGCAGGGCGTCGCGCAGCAGGAGTTGCAGAGCCAGCTCTCGCAGACCACCAAGGACTACCTGACCGCCTACACCGACGGCGTCAACGCGTGGCTCAAGCAGCACCCGGGCGGGGCGGGGGCGTCGCTGGAGTACGCGCTGCTCGGCGTCGCCCACAGCGGCTACAAGCCCGCGCCGTGGACGCCGGTGGACTCGGTCTCCTGGTTGACGGCGATGGCCTGGGACCTGAGCGGCAACATGCAGCAGGAGATCGACCGTTCGCTGCTGTCGGGGACCTTCAACACGCAGGAGATCTCGCAGCTCTACCCGTCGTACCCCTACACCACCAACGGCACGATCCTGAAGACCGGTGAGGTCTCCAAGGACGGCACCTACGTTCCGGCCGAGGGCGCCCGGACGGCGCCGGTGGTCTCCGACGGCTCCGGCTCGTCGAGCTCCTCCAGTTCTTCCAGTTCGTCGGGGTCTCCGAACACGTCGGGCTCGTCGAGCAAGTCCGGCGGCGCGACCAACGCCTCGTACCAGACGGCCGGTGGCAGTTCCGCGGCGCAGGGCGCGCAGACGGCCGCGCAGGCGCTGGCGAACAACCTCTCCGTGCTGCCGACCATGCTCGGTCGCCCGGGCGCGGCCGGGATCGGGTCCAACTCCTGGGTGGTCGACGGCGCGCACACCACGACCGGCAAGCCGCTGCTGGCCAACGACCCGCACCTGTCGCCGCAGATGCCGTCCATCTGGTACCAGATGGGCCTGCACTGCACGACCGTCAGCGCGCAGTGCCCGTTCGACGTCACCGGCTTCACCTTCCCCGGCATGCCCGGCGTGATCATCGGCCACAACCAGAGCGTCTCCTGGGGCTTCACCAACGTCGGCACCGATGTCCAGGACCTCTACCTGGAGCAGGTCAACAGCGACGGCACCTACCTCTACGACGGCAAGAACCTCCCGCTGGTGACCCGTCAGGTGAGCATCCCGGTGGCCGGCAGCTCGCCGCAGACGATCACCATCCGCTCCACGCAGGACGGCATGCCGATCATCTCCGACCACAGCACGCAGGAGCAGAGCGTCGGTGTCAGCGCGCCCGTCGACGGTGCCGCGCCCCCGCGCGGCGGCGGCTACGCGATCGCGCTCAAGTGGACCGCGCTGACGCCGAACAAGACCATGGACGCGGTCTTCGAGCTCGACAAGGCGCAGAACTTCGGCGAGTTCCGCGGCGCGGCCAAGGACTTCTCGGTGCCCGCGCAGAACCTGATCTACGCGGACACCAAGGGCGACATCGGCTACCAGATGCCGGGTCAGGTCCCGATCCGGCCGAAGATCGCCGGTGACGACGGCACCTACCCGCAGCCCGGCTGGGACTCGCGCTACAAGTGGACCGGCCAGTACGTGCCGTTCGACGCGCTGCCGTGGGTGGAGAACCCGCCCGAGGGCTACATCGTGACGGCCAACCAGGCCGCGGTGGACCCGAACTACCCGTACCTGATCACCAACGACTGGGACTACGGCACCCGCGCCAAGCAGATCGACACGCTGATCCAGGGCAAGCTCAACGGCGGCGGCAAGATCTCGCCGGACGACATGGCCTCGATCCAGCAGGACGACACCAGCGTCTTCGCCAAGTCCCTGGTCCCGTACCTGCTCAACGTGAAGCTGACCGGCTCGTACTACACCCAGGCCCAGGACCTGCTGCGCGGTTGGAACTTCCAGCAGGACGCGGGCTCGGCTGCGGCGGCCTACTACAACGCGGTCTGGTCGAACCTGCTGCACCTGGCCTTCGACGAGAAGTTCCCGGCGTCCGTGCGTTCCACTACCGACTGCATCATGGTGGTGCCCGCCAGCCAGCAGGGGCTGCCCGCGGACGACGTCAACGGCACCCCGCAGCGCGTCCGCACCTGCGGACTGCGCGACGACGCGACCGCCCAGCCGGACGGCAACGACCAGTGGACCACCGTGGTTGGCGCGGTGCTGGACCAGCCGAACAGCGAGTGGTGGAACTGGACCGACGCCACCGGCAAGCAGTACTCCGGCCGGGACAGCCTGCTGGCCCAGGCGATGGTCGACGCCCGCAAGCAGCTGACCTCCCTGATGGGCAAGGACATCAGCACCTGGAGCTGGGGTCGGATCCACACCCTGGAGCTGCAGGAGCGCACCCTCGGCTCGGACGACTCGAACATCGCCTCGGGCGCGGTCCACTGGCTGCTCAACCGCGGCCCCTACGAGCTGAGCGGCGGCAGCGCGGCGGTCGACGCGTCCAGCTGGGACGCGGCCAACGGCTTCACCGTGGACGAGGCCCCGTCGATGCGCATGATCGTCGACCTGTCCGACTTCGACGCCTCCCAGTGGATCAACATCGGCGGCGCGTCCGGGCACGCGTTCAGCGCGAACTACGACGACCAGATGCAGCTGTGGGCCAACGGCCAGATGCTGACCTGGGCCTACAGCAAGCAGCAGGTCCAGGCGGCGGGCAAGGCCACACTCACGCTCGAACCCTGAGAGGGAGTCAGGCGGTTCGGCCGCCGACGTCGAACACGACCGTCCGGGCGGGCGTCACCACGGCGTCCACCGGGCGGTCGTGTGCTTCCGTCGGCAGACCGGGCAGCAGCTCGGCGTCGAAGAGCAGGGTGACCAACCGGGCCGCCGAGCCGGCCGAGGCGAGCCGGGCCAGCACCCGGTCGTAGCTGCCGCCGCCGCGCCCGAGCCGCAGTCCCGTCGCCGGGTCGACGGCCAGGCCCGGCAGCAGCACCAGGTCGGCGGCGGCGACGGCGCCCACGCCGAGCCGCGGGCCGGTCGGCTCCAGCAGCCCGAGCCGGGCCGGGGCCAGACCCTCCGCGCCCTGGTAGACCGCCCAGTCCAGGTCGTTGTCCGGCAGCAGCACCGGCAGCAGCACCCGCACGCCCCGCGCGCGCAGCGCGTCGAGCAGCGGACGGGTACCGGGCTCGGAGCCCATCGAGACGTAGCAGGCGACCGTCGCGGCCTGCGTCTCCGCTGCGAACGCCAGTGCCCTTGCCGCCAGGGTGTCCGCAGCCGCGTCCCGCTCGACGGGTGACATTGCGGCGCGTGCGGCGAGCAGGCGTGACCTCAGGGGCTTCTTGTCGTTATCCATCAGATGGGACGGCCTTCCGTCTCGTCGGTGCTTTCGGCTCGTCGGTGCTTTCGGCGGAGGGACGACCATGCTGCCCGTCCTCGCGGACATCCTCGCCGTTGTCTGCCTTCCCGCGCTGCTCGCGGCCTGGCTGTTCGGGCGCGGTCGGGCGCGTGCCCAGGCGGTGCTCGCCGTCCGGAGCGAGGAGCTCGCCGCGCTCCGCACCGGCCGCGCCGAGCTGGAGCGCACCTCCTGCATGGACCCGTTGACCGGGGTCTGGAACTACCGCTACCTCCAGCTGGCGCTGGACCGGGAGATCGCCCGCTGCAAACGCCGTTCCGGCGAGCGCGTCCTCGCGGTCCTGCTGCTGGAGATCGAGGGCTTCGGCGACATCCGCCGCGAGCACGGCTACCAGCGGGCCGGCGCGGTGCTGCGCGACCTGGCCCAGCGGCTGGCGATGGAGGTGCGCGAGGAGGACGTCTTCGGCCGCTACGGCGGCGAGGAGTTCCTGGTGCTGCTCCCGGAGACGGACGAGCAGGGGGCCATGACCGTGGCCGACCGGCTGTCCTGGACGGTGCGGCGGCATCCGCTGGCGCTGCCCTCGGTCCCGGTCCACCAAAACGAGTGTGGAAGTCTCCCCGGGAACGGTCTGTCGGCCCGGGTCGGCATCGGCCTGCTGCCCAGGGACGGTTCGCATGCAGCGCTGTTGCTCAGGGCCGCTGACAAGTCTTTGACAGGGGAGAGATATCTGACGGACACAGTCCGGCAGCTAAAGTCGTCCGTATGACGAAAGCTCGTACGCGCCAGATCACCAAGGCGGTCATCCCCGCGGCAGGTCTCGGCACCCGCTTCCTGCCGGCCACCAAGGCGACTCCGAAGGAGATGCTGCCGGTGGTCGACAAGCCCGCGATCCAGTACGTCGTGGAGGAAGCGGCGTCGGCCGGGCTGACCGATGTGCTGATGATCACCGGGCGGAACAAGCGTCCGCTGGAGGACCACTTCGACCGGGCCTACGAGCTGGAGGAGCAGCTCGCGCGCAAGGGCGACCAGGCCAAGCTGGACCGCGTCCGCGAGTCCAGCGAGCTGGCCACCATGCACTACGTGCGGCAGGGCGACCCCAAGGGCCTGGGCCACGCGGTGCTCTGCGCGGAGCCGCACGTCGCGGACCAGCCGTTCGCGGTGCTGCTCGGCGACGACCTGATCGACCCGCGCGACCCGCTGCTGTCCAAGATGATCGACGTCCAGCGCGAGCTCGGCGGCAGCGTCGTGGCGCTGATCGAGGTCGACCCGGCGCTGGCCCACCTCTACGGCTGCGCCTCGATCCGTCCGGCGGAGTGGCACGGCTCACTCGGCGGCGACGAGGACATCGTCCGGATCACCGACCTGGTCGAGAAGCCCGCCCCCGGCGAGGCCCCGAGCAACTACGCCGTCATCGGCCGCTACGTGCTCGACCCGTCCGTCTTCGACGTGCTGCGCGACACGCCGCCCGGCAAGAACGGTGAGATCCAGCTCACCGACGCGCTCCGGGTCCTGTCCCAGCGCACGCCGGGCCGCGGCGGTCCGGTGCACGGCGTGATCTTCCGTGGTCGCCGCTACGACACCGGTGACAAGGGCGACTACCTGCGCGCCATCGTCCGGCTCGCCTGCGAGCGCGAGGACCTCGGTCCGGAGTTCCGCGCCTGGCTCAAGGAGTTCGTCGGCAGCGGCGAGCTGGACGGCAAGAGCGGCGGCGTCGAGCTCTGAGTCCGAGCGTGTCCTGGCCCGGGTCTGTGCCGTGAGCACGGCGCCCGGGCCGACGCGTGTCCGACGTGCCTCCGACGCGCGTCCGGCGGTCGGACGGTCCGGGGGTTGTCGGTGGCGACGAGTAGTGTCGACTGCGTCACATGGCCCGGCTGCGCGCCGGGCCCGCAGCACCGAACCGCAGCACCGAACCGCACCGCCACGGGGGAGCGCACCATGACCGACCACCAGCACCACGGCCACGACCAGGGGCATGCGCACGGCCGTGCGCACGACCACGGCCTCGGTCAGGACGGTGGTGCCGGGCTCGCGGAGGACCCGTGCGCGGCCGAGGCGGCGCCGGGCGCGGAGAAGTCCGGCGGCGGGCGGCTGTGGACGGTCGACGAGCACCTCGCCGACATCCTGGCGGCCGTCGCCCGGGTCGCGCCGCTGCCGCCGCTGGAGCTGCAGCTGCTGGAGGCCCAGGGCTGCCTGACCGTCGACGAGCTGGTCTCCGGCGTCGCGCTGCCGCCCTTCGACAACAGCTCGATGGACGGCTACGCCGTGCGCGTCGCCGACCTTGAGGGGGCGACCAAGGACTACCCCTCCGTGCTGGCTGTCGTCGGCGATGTCGCGGCGGGCGCCGCCGCGCTGCCGGTGATCGGTCCGGGCCAGTGCGCGCGGATCATGACGGGCGCGCCGATCCCGCCCGGCGCCGAGGCCGTCGTGCCGGTCGAGTGGACCGACGCGGGCACCGGCTCCGACAAGGCCGCCACCACCATGGCCCCGCAGGGCGGCGAGCCGGTCGCCTCCGGCGGCGAGGTGCGGATCTTCCAGCCGGTCGAGTCCGGCGCGTTCGTCCGACGACGCGGTGACGACATCGCCGAGGGCCAGTCGCTGCTCCCGGCCGGCACCCGCCTCGGTCCGACGCAGATCGGCCTGCTCGCGGCAATCGGCCGGGACACGGTCCGGGTGCGCCCGCGTCCGCGTGTCGTGGTCCTCTCCACCGGCAGCGAGTTGGTCCAGCCGGGCTCGCGCGTCGGCCCCGGCCAGATCAGCGACTCCAACAGCTTCGCGCTGACCGCCGCCGCCCGGGACGCCGGAGCGATCGCGTACCGGGTGGGCGGCGTCCCTGACGACGCCGAGAAGCTGCGCGAGGTCATCGACGACCAGCTGATCCGCGCGGACCTCATCGTCACCAGCGGCGGCGTCAGCGTCGGCGCGTACGACGTGGTCAAGGAGGCGCTGGGGGAGCAGGTCTCCTTCCGCAAGCTGCGGATGCAGCCCGGGAAGCCGCAGGGCTTCGGCGTGCTGGAGGGCTCCGGCGGCCCGGTGCCGATCCTGGCCCTGCCCGGCAACCCGGTCAGCGCCTACCTCTCCTTCGAGCTCTTCGTCCGCCCGGCGATCCGGGCGATGCTGGGCGCGCCGGACATCCACCGGCCGGTGGTCACCGCACGGCTCACCGAGGGCCTCGGCTCGCCCACGGGTCGACGCCAGTTCGCGCGCGGCTCGTACGACCCGGTCGCGGGCACGGTGACGCCCGTCGGTGGCGCGGGCTCCCACCTGCTCGGCGCGCTCGCGCACGCCAACGCGCTGATCGTGGTCCCCGAGGACGCGACGTCCGTCGCGTCCGGCGCGGAGGTCGAGACCGTGCTGCTGGACTGACGGGCCCCGCCCTCCCGCTGGGGCACCCCCACTGATCCGACGATGCGGCGTTCCGTGGTCTCAGCGATACTCTGACGCCGCACCCGCCCGTCGCGATCGCAGGAGCACACAGTGACCACCAGCAATCCCGTCCCGTCAGGGTCCGGCCTGACCCATGTCGACGCATCGGGTGCGGCCAGGATGGTCGACGTGTCCGAGAAGGCCACCACGGCGCGCACCGCGCGGGCCACCGGTCGCGTCGCGGTCTCGTCCACGGTCGTGGAGCTGCTCCGCGGTGAGGGTGTGCCCAAGGGCGACGCGCTCTCGGTCGCCCGGATCGCCGGGATCATGGGCGCCAAGCGGACGCCCGACCTGATCCCGCTCTGCCATCCGATCGCCGTCTCCGGCGTCACGGTGGAGCTGGAGGTCGCCGACGACGCCGTCGAGATCACGGCCACCGTGCGCACCGCCGACCGCACCGGCGTCGAGATGGAGGCGTTGACCGCCGTCGCCGTCGCCGGGCTGACAGTGATCGACATGGTCAAGGCCGTCGACAAGGGCGCCCGGATCGAGGCGGTCCAGGTCGAGCAGAAGACCGGTGGCAAGAGCGGCGACTGGCGCCGCGAGGAGCTGGTCGACGGCCGGATCGCAGACGGGGGCACCGACGCGGGCGCGGGCGAGAGTGCTTCGGGGGAGCAGGAGGTGACGTCATGACAGAGCAGCACCCGATCAAGGCCTTTGTGCTGACCGTCTCCAACCGCGCGTTTGCGGGCGTCTACGAGGACCGCGGCGGTCCGCTGATCGCGTCCGGGCTGGCCGGGCTCGGCTGCCGCGTGGTCGGCCCGGTGGTCGTCCCCGACGGTGACCCGGTCCTGATCGCCCTGCGCAAGGCGGTCGCCGACGGCTACGACGTCGTGGTGACCACGGGCGGCACGGGTCTGACGCCGCTGGACCTGACTCCGGAGATGACCGCGCAGGTCATCACCCGTCCAGTGCCCGGCATCGCCGAGGCGATCCGCGCCTACGGGCGGGAGAACGGCGTGCCGACGGCGGCGCTCTCGTGCGGGCTCTCCGGCCTGGCCGGAAGCACGCTGATCGTCAACCTTCCCGGCTCGCCCGGCGGCGTCAAGGACGGCCTGGCCGTGCTGGGCCCGCTGCTGGTCCACGCTGTCGACCAGATCGCCGGCGGTGACCACGCCCCGCACGGCGGCGCGCCGACCGCCGTCCCCTCGGCGCAGGAGCACGACAGGCAGGGGAACGGCAAGCAGGATCGCGGCGAGCGCGAGCACGACAGGCAGGAGCACGGCAGAGGAGGCCCGCACTGAACGCCTTCTGGCCGGTGGAACTGCAGGACGGGCCGATCGGGCTGCGTCCCATCCGCATGCGCGACCAGCGCTCCTGGCAGGAGGTCAGTCGACGCAACCGCGACTGGCTGCGCCGCTGGGAGGCCACCGTTCCGCCGACCCGCGCCGGACAGCCACCCGCGCTGCGCCCGACGTACCGTCAGATGGTGCGCTTCCTGCGCGGGGAGGCCCAGGCCGGGCGGATGCTGCCGTTCGTGGTCACCTACCAGGGCCGCCTGGTAGGGCAGTTGACCGTCGGTGGAATCACCTGGGGGTCGATGTGCTCGGCTAATATCGGCTACTGGATCGACGAGGCATATGCCGGTCGCGGCATCATCCCCACGGTGGTCGCGCTTTCCGTGGACCATTGCTTCGAGGCCATGGGGCTGCACCGCATCGAGGTGTGCATCCGGCCGGAGAACATCCCGAGCCGCCGTGTGGTCGAGAAGCTGGGCTTCCGCGAGGAGGGCCTGCGCCCGCGCTACCTGCACATCGACGGCGGCTGGCGGGACCACCTGGTCTACGCCCTCACCGTCGACGAGGTGCCCGAGGGAATGCTGGCACGTTGGCACCGGATTGAGAGTCACCATCCACATAAATAGGTCGATATGAAGAAGATTCAGCGACACACCGGTCGAAATAGCCGCCGGGCCGTCCCTCACGCCCGTACGGTGTGAAGCGTGAGCAGTAGCGGCCTCATTTACGCGGTCATTGTTGGGGCCTGGGCCGCGTATCTGGTCCCCATGTGGCTCCGCCGGCAGGACGAGCTCAACGAGGCGCGTCCGACGGAACGGTTCAGCACGGCCATCAGGCTGCTGTCGGGTCGCGCAGCGATGGAGCGGAAGATCTCCCGCCAGCTGGAGGAGACCCAGGCGCTCACCCCGCCCGCCGACCTCCTGGCCCAGCCGCCCGCGCCGCGCGGCGCGGAGGCCACCGCGCGCCCTGCGGCCATGCTTCCCACGCCTCCCGCGCCCGTCGCCGCTGCCACCGCCGCCGCCCCGGCGGGCGGCACCGCGTCGCGTCGGCGTGCGGCGCTGCTGGCGCGGCGTCGGCGCATGGTGATGGTGCTCTTCGCGGCGTTCACGATCGGCATGGTCCTGGCGGCGGTCGGCGGCGTCGCGCTGCTCTGGATCCCGGCGGTCCCGGCGGTGCTCTTCTCCCTCTACATCGCACAGATGCGTCGGCAGGAGCATCGCCGCTACGAGGTGAAGCTCGACCACCGTCTCGCTGCCGAGGCGGCCCAGCGCGTCCGCCAGCAGGCGGCCTCCCGCCGCGTGCAGGAGGCCCGCGTGCAGCACGCCCGCGGGCAGGAGGCGGAGACGATGGCGCATCCGCCGCCGTCCGCGCGGGCTGCGGCCGCTCCGGGCGAGGTGACCACGTCCGGCACGGGTTCGCTTGCTGCCTCGGCCGGCGCCGCTGCGGGAGCAGGTCAGGCGGCGACACCCGAGCCGTGGGCGGACGACGACCGGCCCGAGCACGCCTCGCCGTCGACGGGACGTCCGGGCGACGACGCCTGGAACCCGGTCCCGGTCCCGCTGCCCACCTACGTCACGGCCCCGGTCGCCCCGCGCGCCACCCTGGGCCTCGACCTCTCCGCGCCGGACACCTACTCCTCCGCCCGCGCACCCCGCCCCTCGGCCCAGCCCCCGGCCCCGCGCCGCCGCCCGGTCCAGCCCCCGGCCACCCCGCTCTTCGACCAGTACGCCGACGACGCCCCGCGCGCCGCCAACGAGTAGCCCGGTCACGAGTACCCCTCCGGACCTGCTAGAGTTTCTTCTCGTTGGGGCTGTGGCGCAGTCCGGTAGCGCACCTCGTTCGCATCGAGGGGGTCAGGGGTTCGAATCCCCTCAGCTCCACCCAACAGAGGCCCGGTCGGTTTATCCGACCGGGCCTCTGGCGTTGGAGCGGGCGGCGCGCTTGGTACGGGTGTGGCGTGGGTCACCGCCGCCACCAGGGATCTCGTCGCGCTACCATTTCTGATGCTCAGTCAGATGACTCGTGGATGCGGGTCAGCAGCATCATCAGCTGCTGGCGTTCGGTGGGGGAGAGTGGCGACAGTAGTTCGGCGTTGGCCTGTTCGGCCAGGGTGGCGCAGCGTTCCAGTGTGCGGGTGCCCTGCGGTGTGACCGTGACCGCGTTCTTGCGCCGGTCGCGCGGATCGGGTGAGCGGAGCAGGAGTCCGGCGTCCTCCAGGTGGTTGAGGAGGAGGACCACGTCCTTGGCGTCGATGCCCAGGCGGCGGACGAGGTCCGCCTGCGCCACCGGTCCGTACTCGGAGACCGCGGCGAGTACCGCGTGGTGCGGGAGTTTCAGGCCCTCTGTGGCGATCGCCTCGGCGACCAGGCTCCGGCCGCGAGCCGCGACGCGACCGGCGAGCCAGCTGGGCAGGGACTGGATGTGCTGCAGGGCGTGCAGCGGCTCGGGGGCGGTCATGGGTGCAGGATATCCGGAGACCGTTGGACATCCCAATGAATCCCGCCTAGTGATCTGGTTCTGAGATGCGCGTGCAGTAGCGGCAGATGCGGTCGAGGATCTGGTCGGCGGTCTTGGTCCAGCGGAAGGGCTGAGCGGACT
>NZ_JBGCCR010000018.1:0-150780 GCF_041262485.1 Streptacidiphilus sp. BW17 | reverse complement strand
CGTGTGTGCGGTGAAGCCTAGACACCTCCACCACACCGGAGGTCTTCGTCATGATCAAGCCCCCAGGACCGTCAACAACGCTCGTGGTCAATACATCTAGAGGGCGCAGGGCGCTTTCAGGAGGGGTGACTTCGCAGGTCAGCGTGAGCCGAGAGGTGTCGGGAGCTGTCGGAAGGCGCCGAGCAGCGCCGCCCGCCGAAGGGTGCGGAACTGCCCGGTGTGGCGCTCAGCCGAACTGCTGCTCCAGGTCCTTCAACTTGCGGTCCAGCGAGTCGAGTCGGGACATGGTGTTGTCCTCTTCCTCCTCCAGCCCGGCCATCGGTGCGCTCGACAGCTCGCTCGCGCGGCGGCGGCTCGACAGCACCCCGCGGGTGGCGGCGGGCTCCAGCGCGGGCGCTCCGGACGCGGTGTCCGCGGCGTCCAGCGCGGTCAGCTCCTTGACCGGGACGGAGCGGGCGATCGCCGCCAGTTCGGCGCGCTCGCGGCGCTCCGCGCTGCGCTGGCGGGCGGTCTCCAGCTCGCGCGCGCGCTTCTCCTCGCGGACCTCCTCGACCGCCTCGTCCAGGCTGCGGACGTTCTCCAGCAGCATCAGCGACCAGGCCTTGTAGGTCTCGATCGGGGCGCGCAGCCAGCGGACCATGCGGATCTGCGGCAGCGGACGCGGCACCAGGCCCTGCTCGCGCAGCGCCGCCTTGCGGGTCTGCTTCAGCGCGCGGTCGAAGAGGATCGCCGCGGAGAGGGACATGCCGGCGAAGAACTGCGGCGCGCCGTTGTGGTCGCCGCCACGCGGCGCGTGCACGAAGTTGAACCAGGCCGACGCGCCCGCGAAGAGCCACACCAGCAGGCGCGAACCGGTCGCCGCGTCACCGTGGCTGGCCTCGCGCACGGCGAGCACCGAGCAGAACATGGCCGCGCCGTCCAGACCGAACGGGACCAGGTACTCCCAGCCGCCGGAGAGGTCCAGGTTCTGCCGCCCGAAGCCGACCAGGCCGTGGAACGACAGCGCGCCGGCCACCGAGGCGCAGGCGAAGAGCAGCACGTAGGAGGCGCCGCCGTAGACGGCCTCCTTGCGCCTGCGACGCTCCTCGCTCCGCTCCCACGAGTCCTCTGCGGCGGCGTGCTTGGGCTTTTTGGTGCGCAGCAGACTCATGATGACGGTGACGGCCAACGCGATCGCGCAGCCGACGACCAGCCAGACCAGTTGTATGGAGGAGAGGTTCATACGGGCGCGCCTCGGCTTGGGAGTGTGGCAGGAGACTCCGTATGGTACGCGTGAGCAAGCTGTGTTATCGACCGGGTGGCGTCAATCCCCCATGGGGATGGACGTGACGGGCCCGGCGGGCGAGGACCGGAATACTGCCGCATCTCGGCGGGTAACCCGGAGTTGACGGACGGACAGGCCGTCCCGCGAGGGGGAGTGCACACGATGGCGGGGCTGCGTGACCTGCTGCGCAAGGCCGACCGGGGCATGGACGTCGGCATCGAGCGGGTGACGCTGGACAAACGCCGTCCCACCGTCTCGTTGACCGCTCAGGGGGCCCTGAGCGGCACCATGCAGGTCAACCTGCACTGGACCGCGCGGGCTCCGGAGTCCCCCCGGCCCTCGGCCCGGGAGATGTGGCGTCGACTGCTGAACCCCAACCCCTTCAAGCCGGTTGAGCTCAGCTACGGCGCGTCCGAACCGGTGGCGGTCGACCTGGACCTGGGCTGTCTCTACGAGATGAACGACGGCAGCAAGGGCGTCATCCAGCCGCTCGGCGCGTACATGGGCGACCTGCAGCACCCGCCGTACATCAAGCTCAGCCATGACGACCGGTCGGGTGCGCCGACCGGCGAGATGATGTACATCGACATGGACAAGCGGGACCAGTTCAAGCGCCTGCTGATCTTCGTCTACATCTACGACGAGACCCCCGCTTTCGACCGTACGCACGCGGTGGTGACGCTCTTTCCGACGGCGGGCCCGCGGATCGAGGTCCGGCTGGAGGAGCGCGCGGCGGAGGCGCGCTCCTGCGCGGTGCTGCTGCTCCAGAACCGCGGCAACGGCGAGTTCACCGTCAGCCGCGAGGTCCGGTACGTGTACGGCTTCCAGGCCGAGCTCGACCGGCTCTACGGCTGGGGGCTGCAGTGGCAGCGCGGCTACAAGCCGGTGGGCGGCTGAGACGGCCGAGACGGCTGAGGGGACGGCTGAGACGGCCGAGGGAGGAACTGCGGGCCCTGGAGCGGGAGGGTGAACCCCTCCGGCGGGTCCAGCAGTTGCTCGGGCGGGGCGGGGGTCGGCGCTGGGGCCGGGGCCGGGAGCTCTTGGGGCTCGGGTTGTTCCTGTGGCTCCGGCGGTGTGGGCGGTGTCGGTGGTACCGGGGACGGCGTCCGTTCTGACGGAGGCTCCGGCAGTTCCGCTGAGGGCAGGGGAAGTTGCTGCTCAGGCTCCGACTGCTGCTGCGGTTCGGGCACCGGTTCGGGTTCCGGGATGGGGGGCGCGGTGGGCGCGGGTTCGGGACCCTCGTCCACGGTGACGCCGAAATCCTGGGCCAGGGCGATCAGTCCGGCCGCGTAGCCCTGACCGATGGCGCGGAACTTCCAGCGGCCCGAGCGCCGGTAGAGCTCGCCGCAGAGCAGCGCGGCCACACGCCGTGCGTCGGTGATGTCGAAGCGGGCGATGGCCGGTGCACCCGGACCGCCCGCGATGTCGAAGAGCAGCAGTTGCAGCCCCTCCACCTGGGCGAAGCTCTCCTCGTCACCCACCGACGCGCCGAGGACGACCCGGTCGACCCAGTCCGGCAGCCGATGCAGGTCGATGTCGACGGTGTCGGTGGTCTCCTCGCCGTGACGGGACTTGGCGCGGTAGCGGACCAGGCCCGTGGGGTGGCGGCGCTGGTTGTAGAAGACGAAGTCGGAGTCGTCGCCGACCCGGCCCTGCACGGTGAGGAGCAGCGCCGAAGCGTCCACGTCGGGCGTACCGGGCCGGCTCAGCCAGCGCAGCACCGCGCGCACCGCCGCCGCCTCGGCGGGGAGTGTCGTGTTCGAGCCCTTCGGCATGACCTTGGTCATGGGTTCATCCTGCCGCACCTGCCTGCCTGCGGGTAACCCGATGCCCGGAGACCTCCGCGTGGCCTCCGCGCGGACCTCCGTGTGGATCTCCGCCCGGATCTCCGCGACGACCACCGCGTCCTGTGAGTCCTGGGGAAGTTGTCGCGCGACGGCTGGAATTCGTCCAGGCGTTCCGTACGATGAACCGCCAAAGCCCAGCTCACGACGCTCCGCGGGGGAACCATGCGTCATTTCGGCCAGCTCGACGAGGGGACCAGACACCGTCTCTTCCTGCATCAGCCACAGCAGTTCCGTCGCGACAGCGCCCCGGCCCAGCTCGCGGTCGCCCTGGGCGCGACGCTCTACTCCCCGGCGATCCGTCCGCGCCTGGCCGACGACGTGCGGCGGCAGGCCGCTCGTGGAGTCACGTCCATGGTGCTGTGCCTGGAGGACGCGGTCGAGGACGCCGAAGTCCCGGCAGCCGAGCGGAACCTGGTCGCGCAGCTGCGCGCGCTGGCGTCGGACGGGGCGGAGCGTCGTCGTTGGGAGCGAGGGAGCTCGGAGCGAAGACGTTCGGAGCGGGACGGGGAGCTGCCGCTGCTGTTCGTGCGCGTCCGGGGGCCCGAGCAGATAGCCGATCTGGCCGCCCGGATGGGCGGGGAGGCGCTGGCCTTGCTCTCCGGCTTCGTCGTGCCGAAGTTCACGGAGGAGAGCGGCCTGCCCTTCCTGGAGGCGCTGGCGGAGCTGCGGGCAGCGAGCGGTCTGCCGATGTACGCCATGCCGGTGCTGGAGTCGCCCCGTCTCGCGTATCTGGAGAGCCGCGCGGAGACGCTGCTCGGGGTCGCCCGCCTGTTGGAGAAGTACCGCGAACTGGTGCTGGCCGTCCGACTCGGCGTCACCGACCTGTGCTCGGCGTACGGACTGCGCCGGCCGCCCGATCTGACCGCCTACGACGTGCAGTTGGTCGCCGCGGTGATCGGCGACGTGGTCAACGTGCTGGGCCGGGCGGACGGCACGGGCCATGTGCTGACCGGGCCGGTGTGGGAGTACTTCCCGGTCCAGGAGCGGAAGTTCAAGCCGCAGCTGCGACAGAGTCCCTTCGAGGAGTCGGAGCCCCCGGCCGGGCAGGTGCGGCGTCGGCTGATCGACCACGGCCTGGACGGCCTGATCCGCGAGCTCGAACTCGACCGGGCCAACGGCCTGTTGGGCAAGACCTGCATCCATCCGAGCCATGTGCCGGCCGTCCACGCGATGTCGGTGGCCACGCACGAGGAGTGGTCGGACGCCCGCGACATCCTGAGCGAGGACCGGGCGGGAGGTGGTGTGGTGCGGTCCGCCTACGTCAACAAGATGAACGAGGTGAAGCCGCACCGGGCGTGGGCACAGCGGGTGACGACCCGCGCGGCGGCCTTCGGGGTCGCCCGCGAGGACGTCAGCTTTGCGGATCTGCTGGCCGCCTGTGTGGGTGGCTGACCGAGGCGGCTGACGGGGGCAGCCGACTGGGGCTGCTGATGTTGCCGTCGTGTCCATCCCCTGGCCACCTGCGGATGTTGGGCTGGGAACCGAACGAGAACCGAGGAACGAACGACGTGATGGATTCGTCCGTGGTGGAGCCGAAGGACGCGGTGGAGTCGCCCGGGGCAGCCGCCCACGCGTGGGCCGGGACCTGGGTCACCGAACGGCTCGGCGTGCGACTGCCGGAGGGTGAGGCACGCGAGCTGGTCGGCCTCGCGCTGCGCCGCAATCCGCTGCGCGCGCACCTGCTGGTCTCCACCGTCCTCGGCAAACACGTGCCGCAACGTCCCGCCGTGGTGCGGGAGGCGGGGCTCGCGCTGGGCCGGGCTGTACGGGAGCTGCTCGGCCCTGAGGAGTCGGCGCGCGCGGTCGTCCTCGGCTACGCGGAGACGGCGACGGCGTTGGGCCACTGCGTCGCCGACGGGATCGGCGACGGGAACAGCGACGGGAACGGCGATGCGATCGGCGATGTCGGCGTAGGAGTGCCGTATCTGCACTCGACCCGGCGCGCGGTGGCCGGGGTCGCTCCCCTGGGCGGGTTCGAGGAGGAGCACTCGCATGCCACCTCCCATCTGCTGCTTCCGGAGCGGCCGGAGTTGTTGGTTCCGCAGGCGGACGGCAAGGCCGTCGTCGGCCCGCTCGTGCTGGTCGACGACGAGTTCTCGACCGGCCGGACCGTCGCCAACACCCTGCGCGCCCTCCACGTGCTGTGCCCGCGCGACCGCTACGTGGTGGTCACTCTGCTCGACCTGCGCGACGACGCGGACCGCGCGGCACTGTCCCGGCTCGGCACGGAACTGGGCACGCGGATCGACGTGGTCGCGGCGGTGACTACGCGGATCGAGCTGCCGGACGATGTCCTGACGCGTGGTCAGGAGCTGGTGGCCGCCGAGGCGGCCCAGGCCGAGCAGGGCGCGCCGACGGAGCTCGACGCACCATCCGCCGCGCTCACCCCGTTCGCCCCACTCACGCGCGTGGACCTCGGCTGGCCGCGCGGCCTGCCGGACGGCGGCAGGCACGGCTTCCTGCCCGCCGACCGCGTACGGCTGGAGGCCGCCCTGCCCGACATGGCGCGCCGCCTCGCCGTCGCGCTGACCGGCGCGCCACGTCGCGTGCTCGTCCTCGGCTGCGAGGAGCTGATGTACGCGCCGCTGCGGCTTGCCGCCGCACTGGAGGACGAACTGCCCCCGGGCGTCGACGTGCGGTTCTCCAGCACCACGCGCTCGCCCGTGCTCGCCGTCGACGATGCCGGCTACGCCATACGCACCCGACTCTCCTTCCCCGCGCCGGACTTCGGCGCGGATGACGGTCCTCGCCACGTCTACAACGTCGCCCCGGGCGCCGACCCCGAGCGCCGTTTCGACGCGATCGTGCTCGTCGTCGACTCCGACGCCGACACCGCGCGGCTGACCGGACCCGGCGGTCTCACCGACGCGCTGCGTGGCGTCACCGACGAGCTGCTGCTCGCCGTCGTCCCCTCCTACCGTCCGCAGCCCGCGCCGCTGTACGGGCCCGCGTTCTCCTCCTACCGCGCGGACGAGGTCGCCTGGCTGCTCAAGGACCTCTCCGACGTCACCTTGGAGGCCCCTACGGAGGAACGCGAGGAGGCGATCCAGCGCGGCGGCGCCCACTATGCCGAGTCGTTGCCCGTCGAGTACCAGCCGAGCGCCGACTACCAGAATCTCTATCAGCAGGCACTGACAGCCTCCGCCGCGCGCGTCGCCCACGCCGTCGGCGTGGTCACCGAGACCGTCCTCGCCGAGCGCGGACGGCGCGGCCGGAATGGCGGGGGCGGCCGGAACGGCCGGAACGTGGTGCTGGCCTCGCTGGCCCGCGCCGGGACGCCCGTCGGGGTGCTGATGCGGCGTTGGGCCCGGCAGGTCCACGGGCTGGAACTGCCGCACTACGCCGTCTCCATCGTGCGCGGGCGCGGCATCGACACCAACGCCCTGCGCCACCTGGCCCGTTGGCACCGCCCCGAGGACATCGTCTTCGTCGACGGCTGGACCGGCAAAGGTGCGATCACCCGCGAGCTCACCGCCGCGCTGGCCGGTACCGACTTCGACCCGGCGCTCGCGGTGTTGGCCGACCCGGGCCGGTGCGTCCGTACCTTCGGCACCCGCGACGACTTCCTGATCCCCTCGGCCTGTCTCAACTCCACCGTCTCCGGCCTGGTTTCGCGCACCGTGCTGCGCGCCGACCTGATCGGCCCGGACGACTTCCACGGTGCGAAGTTCTACCGCGAGCTGGCCGGGGCCGACGTCTCCGGTGCCTTCCTCAACCAGGTCACGGGTTGCTTCGACGCGGTCCGGGACACCGCCGTCGCCGAGGCGCGCCGCTTCACCGCGCCGGGGAGCGCGTCCGAGGCCGCGCGCACGCCGGACTGGTCGGGCTGGGCGGCCGTCGAGCGGATCAGCGCGGAGTACGGCATCGGCAGCGTCAACCTGGTCAAGCCCGGGGTCGGGGAGACGACCAGGGTGCTGCTGCGCCGGGTTCCATGGCGGGTCCTGGTCCGGCGCGGCGCCGGCGCGGACCTGGACCATGTCCGGCTGCTCGCCTCGCAGCGCGCGGTCCCCGTCGAGGAGGTCGACGACCTCCCGTACAGCTGCGTCGGCCTGATCCACCCCGACTACACGCGCGGGGCCACCGGCCCGGAAGGGACCTCGATATGAGCGGAAGCAGCAGTACTCGCCATCTGGTGGGCTGCGATCTGGACCGGACGCTGGTCTACTCCGCGCGCGCGCTCGGCCTCCGCGTCCCCGACGAGGACGCGCCGCGGCTGCTGGTCGTCGAGGTGCACAAGGGCGAGCCGCTCTCCTACATGACCGAGGACGCGGCCCGGCTGTTGGCCACCCTGATCGCGGTGACCGACTTCGTCCCCGCCACGACCCGCACCGTCGCCCAGTACCGGCGGATCCACCTCCCCGGCCCCGTCCCCGACTGGACGCCGCGTCACACGATCTGCGCCAACGGCGGCCACCTGCTCGTGGACGGCGAGCCCGACCAGGACTGGCACGCCCAGGTCCGCGCCACCCTCGCGCAGCAGTGCGCGCCGCTGGACGAGATCGTGCACCGCCTCGCGCTCACCGCCGACCCGGAGTGGACGCGCAAGCGCCGCGTCGCCGAGGACCTCTTCGCCTACCTGGTCGTCGACCGCCCGTCGCTGCCGCCGGGCTGGGTCGAGGAGCTGTCGGGCTGGGCGGCCGAGCGCGGCTGGGGCGTCTCGCTGCAGGGCCGCAAGGTCTACCTGGTGCCGCAGCCGCTGACGAAGTCCGCAGCCCTCGCGGAGGTCGGACGCCGGACCGGCGCGGCGACCGTCCTGGCCGCAGGCGACTCGCTGCTCGACGCGGAACTGCTGCTCGCCGCGGACGCGGCCTTCCGCCCCGGCCACGGCGAGCTGGCCGAGGCCGGGTGGACCGCGCCCGGTGTCACCGCCCTCGCCGAGACCGGCGTCGCGGCGGGGGAGGAACTGCTGCGCCGGATGCTGGCCGTGGTCCGTGCGGGGCTGGGCTTGGGTTCGGGGCCGGGGCCGGGGCCGGGGCCGGGGTCGGACTCCGGCGTCAGTGGGGCAGTGCGGCGGGCGGCAGCGGGTTGAACTTGGCCGCCTCCGGGTGACGGTTGCGCCAGTACGGGTTGTCGTGCGGCAGGTGTCCGGTGACCCGGCCGTACATCCCGAAGACCATCAGCGCGAGGCCGACCAGGAAGCTGAAGATCACATTTCGCATGTGGAAGTTCAGGATGTTGTGCCCGCCGTCCAGCAGGCCCAGATTCACCCAGCCACTGAGGATGAACAGGATCCCGATGCTGATGTTGAGCGTCGAAGCGGTGTTGCCGCCCATCACCGCGCCCGCGATCAGGATCGCGCCGAAGATCACGGACAGCAGGCTCAACGCACCGTTGCTGGTCAGGCCGGCAACGTGGTCCCCGCTCGTGGAGAAGAAGCCGACGTTGTTGGTGAAGCCGAGAATGCCGAACACGACCAGGAACAGGCCGATGGCCCCGGCGCTGTACCGGTAGACCTGGCCCAGCCGGTGGTCGACCGGCAGATGGTCCTGGAGTTTCATTGCCGCCTCCCTGGTTCTGAGGGGGTGGTGACGGCAGTCGTCGCCTCCATCGTCCGGCCGGGCCGGGGCGCGTGCAACAGACTCGCTTCGTTGTGGGCAGTCGCGGGGCTGGTTCAGCCGCAGCAGCCGCCTCCGCAGCAGCCACCGCCTCCGCCGCCGGCCTGCGGCTGGGCGGCGGCACCACTGGTACCGGTCACGGCGACCATCGACATCAGCTTGGCCACGTCGTCATGCCCGGCCGGGCACACCGTCGGCGCGTTGGCCTGCGACATCGGACGGTTCAGCTCGAAGGTGGCGCCGCAGGTGCGGCAGCGGTAGTCATAGCGAGGCATGCCGACATCCTGTCATCCTTCTTGCTTCTTGCCACGCGTGCTGCGTCAGCGTGATGCGTCACCGGGACGACGGCATGCCCTTCTCGCCTCGGATCGCCTGGACGACCGACGCCGCCGTCTCCCGGACGGCGGCCGTCTCGGTCAGGAAGTGCCAGTAGTCGGGGTGGCGTCCGGTAAGGCCGGTGGCGGCGCGCTCCAGGCGCTCCAGCGCCGCGTCCAGCGGCTGCGCGTGCCGGGGGTCCGGCGCGTTGCGGCCCGCCATCGCCAGTCGCTGGGCGTCGCGCAGCGCGAAACGGGTCCGCTCGATCTCGTCCTGCGGCGCGCGCTGCGCCTCGTTGAGCGCGTGGAGCCGGTCGTTGGCCAGCGCAACCGAGCCGTCGGCGGTGGTGAGCAGGGTGCGGACGCGCTGGATGACCGCCTGCGCGTCGGCGAAGCGCTGGTCGTTGCGGGCCTGTTCGGCGTCGCGGAGCTGGGCCAGCGCCTGGCGGGCGGCGTCCTGCGCCTGGTCCGGCACGTGTTGCAGGTCCTGCCAGCAGGCCTCGGTGAACCGGCGGCGCAGCTCGCTCAGCACCGGTCCGACCTGCTCCGCCCGCGTCTGCAGCGCCTGCGTCCGGGTGCGGAGGGAGCTCATCGCCCGGTCGATCTCGGCGGCCTGCTGCGGCAGCCGCTCCGCCTCGGCCCGGATGCCTTCGGCGGCGCGCTGCACGTCGGCGGCGGCGCGGAGTATCGGCTGCACGCCGTGCTTGCCCGCGCCCTCGCCGAGCAGCCGGAGCTGCGGTCCCAGCTCCGCCAGCTTCCGGGACTGTGCGTCGGTGCCGAGCCGGGCAGCCTTGGCCGCGTCGAGCGCGTTGCTCGCGGCCAGCCATGCCTGCTTGGCCCGCTCCACGGCGGGCGCGACCTGCGCGAGCTGCGCGGCGGCGGCGGACTGGAGCGGCTCCAGGTAGGCGGCGAACTGCTCGAGCTCCGCCTTGGCCCGCAGCAGCTGCTGCCGACTGTGGTCCAGCCGCTGACGCGCCTGCGCGGCGGCGCCGGGGGAGAGCTCCTCGGCGTCGAGGTCCACGGCGTCGAGCGCGCCGATGTACGCGGTGCTGACCTGGTCGACGCGCCCGCTGATCGCGGCGAAGTCGGCGACGGCACGCTTGGCCCCGGGGGAGCTGTCGGCGGCGGCCACGGTCTCGACGTTGATCCGGACGTCGCGCTGGAGCGTGTCCACCTCGTAGAACGCCTGCGCGGCAGCCTCACGCGCCGCCTGCGCCTCGGCTCTCCCGGCCTCTCCCCGCCACCTGCGCGCCGCACCGCCCGCCACGTCGTCTCTCCCGCTCCACGCGCCACGGTCACCGGGCCCCGACCACCACCCGCAACCCACCACCGCCCCGATCTTCCCGACCGGGCCAGCCCCATCCTCCCACCCACCCCACCACCCCCGCACCAACGAAGGCGCACACCGCGACGACGACCGGGTACTCTTAGCCCTTGTCCCGGTTCAGGCCGAGACCATCGGGGATGCCCGGGGGCGCATAGCTCAGCGGTAGAGCGCTGCTCTTACAAAGCAGATGTCGGCGGTTCGAATCCGTCTGTGCCCACCAGCTCTGAACAGGAACGGAGCCCCACGCCGTGTTCGACGTGAGGCTCCGCGTGCCACTTACGTGCCAGATGAGTCCACATCCGGTGGACTCGCCTCCCTGGCTTCTTTGATCATCTGCCCGAGCTTGTCCGCGATGACGCGATCCCGGCCGGCGGTCATGTGCTGGTAGATCAACGCGGCGCGAGTGCCGCTGTGCCCCATCCGGGTCATGAGCTCCCGAGTGCTGGCCCCGGCATTGGCCGCGAGGGTGTTCCCAGTGTGGCGGAGATCGTGAAAGTGCACCTCTTCGCTGATCTTCGCCTTCTTTCGAGCCCGGACCCACACCTCGTGGAAGTTGCTCCGCCGGAGCTGGCCGCCCAGCGCACCTGTGAACACGTGGGACATGGGGTCGGCAGAGACGAAGTGCTCCAGGTGCGCGGTCACGCTCGGCAGCAGTTCGACCGGGAAGGCGACCGCTCGGACGCCAGCGCGCGTCTTGGGTGCCTTGTCGAGAAGCTGCCCCGGTCGACAGCTCGGCCTGCGAGCGGCGGACCGACACCGTGAGTGCTGCGGAGTCGATATCCGACCGGCGGAGCGCCGCCAGCTCCCCGAAGCGGAGCGTGGTGAAGGCACCCAGGAGGACCATGAGCCGGTACCGCGTCGGGATGGCCTCCACTACGGCGAGCACCTGTTCCACAGTCAAGACCGGGCGTTCCGGCACCTCGTACTGTCCAGCACCCTTGATCCGGCAGGGATTCCGCTGAATCAGCTCATCGTCCAGTGCGTTGTTCATGATGGCCCGGAGGACCTGGTACGCCTTGACCACAGCTGGCTCACCGACGCCGGATGCGAGCAGCTTCGAGCGCCAGGCACGAACCTTGCCCGTTGTGATCTCCCCAACGCTGCTGTGCCGGAAGGTCGGCTGGATGTGGAGCCGCAGCGAAATCGCGTAGCGCTGACGGGAGGTGTCGGCGAGCTTCCGGTCTCGGAGCCAGGCATCGGCGTAGTCGCCGAAGTTCACCTTGCCTTCGTCGGGGTCCGTCCAGCGGCCACGCGTGATGTCGGCCTCGCTCAGCGTGAGTGCGATCTCAGCCTCCTTCTTGGTGGCGTAGGTCTGCTCGCCAGTCCGCATCAACCCGGTGATGGGTCGGGGTGGCGGATCTGCCAGCGTCCGGAGTGGAGCTGACGCACCGAACCGAAGCGGCGGCGCTTGCCCTTGTCGTTCGCCATCAGGCAGCGGACTCTCGCCCCGCAGCACATTGAAGCCGGTGATCCGCAGATCCACCACCCCCGGACGCACCTCCGACACGTGCACCGAGTGGACCTGCCAGGCATGCCGCAGAGCCTCCGCACCGTTCGCGACGCTCTGCGTAGTCATCCCCTTCGCCAGACGCACCCGGATCCGGACGCCACGGGTCGAGGGACGGATACCGCGCAGCTTCGGCGGAACCGGCCGGGCAAGCGGACTGTCCTCACCACGACGGGCGGCGAAGACCTTCCACATCGGCGGCTCCTTCGACAGCCCGCACGCCTCCATGGTGTCCGCCCATTCCCGACCCATCCGGAACAGCGCCGCCGGCATCCCGACCGCCGACCAGTACAGGCGCGGCGCGTGCTCACGGGCGTACAGCGGACCACCCGTGGCCGAGATCCCTATCGGGCCACCAGCCTCGATCAACGCCATCAAGTCGTTCACGACGATCAGCCCTGCGCCACAGCGGTGACGGGATGATCAGCACCCACGTGGTGTCCCGCGACACGATCCGGGAACTGATGTTGGTGGCGGGTCGGTCAGCCTCGCCGGAGCTTCGGGGGCTTGCGGAGCGCGCCGATGCGAGGCCATGACGAGTCCGGGTTGTTAGGCCCAGAGCTGTGATGGCTTTCTCTACTGAGTCAAGGCGCTCGCTCCGCTCGCGCGGCACGGCTGGCCGTCACTGCTGACCTTCCCGCGAACGGCTGCCCCGGCCCGCCCCGGCCCGATCGGCACCCTCTCCCCGGTCGCTCCCGCAGGCCTGTGCTCCACCAACCGAAGGGGATAGAAGAGCAAGGAATCGACGCGGGATGAGTCCCGCAGTAGCCACTACGGACTCACGGGCAGAGCGAATAACTGATCGGCGACCTCGCGGTCTGGACATTCACACTGCTACGCGGGCGTCGGCCATCCGCCGACGCCCGCCCTCACTCCTGTCTTCGCCCCGTGCGGCCGACGTTGGCGGTGACCTCCCCCTCGGCTGAGACGGAACAAGGGGGATCAACAGTCCGGGGCTGCACGGCTGAGCTCACCGACGATTTGCTTCAAGCACCCACCGCCGGGACGGGTACGGGGTGCGTCCAGTGCACCGGTCGGACCGGGGCGGGACCGCGGCAGTCCTTGACACAAGGCACGCAGTACCTGACGGACCCGTCTCCCGGGAGCGCGACGCGATTCCCCTCGGTCGTCGCCATCCCTGCCAGCAGGGCGGCGGTTATGGGGCTCCGCCCCAAACCCCGGCCCTCTCAAGGGGAGTCGAAGCAAGAGGAGAGGGTGCAGGTAGTCAGTGGGAACGGTGCGGGGTGGTTCCTCCTCGGTCGAGCGCCGGAGGCGTACCGGGAACCTCCCAGGGCCGCCAGGCCAAGCCCAAGGATCACGCCGTGAGCCTGGCGGCCCTGGGAGAACCCCAGTTCGGCAAAGCTGCCCGATTGAGGAGGAACCACGCGTCAGTTCTGTCCTGGCGGCACCATTTGCTCCGCGATCCGCCAAACACCAGAGCTAGGATTCGGAATAAGTTCCTCGCTCTTCTCATCGATCACCCGAGCTCGATCGATTGCCCCAAGGACACCTTGGACATAATCACTAAATCGAATGCGTGACTTGTCATACCTCGGGCAGTATTTCTTGAGCTTACCCAAAACCGCCCTAAAGTCCGCCAGTGAACCCGAATAATTGCAAAAATGCAGCAACAGCCAAAACTCGAAACATGGATTGGAAATCGCAAGCCTGACATTACGCTTCCCAGCCAGGGCCACCGCTGCTGTCATGTCAAATTCATCAACATCGAATACAGCCCAGCATTCATCGAACGAATCCCGCTCGTCCTCGAATATTTCGGCGGCCTTCTCTACGACTTGCACAGGAGACTTCGGCTCCGTGACAACCTTAATACGCACGTTAGACGAGCGAAAGGCGTCCCTCAGCCCATTAAAATAATTCCTTTCCGTGACTTTCGCGCCACACACGAGGAGCAGCATTCGGTGCTCTCGTCGGCGCTGAATGGATGCCGTTCTCTTTTGAGCTCGACTATTCCTGAACTGACTCACGCCAGACTACCTTCTGTAGAGGCAACCTCGTCAAAAAGTGATGCTGACGTATAGGGGATTGCCCCCAGGGCGCCGCCAAGGTAGCGCCTCTCCCAGTTCAGCCCATTGCGCGGCTTAAAATCTGTCAGGGGAAAGATATGAGTCGCCCCCGACGCCGGTTCCTTTTCTGCGAACCAGACTTCGTCTCGCCGCAGCACCTCTTCCCCACCAGGCCTTCCCATGAGAGAAGCATCATGTGTTGTGAAGATTAGCTGCGCCCCCGAGGAATTGCTCGCTGGGTCTTGGAAGAGTCGGATCAACTGAGCCAGCAAGAGCGGGTGAAGGCTGGTGTCCAACTCATCAATGACGAGGGTCCATCCTTCATCAAGCGCCCTGACGACCATCCCTGCAATATCAAACCATGTTTGAGTTCCTCTCGATTCATCCTCCAGCTTGAAGTCTGCTGGAGACTTTCCCGAGTGGGCCAGGGTGATGCCTTCAGACTCATTGAGAGTCAGAACTAGTTCAGTTGGGATGGAAGGAGGCTCTTGGGCATTGTATCGAATTCGAAGCTTTCCGGGCCTTCGCTCAACCCTGAATGACCCTTGCCCAGGGTCCATAGATTCGTCTCGAATATACTCAACCAAGGTATCCGTGTAAGAGGCGCGCTCGATCCCGAAATCTGCCATCTTGAGGAAACTTTGAACTCTGTTTTGCAGGACACCTTCCGACAAAGTTTCGATGGTGATTCGCCGCTGCATGCTTCTGCTTGCCCGCTCGTCTTCGGCAAACCAAAGACTGCCAGCGAACCACATCCGAATAAGGTCGGCTTCGCCACCTAGAGCCTTTGCGGCGGATCCAATGTATAGCTCTTGCGGAGTCACTATTTCGGTCAACAGAGAAGCTCGAGCGGATGCAAAGCTAGGCCCAAGGTGGAATCGTCCGTCGACACGCTCGAAGAGGACTCGCTTCTTCTTCTTGGGAAATGAGTGAAGCCACTCCTCCGCAATGCGGTCATCCATCACAGAGAATCCATAAGAATACGGGATTCCATGAAGCATGAGTTCAATGGCAAAGGATGAGGGCAGGCCACGGCATTCATCATCCAGAAGGAATGGGGATCGTCGAATCTTCTCGCCCTTGTTCCATTCATTCTGGCCGGTTACCGCGTCATGCATAAATCGAATCGCCTTAAGCAGATTCGATTTCCCTGAGGCATTTGCACCGTACAGGGCGGCGACACCCACCGTCTCACCCCGGCCTTGATCGTAAACCGATCGCAGGTCAAGAACCTGCGGCTCACGGAGCGACTTGTAGTTCGAGACCCTAAAGTTGATCAGCATGTCTTGGCCCGTCACTGTCCGTCAGCGCTTCTTGTGAACAAGTGAATTGCATGTTCAATCGCTTGCCTTAACAGTATGGCGTCACATGAGGCAAGTAAACCCTCCGAAGGGGTGATCGCCCGACCAGGGGCGCTGGCTGAGCTGACCCCAGGTCGCTTGGCGCCCGGCTGAGGCCGTCCCCCAAGAGGCAGGTAGGGCTCCAGTACGGGTCAGTCCCAGTCGGCAGATTCTGCACGACGCGACTCCAAGGCCAGTGGCTGAGCCAGACCGTGATCCATGGCGGATACGAGCTTTGATCAGGCCTACCCGTTCTATCGGCGGCTTCCGAGGTCGACCTCGCCGCCCCTCTTGGCCGCTGAGTAGTGAGCCAGGGCGCGAGAGGCTATGGCTTGCCCACGGCCCGCCAGCTAAGTCGGGCGTGGTAGAGCCCTGCTGTACAGCACGGAGGTAGCGCAACCTCGTCGACTGCAGCCGACATCACCAGATGACATCAACGCCGGCGGTCGACAGCGGTCCGCCCTACTTGTCGGCGTCAGCTCGGTTCACGGTGACCGCGGATTCGCCGCCGGTCGCTGGTAGCTCGGGTCGAGCTTACAAGGCAGGCGTCACTGAGCTTCACGCGTCAGCGCCGGCCTTTGACCCACGACTGCGGGAGCCAAGGACCGACGGTTACCGCGTGCCACTTCCGTGCCAAGACAGCGAGACCCCAGCGGGGAACAGCGGGCAATTGCGGGTGATCGCTCTGCTGGCGCCCAGGTCAGAGACTTGCAGGCCACCCCGTGTGGGACGTGGGAAGGCTTACAAAGCAGATGCCGGCGGTTCGAATCCGTCTGTGCCCACCATGAACATGCAGGTCAAGCGGGGCGACTACGAAGAGTCACTTCGCTTTGTGCGTCTCCGGCACAAATTCAGCACAGGTGACCGCCATCAAGCCCAACGCGGCGGACTCCAGAGCTTGCAGATCGGCAGCCAAGGCGGCTGCCTCTTCGCCGCCTTCTCGGCCTTCTTGTGACCGTCACCCGAAACGAACCGCACCCTTCGGCGATCGTGTACCCGCCCGTGACATGCGGGTTCGAGCAGACGCCGTCAGAGTGAAGTCATGGCTCGCCATCGCGTCCGCTGTCCGGGGTTCGGCCGATTACGTGGCTCGAGGTCGCCGGATGCTGACTGACCGCGGGCGGTCGTGGCGGCCTGCGCGGTCGGAGCAACTCAGGTCGGCGGAGACGTCCAGCGCGTCTGGCGGGCGGATTTCAGCTGACAGCGGGATCACCGATTGCTTCTCCCAGGGAGCTCGTCTTCGATGCTTCTCGACCTCTTCGTCATCGGCGTGGCAATCACGCTGGGTCCCCTCCACAACACCGCGTTCATCCTGATCCTCACCGCGCATCGCGGTGTTCGGAAGGGCCTGGCCTTCGTCCTCGCCTGGCTGGCCTGCCTGGTTGTGGTAGTCGCGCTGGTGCTCCTGGGCACGGGCGGTACACCTCCGAAGCCGCACACCGCACCCTCGACCGGGGCCGAGGCCGTTAAGCTGGCCATCGGCCTTTCCCTCATCGGCTTCGGCGAGTACAAACGACGAAAGACAGTCGGCCAACCGCGCAAACCGGCGACCTGGATGGCGCGTCTTCACGACGTGTCCGCCTGGACGGCAGCCGGATTCGGAGTGTTTCTGCAGCCCTGGGGCATGGTGGCGGCCGGCGCCGCAGTCGTCGTGCAGGCCAAGGTGTCCAGCATCGGCTCGTATCTGGCTCTGATGGGCTTTTGTTTGCTCGCTACCGCCAGCATCCTCGCGATGGAGTTGTACACGGCATTCGCTCCGCAGGCCGCAGGCCAGAAGCTCGACCGTTTCCGTGTGTGGCTGGACAGCCACACCGACCAGGCCGTGGTGGGGATCTCCGTCCTGGTGGGCCTGTGGCTGGTGAGCAAGAGCATCTACCAACTCGTCACCTGAACCGGCTCTGCTCGCCACGGCCGGGCTCCGGCGTGACGCCGGGTTGGTTGTGCGACCCGTGGCGATCGGCTCGGCGGGTCAATCGCTCTTGGGGTCGCCTCCCGCTCGTCGCTGCAGGCCGACCTGAACGGCCCCGAGAAGGATCCGCACCGCAAAGCCGACGACCAGCAGATTGCCGAGCATCTGAATCATCGTCACGATCCGGGCCGGCTCGGAACGGGGAGCGATGTCTCCGAAGCCGACCGAGCTGAACACGGTGACGGTGAAGTACAGCGAGTCCAGCCGGGTCAGGCGCTGAGTGAAGGCGCTCGGCTGGGATGTCGCCATCAGGAAGTACGCTGCCGAGAAGAGCAGGAGGTAGAGGGGCACGGAGAGCGAGAATGCCTCGACGGCCTGGAGCCGGGGGTAGCGCGAGCGTGAGATCAAGCGGGCCTGAAAGGCGATCAGAATACCTACTGCCAGAAGGCCGACAACGATCAGGAACTCGGTCCTGGCGGTAGTACGCTCCCCGAGCGGGAGAACGAAGTAGAGCGCCACGAGGCAAGTCGAGAACAAGGTGGGACGGAGCACGGCGCGGGCCAGGAGCCTGCGCCGCTCCCCCTTGGGGAGACTCTGGTACGTCGACTGGGTCACTCGTGGCCGTCGTCAGGACTCGGCGTTGAGATCACGCTTTTCAGCCTAGGCCACCACGGCGTCCGCGCCGGGGACCGAGCGATGCTCCGTGTGTCCACCGGTCGGCTGGTTCCCTGAGCTTGAGCCCCGACGGTCTCCGGAAGGTAGACGGCTCCTACTGCAGAATGTTGATCGCACGAGCGATCACCAGCGCTCCGATCCCGACGGATACCACCGCTTCCGTCATCATCATCAGCTTGGCCCACCGCTTGATCGCGGAGATGTCGGTGGGGCTGAATGCAGTCGCCGTCCAGAAGGCCAGCACGAGGTAGTCGGCGAAGATCGGCACCCAGGTGGTGGGCACGTAGTCCGTGTGCAGCATCTCCGGGAACACCAGCGCCGGATTCGCATAGGGCTGGTGCGCGCGGGCAGCAGCACCACCACGATCCAGATCCCAGAACCACAGCCCGAAGGCGATCACGTTCGTCGCCCAGACCACTCCGCCGGTGGCCAGCAGCGCGATGGCGTTGTTGGCGAACAGCTTGTTGTTGGTCAGGATGTCGGCTACCAAGCGGACGCCGGCGATCAGATTCGCCACCGTCAGGGCGGCGATGGCGACGCTGGTCGTGATCCGCAGCCACGGCTTCTGGCGATCGATGCGGCCGGGATCTCCGATGATCAGTGCGGCCAGCAGTGCGAACATGACGACCGGGACGACCCAGGAGGGGTTCACTCGGTACTGCGCGGGCAGTGCCACGTGGAGAGCCGTGGCGACCAGAATCGCCAGCGCCACCGGCCACCAGTGCTCGCCGCGTTCAGAGGCCTGGACCGGCGTCGACGGGGGCGGAGCGACCGGGTCCGGGCCTGATGCCATGCCCCATTCTGACCACGTCGGTTACGACCTCACGCGAGTGACGCGCCGGTTCTCCGACCACGCCGATGCGTCCCCCAGCCGCAGGAGAGGGGGCGATGGCCGTCGTTACTGCGCGTCGTCTCCGGACGGACTGGTTGCACGACCGCGGCGACGGCTCAACCCTTCGGGGTACGCCGCCCCGGCTTGGCATTGTTTGGGCGGAATAGGTGTATCTATAACTATCTGTGGCGTTTGCCGGTCGGTGGCCCAGGCGGCTGTGGCCGGACGGGAGTGGTCAGGACGGTGACGAACCATGGGTGTGGCAGGTGGAACGTCTGGTGCGCGGGGGTCCTCCCGGGGTCCGGTTCGGGCGGCGGGGGAGCCTGTGAGTCGCGCTGACCGGGTGGCGTTGGGGAAGGATGCTCGCGAGCGGGTGCCGTTGGAGGCGCATGCGGAGTTCGAGCCGGGCGGATCGCGGGATCCGGTTGGGCTGTTGCTGGGGCAGGCGGCGTCGCGGGTGCCGGAGCTGGTGCCGATTCGGCACGGGCGGATGTTGGTGTCGCCGTTCACGTACTACCGTGGGGCTGCGTTGCCGATGGCGGCGGATCTGGCTGCCACGCCTGCCTCGGGGCTGCGGGTCCAGTTGTGCGGGGACGCGCATCTGTCGAACTTCGGCGCGTTCGCCTCACCGGAGCGGCGGCTGGTGTTCGACGTCAACGACTTCGACGAGACCCTTCCCGGGCCTTTCGAGTGGGACGTCAAGCGGTTGGCCGCGAGCCTGGTGGTGGCGGGGCGCGACAACGGGTTCTCGGGCAAGGCCTGCCGCAAGATCGTCCTGGCGGCTGCCAAGGGCTACCGCCAGGCGATGCGCGGCTTCGCGAAGCAGCCCCTCCTGGATGTCTGGTACGCGCACCTGGACATCGAGGACGCCATCGGGGAGTTCAGGTCCGAGGTCAAGGCCAAGCGGTTCAAGGCGGCGGAGGCGATGCTGGCCAAGGCCCATACCCGCGACAGTACGCAGGCGTTGGGCAAGCTCACGACGGTGGTCGAGGGTCGGCGGCGGATCATCAGCGACCCGCCGACGATCGTCCCGGTCGAAGAGGTGTTCAGTGATGTGCAGGCGGACGCGATCTACGAGCTGATCGGTTCGGTGCTGGGCAAGTACCGGCGCACCCTGCAGAGCGACCGACGGCACCTGCTCAATCAGTTCAGCCTGGTCCAGATGGCCCGCAAGGTCGTCGGGGTCGGCAGTGTCGGCACCCGGGCCTGGATCGTGCTGATGGAGGCCGGGGACGGGGTCGAGCCGCTGTTCCTGCAGGCCAAGGAGGCCCAGCCGTCCGTTCTGGTGGAGTACGCCGGGCGCAGCGCGTACGCCAACCAGGGCGAGCGGGTGGTCGCCGGACAGCATCTGATGCAGGCGCAGAGCGACATCTTCCTCGGCTGGGCCCGCGTCACCGGTCCGGATGGGGTGGACCGGGACTTCTATGTGCGTCAGCTGCGTGACTGGAAGTTCTCCGCACCGATCGAGGTGATGATCCCCTCGGGCATGGCGGTGTACGCCTGGCTGTGCGGTTGGACCCTGGCACGGGCACACGCACGCTCCGGCGACCGCGTGGCGCTGGCCGCCTACCTCGGTGGCTCGAACCGGTTCGACCACGCCATCGCGGACTTCGCCGAAACCTACGCCGACCAGAACGAAGCCGACTTCGCCGCCTTTCAGACCGCCGTGCGGGACGGCAAGGCCGAAGCCACCACCGGTGTCTGACGGGTGTTTCGTCCCGCGGCTTCCGTCTGATCGCAGGGCACGTTCCGTGCGGCTTCGGGTCGGTGCCGGGCGGCGTGGCGCAGCACGCACGGCAGGAAGGTCGGGGTCGCGGTCAGTGTGACCCGGTGGTGATTGTGGCGGCGATGAGCCCGGAGAGGACCAGGAGGGCCACGAGCACCACCGAGCTCGCTCGGTGTGCCGCCTGGTGGACGGGGTCGTGGGTTCGCCCTCGTTGGGTCGGGGGTCTCCATGGGCACTGGACGGCTCAGCCTTCGGGTTGTCCGAGCGGGCCGAGTCGGCGGCGTCGCGGTGCGTCTGGTGCATCGGTGCTCTCCCGGAGGTCGGGGTCGGCGGCGGCCCGTTCGTACCAGCGTCCGTAGCGAGCGGCGAGCATTGCTGCTGACGTCCCGTGGAGCAGCACGCTGAGCCCGACGGTGATGGCGACCACCTGGCTGAGCAGATCCACGCCGTGGATGTGTTCCTCGGCGACCAGGAGGCCGAACACGACCGAGGCGAGGCCCCGCGGGCCGAACCAGCCGACGTAGGCCACCGTCGGCGATTTCAGCCTGGTTCCGACCAGGGCGACCGCGACCGGAAGCATTCTCACCACGGTGAGGCTGAGCACGGCGTATCCGACGATCCGCCAGCTGAGGTGCTGCAGAGCGGGGCCGAGCATCACGGCGCCGAAGACCAACAGGCTGAGCATCGCCAGCAGGCCGCCGAGGTCTTCGGCCAACTCGGTCGTGCGGGCCACCTCAACCGTCGGGGATCCGTTGCTGCGTACGTTGCTGCGCAGGGCGTATGCGAAAGCGAACCCCGCCACCCACGCCGCGATGAAGCCGCTTCCGTGGGTGACCGCGGCGACCGTGTATGCGCCCACGGCTGCTGCGAGAACGTAGATCTGACGCCATTCCGGAGTGACCCAGCCACGGTCGTTCGACGCCGTCAGCAGTCGGCCACCGACGCCTCCGACCGCCAGGCCGAGAGCGGGACTGAGCAGCAGGGCGCGCCAGAACGACCCGGCCAGGCCCTCGTGCGCGTAGGAGGTGCCCGGAATGGCCGCCAGGAAGAGCACGAAGAAGGGCAGCACCATGCCGTCGTTCAGTCCGCTCTCCACATTCAGGGCCTGACGCACCAGCCCCGGGACGCGGGGATCGGAGATGGCGCTCTTGCCGAGTGCCGCGTCGGTCGGGGCGAGGATCGTGCCCACCGACGCCAACTCCCATACCGTCAGTCCGGGAAGAAGCGGCCAGGCCAGCAGCCAGCCCGCCCCGATGGTGAGAATCAGTCCGACCGACAGCAGGCGTCCGGGCAGCGCGCCGCCGCTGCGCAGGTCTGCCGGGCGCACCGTCGTCGCGTCGGTGAACAGCACCAGGGTCAGGGCGGCTTCCACCAGGGTGCGGAGCTGCTCGCTGTCGTGCGGGAGGTTGATGAGGTCCAGGCCCACCGGCCCGATCAGGATCCCGGAGCCGACGAACACCATGGCGGCGGACACCGGTGTGCCGGCCAACCGGCGTGACGCGAGCGCATAGGCGGCGATGACCCCGGCCACTGCGACTCTCGTCCAGGCGGTGTCGCTCACCGAAACGCGGTGTCAGGGCGTCCGTGTCCCGCCGGAGTTCCAGCCGGCGCGGCCGGGCACCGCCGTCTGCTTCCGTCGGTCACGGCGTGGACCCCCAATCGCGCTGCGGGAACAGCTGCGGGAACAATCGTGTCCGCTCAGCTTGGGGCAACCTGCGGCAGGTCACCGGGATCGACACGTGCCGTGACGGTGGTCACTCCGGATGGACGCGTCAGGGGCGGCGGCTGGACGGGTGAGGACCGGTCGACGCGTTCGTGCGCCGCTTCAAGCGCTGGATCAGGATCGCGCCCCTGTTGATCGCGGTCGCGCGGCTGCCGGCGCGGTAGGCCGGCTCTGTGCCTGTCGCCTTCAGCGGGTCCGTCGCTGACCGATCTTGACGGCGTTGATGACCAGTCGGACCACCACCCCAAGGACGACGAGGTCCAGCACCATCTGGATGGTGACCAGGATCCGTGCCGGCTGGGTCCTGGCCGTGATGTCGCCGAATCCCACGGTCGTGAAGACGGTGGTGGAGAAGTACATGGCATCGACGCGGGTGAGGGGACGGCCGAACGCTTCCGCGTGCGCCTGGCTCATCAGGAAGTACGTGGTGGCGAACAGCAGAATGAAGACGGGGAACGTGACGGAGAGTGCTTCGAGGGCGCGGATGCCGGGGTGGTCGGACTGGGTGATGCTGCGGAGCTGCCAGCCCAGGATGAGGAGCAGGGCCAGCAGGCTGAGGACGAGTTCGGTCACGGTCACGGCATTCACGGCGTGGCCCATCGGGATCAGGAAGTAGGCGGCCACGACCGCGGCGACGGTGACTGTCGTGCGCAGGCTCGCTTCGATGATCAGGCGCCGGCGTCGGCGAGGGGGCAGGTCGCCGAACCGTGTCGGCCCCATGATCGCTCCCGTGTCGGATTCGTACGGCCGTGCTCTCCGGCTTCCAGCGTGCCCGATTCGTCAGTGCTTCGCCCGACGCCGGGCCATCGCCCAGCCGATGACTGCGCCCACGACCAGTGTCACCAGCAGCACGCCCCACAAGGGAAGCGTCACCGTGGTGACCCAGAGCTTGATCGCGACGGACTCGGTGTTCGCCGCCACGAACCAGACCGACAGCGCCGCCAGTACCGCGATGCCGATCGTGCGTAGCCGCACTTGACGCCCCTTGAGGGTCAGCGACGAGGGCTGGGGAGCTGGAGCAGGATTCTTTGCCATGCATCCAGGATCGAACGATTCGGGCCGCAGCATCTCACCCGCTGCAGATGATGCTGGAACCCCCGCCGATCCGTGACGTCACCCGGGGAGTTGCCGCATCTCCAGCACGCGCAGGCCGAGGGACTGGAACCGGTCCAGGAGCCCGTGCAGGTGCGCCTCGTCGGTCACGGGTCCGACGAACAACGTCTGTTCGGACACGGGAACACGGCTGAGCTCGGGGAAGGCTTCGGCGAGCGCCTCGGACACGGAGTCGGCGACGCGGAATTCGTAGCGCATGCGAGAGACTTCCCTCGGAGCCGGGGACATGGCGTTCCGCCCTGCCTGACCACTGTGCGTCGCCCCGGTGGTGCGCTGCATCGCCCGGTTCGGGCGAACCTGCCCGCGTTACCTCGCCCGAGTTACCCCGCCCGCGTTCAGAGCAACCCGAGGTCCTGGGCTCGGTGCACGGCCTCGCTGCGACGGGTGACGCACAGCTTGCGGTAGATGCTCTTCAGGTGGGTCTTGACGGTGTTCGCGGAGACGTACAGCTCGGCCGCGATCTCCTCGGTGGACAACATCTGGGCGGCCTGGCGCAGCACCGCGCTCTCCCGTTCGGTCAGTGGCTCCACCATTGCGGGCTGCTCGCCCGCCCCTGCGTGCGAGGGCCCGGAGCCGTGGAGGGGAAGCCAGTTGTGCGCCTGCGCCAGTTGCGGGTGCTGGCGTAGCAGTCGGCGCACCCAGGGGCCGCTCTCGACGAAGACCCGGCGAAGCTGCTCCTGCCTGGCCAGGCCGAGCGCCGTGCGCAGGAACCGGTGCGCGTCCTCGGTGGAACCGTCCGCTGCGGCAGCCTGAGCCTGGAGCAGGCACGCCTGTGTCCGGCCGGTCGGGGTGACGGATCCCTGCTCGGACAGGCCGGCCAACAGCAGGAGAGCGCGGTCGCTGTGGCCTGCGGCCAGCAGTGCGCGGGCCCGGGCCACCGTGTGCTCCGGCCGATCGGAAGGGGCGCTGTCGAGCGCGTCGAGGGCTGCACCCGTATCGCCGTGCGCCAGATGCGCCCGGGACTCCGCGATGGCCAGTTCGTCGACCGTCCACGCGGACAGATGCAGGGGGGATGCCGCCGAGGCGACGGTGCGGACGGCGGTGAGTGCTCCCTCCCAGTCGCCTGCGGCGGTCGCCAGCCTGGCACCGATGACGGCGGCCTCGACTGTGGCGATGGGTTCGCTCCCTGCTCCTGCGGAGGCCGCCGCCAGGTCGAGGTGGCTCTGGGCGGCTGCGAGGTCGTTGTGTTCGGTCGCGACACCTGCGAGGACGAGGTGGTCGAGACCTGATCGGCGGGTCTTCGGCAGGGCGGACTGTTCGGCGACGGTGAGTGATTCGCGCGCGTGCCGCTCCGCCGGTCGCAGGTGCCCGCGCAGCAGCTCCACCAGGGCGAGGGATCCCAGCGAATCGCAGAGCGGTACCTCCGTCCCCGGGCTCGCGCACGCCTCGACGGCAGCGGTGAGCTCGGCCCCCGCGCGTTCGAGGTGTCCGGCGTCGAGTTCCGCGGCGCCGAGACCGGCCAGCACCATCGCCCGGATCTGGCGATGCTGGTCGAGTGGGGGCTGCGGGAGGGCGTCGAGCAGCTTTTCGGCGTCGGCTGCCGAATGCCGGGTGGCGCTCAGATCGCCGCCCAGCCGACCGGCCAGGACGCCGACGAACGCGCGGCTGAGCAGGGCCGCAGGGTCGGCTCCGCCGTGGAGGGTTGCGTCGGCGCTGCGTAGTCCGCTGGTGCCGCCGACGAGGTCCTGATCGGCCAGGCGACAGGCTGCGCCGACCAGCGCCGTCGGTGTGCCCGACAGGTCCTGGGGCATGCCGGCGAACGCGTGGCGCAGGCGTTCGGTGTCCAGCCCGGTGAAAAGCCGGACGATCACCAGGTTCTCGACCAGGAGGGTGGCTGCGAACTGCCAGTCGGCCGCAGCGGCCGCCTGCGCCACGGCGTCGGTGAGCCGTCCGGTCCGGGCGAACCAGCGCGCCGCCCTCGCGTGCAGTTCGGGCTCGAGGCCGGGGGAGCGGTGCCGCAAGTGCGCGCGGAGGACTTCGGCGAACAGGGGATGCAGCCGGTACCAGGCCGATTCGTCGATCTGCTCCACGAAGGCATTGGCGCGGGCCAGCCTGGCCAGCGTCCAGGCAGCGTCGTCGCGGCCGGTCAGGACGTCGGCGAGGGCGGGGTGGACCCGGTCACCGACGCTGACCCGAAGCAGCAGGTCCTGGGTTGCCGCCGGCTGTTCGCCGAGGACCTCGGTCAGGAGGTAGTCGGCGATGGCGGTGCGGTCCGCGGCGAACCGGCGGACGAACGCCTCGGGGTCGGCGCTGCGCTGCATCGCCAGCGCGCACAGGCGCAGTCCGGCCGCCCAGCCTTCGGTGCGGTCGATCAGCAGCAGGATGCCCTCGTCCGAGATCTCCAGCCCGTGCTCGTGCAGCAGCACAGCGGTCTCCGCGACGGTGAACCTCAGGTCCGCGTTGCGGATCTCGGCGATCTCGCCGGCTGCCCGGTAGCGGTGGAGCGGCAGCAGCGAGTCGGTCCGGCTGGTGAGCAGCAGGCGCAGGCCCTGGCCGGCATGGCCGAGCACGAACTGCAGACCGGCGGTGATCTCGGGTGCGCCGGCCGCGTCGAACTGGTCGAGCACCAGCACCACCGGGTCCGCCCGCTGGGCCAGTCCGTCGGCGAGACGCGCCAGGAGCGATCCGTCCACACCCTCGGCGCGGGTGGGTCGGCCCACGTCGGGCGGCAACTGCGCGTCGAACCGGTGGAAGGCCTCCAGCACGTAGGCCCAGAAGACGCCGGGGGCGTCGCCCGGTTCCACGGTCAGCCACGCGGTCCGGTAGGGGGAGAGGCCGTCGGAGATCCAGTTGGCGGCGAGGACCGTCTTTCCCGCACCTGCCGGGCCGTTGACCAGGCAGAGCGGCCCGCGCACCCCGGCGGTGAGCTGTTCCAGCAAGGCGGGACGGCGAACGAGGATCTTCGGGGGTCCCGGGACGGTGAACCTGGCCGCGAGCATCGGGTCACCCGACGGCGCCGCCCGCCGGGGTCGCGGGGGATCCGGGGCGTCAGGTGCTACGAGGGTCTGCATAGGGCCACGGGATTGATGAGAGGAGGCGCCGCAGAAGCGACTCCTTCCACTCAACGCCTCTCAGCCTGAAAGCACCAGCCCGGCGTCCAGGGGTACACGCAGTACCCGCTCAAGGGCGTGAGCATGCGCTACGGCTTCGACGACGCCCCGATCCCGACGGCCAAGCGCACCGCCCGCGCGAGCCCGCGCGAGCACGCGGGGGCACCGCGCACCATCTCGCTGATCCTCACCCGCTCGGGGTGAAGCGGCTTGACGAGACGCCTGCGCACGCTGGGCTCGGAACCCTCACGACCGCAACGTCGCAACGTGAGGTACGTCAGGCAGGAGCGAAGACATGAACGATGCGCTGATGAATCTGGCTTCGGGCTACCCACTGCTGAGCGTCTTCTGGACGATCATGATCATCTTCCTCTGGCTCCTGTGGTTCATGCTCCTGTTCCGCGTCATCGGAGACATCTTCCGTGACCACGAGCTCCACGGCGGCGGAAAGACCCTTTGGACGATCCTCGTGGTCATCGTGCCGTTCCTCGGTGTCTTCGTGTATCTCCTCGCCCGCGGCACGGGAATGCATGAGCGGGAGCTCCAGCGGGCTCAGCAGAGTCAGCAGGCGTTCCAGGCCTACGTCCGCTCCGCCGCGACCCAGACCAGCAGCACGGATGAGCTGGCCCGGCTCGCCGAACTGAAGAAACAGGGCGACCTCACTGACGAGGAGTACGAGCAAGCCAAGGCCAAGATCCTCGCCTGACGCGACCCGCGACCGCTGTGCGAAAGGAGCAAACGGCATGGATGTCGGCCCGGTCGAGTACATCGTCATCGCGTTCCCCGGAAACCGGTTCAACGGTGAGATCGTCCCGGAGGTGAATCGCCTCGTGGAGAACGGCACCGTCCGGATACTCGATCTGACGTTCATCAAGAAGGACAACGACGGCACTGTCACCTATGTCGAGCTTGATGCACTCGACCCTGAGGAGGCCTCGGCCTTCGACTCCGTCGACGGTGAGATAGACGGCCTGTTCAGCGAGGAGGACCTCGCCACGATCGCTGAGGACATCGTCCCCGGCTCCGCTGCTGCCCTGCTCGTCTGGGAGAACACCTGGGCCGCCGGGATCGCCGCCGCCATCCAGCGAGCCGGAGGTCTGCTGGTCCAGCACGAGCGGATACCGGCGCCTGTCTTCGCGCAGGCGTTGAGGGAGGCCGACGTGTGAGACGCGACAGCGCGACAGATCGTTGCCGCGGGCCTTGCACTGAAGGAGGAACAACCATGTTGCGTCGCCCAGTTGCTCGCGCCGGACGTCCCGGCGTCGTTGGTCTGGCGGCTCGCACGGCGGTCGTCGCAGGAACGGCGACAGCGGTGTCGGGGCGAGTGGCCAGACGCCAGGGTGAACAGGCGGCGGCCCAGCAGGCCGCCCAGAGCCCGGCCCCGGTCCCGGCGGACGTCCCGTCACCACCCGTACAAGCGCGCCCGGGTCTGACCGAGGCGGACATCAGCAGCCTCGAACGCCTGGCCCGCCTGCATGAGCAGGGCGTGCTCTCCGATGAGGAACTCTCCGCCGCGAAGGCGCGCGTCCTGGGGATCTGAGCAGGGCCGGGATCGGAGTGGTGTCCGAGAGGGGCAGCTGTGGGGTGCATGCCACGCTGCGCGAGCGTCGTGGCTCCGCGTTCGGAAGCCGACGCCGGACGGCAGGGGGCTTTCTGCTGCTACCTGAAGGCCGGGAGGTTGGCCGTGGCCCAGGCGGAGAAGGGGCGGGCGGGGCGGCCGAGGATGCGGCGGATGTCGGGGCTGACCTGCTGTTCCTGGGGGAGGGGGCGGCCGAGGATGTCGAGGGTGCCGTTGATGACCGCCTCCGGCATGAACCGCGAGAGGTGGTCCCGTGCCTGACTACGAGTCAGTTCAACGAAGGCGACCGGCTCGCCGAGGGCGGTGGCGAGGGATTCGGCCTGGTCGCGCGGGGTGATCGGCTCCGGGCCGGTCAGGACGTAGGTGCGCCCGTGATGGCCGTCCTCGCACAGGACGGCGCCGGCCGCGGCCGCGATGTCGGACGGGTCGACGACCGGGAGGGCCACGTCCCCGAACGGGGCGAAGACGGTGCGTCGCTCGCGGACCGACTCCGCCCAGGCGTAGGCGTTGGAGGCGAAGCCGCCCGCGCGCAGGATCGTGTACTGCAGACCGGAGTTGCGCACCGCTGCCTCGAACTCCCGCAGCCGTACGTGGGAGAGGGCCTCCGGCCGGGTCTCGTTGATCTGCGAGGAGAGCAGCACGACTCGCGTGACGCCGGCGTCACGCGCCGTGGCGAGCAGCACGTCGGCCGACTCGCCCGGCCCGTTGAGTTCGCCCGCCAGGAGGAGGAAGAGTGCCTCCGCGCCGTCGAGGACCGGGCGAAGACTCTCGAAGTCGGCCAGGTCGGCGCGGGCGTGGGTCACCCCGTCCGGCAGGTCGGTCGGGGTCTCGCGCCGCGATACGGCCACGACCTTCGCGCCCGCCGCGGCGAGCGAGGCGACGAGCGGACGGCCGACGTTCCCGGTGGATCCGGTCACAACGATCATGATGAGCTCCATGGTTTGTCGTGTGAGGGACGTGCGATGAGAGGTGCGACGAGAGGTGCGATGAGACGTGTGAGGGACGTGAGATGAGTCGTGGTTCGCCGGTTTTTGAAGCTAGCATCCTGAGTAAAGTAGGTACCTAGAGGAAAGTGACTGTCGCTGAGGAGAGTGGCTGTGCGGACCGCGTCCATGACGAACCCCCCGATGCCGGGCAAGCCCGTGCACACCGCTGGAGGTGGGGTGCAGGCGTGCCCGATCACGCCGGTTCTCGACATCGTCTTCAGCCGGTGGACGACGCCGATCCTGTGGACGCTCAACCAGTTCGGCCGGCAGCGCTTCGTCGAGCTGCACCGGAACATCGGCGGCATCACGGCCAAGGTGCTGACCCAGCGGCTGCGCCAACTGGAGCGCGACGGCCTGGTGGTGCGCACCTACTACCCGGAGGTCCCGCCGCGGGTCGAGTACGAGATCAGCGAGCTGGGGCAGAGCCTGGCGCCGCTGTTCGCCGCGCTGACCGAGTGGTCGGAGGGGCATCTGCCGCTGGTGGAGCAGGCCCGCGAGGCGTTCGATTCGGCGCAGGGGTAGCCGCGGCTCCACGACTCCACGACTGCACAGCGACCGTTCGACCGAAGCTCGACAGAAACTCTAGCGGTGCTAGAGTCTGTCCATGTCGATTCAGGCGCGCAGGGAGCGCGAACGAGCGGAGCGCGAGCGGTTGATCGTCACGGCGGCGCGGGAGCTCGCCGAGGCCGAGGGCTGGGACGCGGTCACCACGCGTCGGCTGGCGGCGGAGATCGAGTACAGCCAGCCGGTCCTCTACAGCCATTTCAAGGGCAAGGACGCCATCATGGCGGCCGTCGCCGTGGAGGGCTTCGCCGAGCTGGCGGCCGAGCTGCGTGCCGCGCGGCTGGGGGCCGGCAGCCCGCGAGCCGCGCTCATCGCGGTCGGGACGACGTACACCGCCTTCGCGCGGCGGCGACCTGCCCTCTACGACGCCATGTTCACGCACACCGTCGACCTGCCCTTCGCCACCCCGGAGGCCCCGGCCGCGCTGCGGGAGGGGTTCGGCGAACTGGTGCTGACCGTGCAGTCGCTGGCTTCTGACGAGGAGTCGGACATCCTCACGGAGACCCTCTGGGCGGGCCTCCACGGCCTGGTCACGCTGGTGCGCAGCGGCCGCCTCCCCGAGGAGGCGCACGAGCGCCGCCTGGCGCTGTTGATCGACCTCTTCGCGCCGGAGGCGTGAAGAGCGCGGTCGGACGGCTGTGCGAAACTCGCCCGGTGACGACGATCGACAAGCAGCAGCCCGCCCGGCAGGGCGCACCCGACGACGCGCCGGCCGACGCATCGCCGCAGGATGCATCGCAGGAGGTGCCGCACGACGCGCCGCTCTGGGCGCGGGGTGTGACGCGGGTGTTGGATCCGCAGAACGTGATCGTCGGCGTGCTGGTGCTGGTCGGGGCCGTCCGGCACGGCTGGGCAGGGGTCGGCTGGGCGCTGTTCGCGGCGGTGTTCGCCGGGGTGATCCCGCAGGGGATCATCACGCTGGCGATGCGGCGCGGCAAGGTCGCCGACCGCTACGTCGGGGATCGGGCCAAGCGGGCGAAGGTGCTGCCCGTGGTGCTGGTGTCGGTGGTGGTCGGGCTGGTGCTGATGGCCGTGCTCGGCGCGCCGCGCGAACTGATCGCGATGATTCTGGCGATGTTCGCGACCCTGGTTCCGATCATCGTCATCACCGCGGTGCTGAAGTGGAAGGTCTCCCTGCACACGGCCGTCTCCGGCGGTGCGGTGGCGATGCTGGGCGTCGCGCTCGGCGCGTGGTGGGCGCTCGGGTACCTCGTGGTCGGGTTGATCGCCTGGTCCCGCGTGGTGCTCAGGGATCACACGGTGGCGCAGACCATGGTGGGCGCGCTGCTCGGCGCGGTCGTCGCCGGACTCACCTTCCGGGCCACGGCCGGACTCTGACGTATCGTCAGTGAAGCAGGGCAGTCAGTCGGCCAACGGGCGGGTCAGGGCGGCCAGGTGGGCGGCGTAGGCGTCGAGCGCCGCGTGGGCCTCGGCGTCGTCGCGGTCGATCAACCAGTGCAGGGTGAGGCCGTCCAGGACGCTGAGGCCGTAACGGGCCAGTACCGGCAGCGGCAGTGCCCACTCGACACCGGCCAACTGGGCGGTGGCCTCCAGCGACTGGCGGTAGACGTCGAGGTAGTGCCGGTACTGACGGCGCGCCACCTCCGTGAGGCCCGGCTGACGCATGGCGTACTGGGTGAGCTCGTAGGTCAGTTGGTGCTCGTCCGGGCTGGCGGCGATCTGCGCCCAGTAGGCCCGCAGGGTGGCCTGGATGATCTCCGGCACCGGTGCGCCCTCGATCTCCACGGCCAGTGCGGTGGCGGGGGCCATCGCGCGGCGCATGATGCGCTCGACGACGCTGGTGAGCAGCTCCTCCTTGGAGCGGAAGCAGTAGTGGAACGCGCCGAGCGGCAGTCCGGCCTCGGCGACGACGGCGCGGGTGGTGGCCCCGGCGACCCCGTCGCGGATCATGATCCGGATCGCGGCCTCCAGCAGTTCCTCGCGGCGCTCGTCGGCGGAACGGCGGGTCATGCGGACTCCGGATTCGGTGGGGGGCGGGTTGGTTCGGTGCGTCAGGCCGGCATGTCGGCTCGGTCGGGTTCGGTTCGGTTCGGTGAAGGAAACCTATCCCACGGACTCCGGCTGCCGGGATAGAACTTGGTCAGGTGTCCAAGTCAAGGTCTCGGAACCTCTTGACTTGGACACCTGACCAAGTCCACGCTCTCTTCTGTTCCTCCGCACGGTGTGCTTTTCCCTTCGCGTGCCGTGCGGAGGACCGATCCCATCGGACTGATCCCGTCAAGACCTGGGAGGACTCCGGCATGACGAGCGAGTGGCGCAACTGGGCCGGCAACCAGCAGGCACGTCCGGCGCGGGTGCTGCGTCCGACGGACGTGACGCAGGTCGCCGACGCGGTCGCGGGCGCGGTGCGGGACGGTCGGCGGGTCAAGGCCGTCGGCGCCGGGCACTCGTTCTCCCCGGCCGCCGTCGCCCCTGGCGTACAGCTGCGGCTGGACGGGCTCGACGCGCTGGTCTCGGTCGACGCCGCCTCCGGGCTGGTCACCGTCGGCGCGGGGATGCCGCTGTGGAAGCTCAATCCGCTGCTCGCCGAGCACGGGCTGGCGATGGAGATCCTCGGCGACATCGACCGGCAGACCGTCGCCGGGGCGGTCTCGACCGGCACACACGGCTCCGGAGTCCGCTTCGGCAGTATTTCGACGCAGCTGCGCGCGTTGCAACTGGTCCTGGCCGACGGCGAGGTGGTCCGCTGCTCGCCGGACGTGCGGCCGGAGTTGTTCGCCGCCGCCCGGGTCGGGCTCGGCGCGCTCGGGATGATCACCGAGGTGACCTTGCAGTGCGTCCCGCGCTTCGCGCTGCGCGCCCACGACGCGCAGATGCCGGTGGCCGAGACGCTCGGCCGGATCGACGAACTCGCGGAGAGCAACGACCACTTCGAGTTCTTCTGGTTCCCGCACAGCGCGACGACGCTGACCCGCAGGTTCCAGCGGCTCCCCGGGGACGTGCCGTTGCAGCCGATCCCGGAGTTCGGCAGGAAGCTGGACGAGGCGCTCAGCGGGCAGGGGTTCGAGGCGCTGAACCGGCTGGGGACGCGGTTTCCGGCCCTGGTCCCGCCCATAGCCCGGTTCGCGGCACGGGCCATGTCGGGCCGTCAGTGGACCGACGTCTCCTACAAGGTGTTCGCCTCGGCCCGTGATGTCCGGTTCCGCGAGGGCGAGTTCTCCATCCCGCGCGAGCACGCGGCCTCGGCGCTGCGCGAGATCAAGCGCTGGGTCGACGGCAGCGGCGAGGGGATCTCCTTCCCGCTGGAGGTCCGGTTCACCGCGCCCGACGACATCTGGCTGTCCACCGCGCACGGCCGCGAGAGCTGCTACATAGCCTTCCACCAGTACCACCGGATGCCGCACCGCCGGTACTTCGAGGCCTGCCAGTCCATCCTCGGCTCCTTCGGCGGACGGCCGCACTGGGGCAAGATGCACAGCCTCGACGCCGACGTCCTGCGCACCCGCTACCCGCACTTCGACGACTTCGTCGCCCTCCGCGACAAGGTCGACCCGACGGGCGTCTTCGCCAACCCCTACCTCGACCACGTCCTCGGCATCGCCCCCGGCGCGGCCCCCGCCCCGGGCGGCCCGGCGGACATGCTCGCGTAGGTGGGGATGTGACGACGGCTCAGCCAGGCGGGTCGGGCGGACCGGTGTGGCGGGTCAGCAGGGCGAGGACGGTCCAGCCGACGGCCAGGAGCAGCCAGAAGCTGATCAGGCGGTAGACGAGGACGGCGGGCAGGGCCTGGTTGGCGGGCATGCCGGCGGCGGTCAGGGCGGTCAGGGCGGTCGCCAGGGTTGCCTCGACGATGCCGACGCCGCCCGGGGTCACACCGAGGCTGCCGGCGGTCTTGGCCAGGCAGTAGGCCAGCAGCAGTCCGCGCCACGGGAGCAGGCGGCGCTGGCTGCGCGCGAACGCGGTCATCGAGCCGAACTCGGCGAGGATCGCGAGCACGACCCACCACCACGTCAGATGCCCGAGGGTGGCCAGGCTCTCCCGCAGGAGGGGCACGGTCGCGAACGCCGCCGCGACGGCCGCGACCGCCGCGACGGCGAGAGCGGTGACGCCTGCCCGATGGGTGCGGGAGCGCGGCCCGGGAGGGGAGCTCGGCGGAGCCATCGACGTGGTCGTCCCTCCGATCCCGTCCCCTTCCAGGCCGCGCTACGCGATCAGCGACGGCTCCGGCGTCGGCGGGCGGCGCCGAGGGAGAGCCGGAGCCCGGTGCCTGCGGCGAGCAGCAGGAGTGAGGCCTCGACGGCCTCCGTCGGGTCGATGCCGCCGCCGGTCGCGGCCAGCTGCGGGCCGCCGTGCTCAGCGTGCTCGACGTTGTCGTCGGACGGGCGGTGGTGGCGGTGGCCGGCGGGCTTGCCCTCGACGTGGACGGGGATGACGCGGCGGCCGTAGCGGCCGTTGTGCTCGGTCAGGACGGTGACGGAGTCGTGGCCGGTGAAGCCCGGGCGGGGGATGTAGACCCAGCCACTGGGCGTGTCCTCGACCCGGCCGTGCTTCGGGGGGACGAGCACCTCGACGATCGCGGGCGAGTCCGGCAGCGGGATCGGGGCGCTTTGTTGGCCGGTCGCCGGTGGGGCGGTGACCTCCGGCGGGCAGGTGAGGGAGAAGTCCGCGTCGGTCACGTCGTGGTCGGTGACGTCGGCGGTGTGGTCGGTGGTCTGCGCATTGAGGCCGGTCGGGGTGTCCAGGTGGACCTTGTAGTCACCGGCGGCGACGTCGGGGAAGCTGTAGTCGCCGTTGGCGTCGGTCGTGGTGACGACGTGCCGGCCGTGGCTGTCGAGGACGGGCGTGCCGTCCGGATGACGGAGCTCCAGCGTCACCGGTCGGCCGTCCGGGCAGTCGATGTGGACGTGACCGCCCAGGTCGTGGCCGGTGTTGGCCACCCAGATCTGGTAGACCGGGTTGCCGGACTGGCGGGCGAAGGTGAAGCTGATCGACTCCACCGGCACGGTCGGCCGGAACCAGCCCGAGGCGCCGTTGGTATCGACGGAGTTGCCGCGCAGCGTCAAAGTGTCCGGATGCCACACCGGCAGGTCGCCGTCGATCTTGCCCGCGCAGACGCTCGGGACGGGCGAGACGCCGTTGCAGTAGTTGAAGGGCCCCTGCCAGCCGAGTTCGTCGGCGGAGAGCGGGACTCCGCCCGCGCCGGTGGCGGCGATGTGCACGCTGTCGGCGTCCACGTCGCCGAGGGTGAAGCCCCAGCCGAGCGGGGTGGGGGAGTGGAACCGCAGGGTGGTGACCGAGGGCGTGCGGCCGGCCGCGGTGTAGTCGAGCAGGTAGTCCTCACCGCGGGAGGAGCCGTAGACCTGGCCGAAGGGCGTGGCCGCGTTGAGGAAGGTGCTCGCGCCGTTGATCACCTTGGCGGGCGAGCCGTCGGTGGTCACCTTTGCGACGGGGAACCCGGTCTGAGGCAGCACCAGATCCCCGGTGCCGCCACTGACGTGCCACTGCCCGTAGCCGCTGCCGCTTGCGGCCGCCGCGAGGCCGGGGCCGACGGCGAGAACGGCTGCGGCGGCGACAGCGGTGGCCGCGGTGGTGTGGAGGTACCTGCGGAGGGTCCGGGCGCGGGAACGCACAGTGGGATCAGCCTTTCGGGCGGCGGCAGGGACACGTGCGCCGCAGCGTCCCGGCGGCAACCGGGCGCGTGCAGCGCATCTGACGTCGTGTCACACCGCGCGTCGCGCCATGCCGCCTGCCATCGGAGTGAACCGGCGCGGCCCAGCCGATTCACCCGATCGGACGCGTGGCCTGTCAGGACTACGACTGGCTGAAGCCGTCCGGCGGGGTGTCCTCGGGCCCGGCGTCCTCCTCGACGTCGAACTCGTCCTCGTCCTCGTTGAAATCGCTGGCGAGGGGCCACTTCCTGGCGATCTTCCCCAGCGCCGGACCGGGGACGAAGTACTGCTCGAAGTACCCGCAGTCGGTGCAGACGTAGTCATCCGAATCGGCCCGGGTGGAGAGCAGCCCGCTGATCCGGATCACCGGAGCCTGACCGCGGTATATCCCGCCGAACATGGTGTGTACCTCGGACGACCCGCACTTCGGGCAGATACCGGAACGCATGCGCGGGACCCTACACGGCCTCCCGCCCTGCGCTCAGAGCCGGTCGGAGGGGTTGGAGGGGGCGGAGGGGTCAGAGCGGGTCGGAGGCGGTCAGGGCCCGTGGACCCGCTGACCGGCATCAGCCGGGTCGGGCGACGGCGTACCGTCTGCCCGACGCCCTACCCTGTCCGGGTGGCCCCTCGCTCGTCCGCATGGGCGACCGATGGGCCGCCCGGCCCATCCGAACCCCGACGGCCCCGCAGGAGCAGCCGCACATGGCATTGACCGACGACGCGATCGAGAAGATCAAGTCCATGATCATCTCGGGTGAGCTGCAGGCGGGCGCGCGCCTCCCCAAGGAGGACGACCTGGCCCAGCGGCTCGGCCTGTCGCGCAGCTCCCTGCGCGAGGCGGTGCGCGCGCTGACGGCCATGCAGATCCTGGTCACCAAGCAGGGCGACGGCACCTACGTCTCCAGCCTGGAGCCGCACCTGCTGCTGCGGACGCTGTCGTTCGCCTCCGACGTCTCCCAGGGCGAGTCGGCACTCCAACTGCTCCAGGTGCGACGCCTGTTGGAGCCGTCCGCCACCGCGCTGGCGGCGACCCGGGTGACGGACGCGGACCTGGCCGCGCTGCGCGGGATCCTGGACCGCAGCCGCGCGGCGGTGGACGTGGAGGCGTTCATCGAGTGCGACATGGAGTTCCACCGCGCGCTGGTCGCGCTGGTGGAGAACCCGGTCCTGTCGATGCTGCTGGAGATCCTCTCCACCCAGACCCAGCGGGTCCGCATCCTGCGCGGCACCCGCGTCGGCCGTGCGATCGAGCACGTCCACCGCGAGCACGAGTCGATCCTCGCGGCCCTGGAGGCCCGCGACGCGCAACTGGCCGCCTCGGCCTCGGCCGTGCACGTCGCGGCGGTCGAGCAGTGGCTCGCCGAGAGCCTGCGCGAGGACCGCGACGAGCAGAACCGGTCCGAGCAGGTGCCGTCCGAGCAGGGCTGATCAGCTGGGCAGGCCGCTGGGCAGGCTGGTGGGCAGGTCGCTGGTCGAGACGTCCGTCGGCAGGCCGGACGGCAGGTCCGTCGGGAGCCCCGTCGGCAGCGCGGACGGGAAGCCGCTCGGGAGGATGCCCTTCAGCACGGTCTTCGTGGCCTCCTGGGAGAGCTGGGCGATCGTGGCGGGGGAGAGCCCCACGCACGCGGAGATCCCGAAGTTCACGGTGGCGCTCGCGCCGCTGCTCTGATCGTCCTTCAACTGCTGTACCAGCGCGGCCTCGCAGGACGAGGTGCTCGCCGCGCTCGGCGTGCCCCCGCCGCTGGAACTGCCGCCGCAGGCGGTGAGGCAGAGCGTGGCTGCGGCGGCGATTCCGGCCATGACGACAGTGGTGGTGCGCATGTGATCCCCCGTTGGTTGTACCGCACGTGTGCGCTGTGCGATGCAGTGCGTGTTCGGTACGGCGCTTGTCCGTACATCCGTCACCTTTTCATCTCACCGGCGCTCGACGCGAGTTGAATCCGCCCGCGTCACCCGTCCGGTGACGTGATGTGGACCACGCCGCGTCTCAGCTGTCCGGCAGCTCAGCCGCCGCTGCCGCGTCGTACAGGACGGCCGCGTGGTCCCCGGCCGAGGCGACGCGGGCGGCCACGGACTCCGGGGTGAAGGCGAGGTCGGCCGGGGAGGTGCAGCCGTCGACCTCGGGCCAGGTGAGCGGGGCGGAGGCGCCCGGGAGGTCGGTGTGGGTGGCACGCAGCGTGTAGGGCGCGGAGGTGGTCTTGGAGGTGGAGTTCTGGGACCAGTCCAGGAAGACCTTGCCGCGCCGCAGCGACTTGGTCATCCGGGCCACCACCAGCGACGGATACGCCGCCGCCAGCCGCTCCGCGAGGGCCTTGGCGTAGGCGACGACCACCGCCTCGGGGCTGGGCCGCAGCGGTGCGTACAGGTGCAGGCCCTTGACGCCGGAGGTGACCGGCACGCAGGCGAGGCCGTCGGCGGCGAGCTCCTCGCGGATCAGCAGGGCGACCCGGCAGCACTCGGTGATCGTCGCGCCCTCGCCCGGGTCGAGGTCGATGACGAGACGGTCGTGGGCGTCCCGGCCGCCGGTCACGGTCCACTGCGGGACGTGGATCTCCAGGCAGTACATGTTGGCCGCGGCGATCAGGCTGGGCGTGTCGTCCAGGACCAGGTGCTGGCGCGGCCCCTCCTTGCCGATCACGTCCACCACCCGCAGCCAGGACGGGCTGCCCGGCGGCACGTTCTTCGCCACGAAGAGCGGGCCGGTCATCCCCTCCGGTCCGCGCAGGAAGGAGGCCGGGCGGTCGCGCAGGTGCGGGACCATCGCCCCGGCCACGCGGGCGTAGTAGTCGATCATCTCGGCCTTCGACCAGGCGGGCCAGAGCACCTTGTCCAGATGGGACAGGAGGATCGCGCGCCCGTCGACCTGCACGGGTACCTTTCCGGGCATAACGTGTGAATACCCCGGGAAAGGTGCAGGTCATGCCTCGCAGTGTGTGGACGGGCAGCATCACGTTCGGGCTGGTGTCGGTGCCGGTCAAGCTCTATCCCGCCACCGACACGCATTCCGGCCCCGTCCTCCATCAGGTCCACCAGGAGGACGGTTCACGCGTTCGGCTGAAGCGTTTCTGCGAGGCCGAGGACCGCGAGGTCGAGTACGGCGAGATCGCCAAGGGCTGGGACGCCTCGGACGGACGCGTCGTCGTCCTCACCGACGCGGACATGGCCGAACTGCCCGTGCCCAGCAAGAAGATCATCGATGTGGTCGCCTTCCTCCCCGCCGAGGAGATCGACCCGCTGCGCTGGGACAGCCCCTATTACGTGGGTCTCGGCGACAAGGCCCCGGCCAAGCCGTACGCGCTGCTGCGCGAGGCGCTGCGCGCGTCCGGGCAGGTGGCGGTCACGAAGATCACCATGCGCTCGCGCGAGTCGCTGGCGATCCTCCGGGTCCAGGACGAGCTCATGGTGCTGCAGACCATCCGCTGGGCCGACGAGATCCGCTCGACCGAGGGCCTCGGGCCCGAGGAGGACGTCGACCTGCGCCCGCAGGAGCTGGCCATGGCCCGCTCGCTGATGGAGACCCTCTCCGAGGGCTTCGACCTGGACGCGGAGAAGGACTCCTACGTCGTCGCACTGGCCGAGTTGATCAAGGCCAAGGCGGAGGGTGCGACCCCGGTCCACGTCCCCGTCGCCGAGGGCGGCGCGGAGGTGATCGACCTGATGGCCGCGCTAAAGTCCAGCGTGGCGGCGGCCAAGGCGCAGCGCGGCGAGTCCGCTGCGGACGACGACGCGGCGGAGGACGACGCGTCGGCGGCCCGCAAGACCGTCCCCGCGCGCAAGGCCACGGCGTCGTCCGGCACGGCCAGGACCAGCAAGGACGCGAACGCGAAGAAGTCGGTCTCCGGCACCCGGACCAGCAGCAGGACGCCTTCGTCGTCGGCGAAGGCGACGAAGACGACGGCGGCGAGGACGGCGACGAAGAAGACCGCGGCCAAGTCCACGGCCAAGTCCACAGAGTCTGCCAAGAAGAGCGCGCCCAGGCGCGCGTCCTGATCGGACCGGTCCTCTCATGGCTGCCCGCCCCCGCACCCCCGTCGCGCTGCCCGCCTACACGCCCATGCTGGCGACCACCGCGCCGCTGCCCCGCGACGTGTCGCACTGGGCCGCCGAGGTGAAGTGGGACGGGATGCGGGTGCTCGTCTACGTCCCCGGCGACGGCACGGTCACCGTCCGCTCGCGCACCGGCGGAGACGCCACCGAGCGCTACCCGGAGCTGACCGGCGTCGCCGAACTGCTCGGCGACCGCGCGGCGGTGCTGGACGGCGAGGTGGTCGCGCTCGGCGCGGACGGCGCGCCCAGCTTCGGCGCGCTGCAGGAGCGGATGAGCCTGCGCCGCCCGGCGCAGATCCAGGTGGCCCGGCATGACACCCCGGTCACGCTGATGGCCTTCGACCTGCTGAACGCGGGCGGCCACGACCTCACCCACGAGCCCTACACCCGACGCCGCACGCTGCTCACCGAACTCGGCCTGGACGAGGGCCCGGTGCGCACCCCGCCGTCCTGGATCGGCGACCTGGGCGCGGCGGTGGAGTGGACCGAGGCCTACGGCATCGAGGGCATCGTGGCCAAGCGGCTCGACTCCCTCTACCAGCCGGGACACCGCTCGCGGGCGTGGATCAAGCACAAGCACCGCCGACACGTCGACGTCCGCGTCGGCGGCTGGCTGGCCAACGAGCGCGGCGAGCTGCGCAGCGTCCTGGTCGGCCTGCCGGAACCGCGCGGCCTGCGCTACCTCGGCGCGGTCGGCTCCGGCATGGGCGTCAACGAGGCCGCCGACCTGGCGGAAGTCCTGCGCAGCCTGGAACTCGACCGCTCTCCCTTCGTCGCCACACCGACCGACCTCGGCCGCCCCGACTCCACCGTCCACTGGGCCTCCCCGGCCCTGGCCGCGGAGGTCGAGTACGCGGAACTGACGGCAGGCGGGATCCTCCGTCAACCGGTCTGGAAGGGCCTGCGCGAGATCACGCCTCCCGCGGAACTCCCGGACGAGCCCAGGTTCTGACGCTCAGTCATCTTGTGTGGCGGGGTCACCTCGCGTGGCGCGCTCAGCCCTGGGCGGAGACCAGTCCCGCCTCGTAGGCGAGGATGACCAGGTGGACGCGGTCGCGGGCGTCCAACTTGGAGAGCAGGCGGGCGACATGGGACTTGGCCGTGGCGACGCTGATGAAGAGCTGTTCCGCGATCTCGCTGTTGCTCAGGCCGCGGCCGACCAGGGTGAGGACCTCGAACTCGCGGTCGGTGATGCTCTCCCGGACGCGGTGCGGGGCCCGGGGTGAAGAGGCCCTGGACGACGGGCGGTTGGCGAACTCGGCGATGAGGCGGCGGGTGATGCTCGGGGCGATCAGGGCCTCGCCTGCCGCGACGACGCGGATGGCGGAGAGGATCTCGTCCAGGGCCATGTCCTTGACCAGGAAGCCGCTCGCGCCCGCGCGCAGCGCGCCGTAGACGTAGTCGTCGTCGTCGAAGGTGGTCAGCATGATGACGTGTGCCGACTCCGGCCCGGCGGCGATCCGGCGGGTGGCCTCGATGCCGTCCATGCCAGGCATCCGGATGTCCATCACCACCACGTCCGGCCGTACTTGGCCGACCAGCGTGATCGCCTCGTCGCCCGAGCCGGCCTCGCCGACGACCTCCAGGTCCGGATTGTCGTTGATCAGCACCCTAAGCCCGGACCGCACCAACGGCTGGTCGTCCGCCAGGACGACGCGGATCCTGGCCGGCAGGTCCGGCGCGTCCGGGGTGCTGATCATCTCGCTCATGCGCCGAGCGTATCGGCGCTCCGCGGGGTCGGCATCGACCCGCGGGACTACGCCCACGGGCGGGTCACCCGCCGACGGCGACTGCGCTCGGGTCCTGGTACACCGCGTCCAGGGCCAGAAACGCGCCTCCGCGTGCCGGCGCGGTGAAGCCCAGCGTCGACGGCAGGACCTCGCAGCCGCCTGAGTCCGCCGCCATGACCCGCTGCGCGACACCCTCGCGCACGGGGCCCAGCAGGTGCTCCGCGAAGACCGCGAAGTAGCCGCCCAGGACCACCGCCCGTGGGTTGAGGATGTCGACCAGCAGCGCCAGCCCCACGCTCAGGTCCTGCGCGATGCGCGTCAACGCGGCCAGCGTCCGCTCGTCGCCGCCGTCCGCCCGGGCGCGGAGGTCGGCGAGGCGGGACTCGACGTCCAACGACGGGTCGTGGACCGGGTCGTCCGGGTCGGCCGCGTGGCGCAGCAGCGCGCCGAGGCCGACCATGGTCTCCCAGCAGCCGCGGCGGCCGCAGGGGCAGGGGAGGCCCTCCGGGCCGGGGGTGAGCGGCATGTGGCCGATCTCGCCCGCGAAACCGCGGGCGCCGCGCATGAGTTGGCCGCCGGTGATGATTCCGCCGCCGACGCCGGTCTCACCGGTGACGTAGATCAGGTCGTGGATGTCGGACGCCGCGGCGACCAGGTACTCGGCGATCGCGCCCAACTTGGCGTCGTTCTCCAGGCGCAACGGCGGTGCGCCTGGGCCGAGTCGGGCGCGGAGCGCGTCCAGCGCGGGGATGCCGCGCCAGTCGATGTTGCTGGCGAAGGCGACCGTGCCGGTCGTGATGTCGACGTTGCCGGGCGCGGCCAGCGCCGCGCCGACGATGCGGGCGTTCTGGGCGCGCACCGCCGCGTCCGCCTCGCGGATCAGCGCCGCCGCCGCGTCGAGCACCGCCTCCGCGCCCGCCGCGCGGACGTCGACGGCGATCCGGCGTTCGAAGGCCACGTCGCCGCGCAGGGTCAGCGCCACGGCGGCGAGGTAGTCGACGTTGATCTCCAGGCCGACGCCGCAGATCGACCGTCCGTCGATGGCCACGGAGAGGCCCGGACGGCCGACCGAGCCGTCGCGCTCGGACTCGCCCTCCTCGACCAGGCCCAACTCGACGAGTTCGGCTATCAGGTTGGTGACGGTGGGGCGGGGCAGGCCGGTGTCCGCGGCGATCCGGGCGCGGGAGCGCGGGCCGGAGTCGCGGAGCAGGCGCAGCACCAGGCCCAGGTTGGTGCGCCGGATCGACGCCCGGTCGCTGGGCTTGGACGGGCCGGTCATCATCACCACCTGGTGGGCCGCGCTTCCGCGCAGGTCTGCCTTCACGGATCCTCCCTACCTCTCACGGTTCGACCCCGGCAAGAAGTTCGGCGCGGGTGTTGACAGTAGCTCAGTTAATTCTGATCCTACTTTAACTAATCACCTCGAACGCAAGAGATCCAGCCGCACCTCCACAGCAACGACATCATGGGAGACAGTCGGATGAGAAGTCGTCAGATACGCGTGGCCATCGCACTCACGGCCGCAGCCACCGTCGTCACGGCACTGGCGGGTTGCGGCTCCTCCGGTGGAAGCGGCAACAGCGGTGGGAGCAGCGGCGGTTCCAGCGCCTCTGGGCCGGTGAAGCTCGACTTCTGGGGCTGGGCGCCCGGTTACGACAAGTCGGTCGCGCTGTGGAACAAGTCGCACCCGGACATCCAGGTGACCTTCGACAAGATCCCCTCCGGCGCCAAGGGCGGCTACACCAAGATGCTGACGGCCGCTCAGGCGGGCAACGCGCCCTGCCTGGGCATGGTCGGCTACGAGACCATGCCCAGCTTCGCCGCCGCCGGTGCGCTGATGGACGTCACGCAGTACATGGCCCCGGCGCAGAGCCAGTTCGCACCGTGGACCTGGAACCAGGTGACCATCGAGGGGAAGACCTTCGGCGCGCCCGTCGACATCGCGCCGATGGCGCTGATCTACCGCAAGGACCTGTTCGCCAAGTACGGCATCACGCAGCCGCCCGCGACCTGGGCCCAGTACGCCGCCGACGCGGCCAAGGTGCACGCCGCCGATCCCTCCGTCTACCTCGGCGACTTCGGCAACGACGCGTACAACTACGCCGGCCTGGCCTGGCAGGCGGGCGCGCCGTGGTTCGGGACGAGTGGCGGTTCGTGGCAGGTGGGCATCGACAGCGCCGCCAACCAGAAGGTGGCGAACTACTGGCAGGGCCTGCTGGACAACAAGCTGCTCAAGACCGACCCCAGCTTCGACCCCAGCCTCTACAAGGACATGGCCGCCGGGAAGATCCTCTCCGACGTCAACGCCGTCTGGGACACGCCGATCCTCTCCTCCAGCGTCCAGGGCACCAGCGGCGACTGGGCCGTCGCGCCGATGCCGGTCTGGGACGCGGGCAACCCCGTCTACGGGAACGACGGCGGGTCGGCGACAGCCGTGCTCAAGGGCTGTGCCCACCCCAAGGAGGCGGCCGAGTTCGCCACCTGGATGAGCACCGACCCGTCCAGCCTGACCAACCTGATCAACGTCACCGGCATCTACCCGGCCGCCACCGCCGGGTTGAGCAACCCCGCACTGAACCGGCCCGACCCGTTCTACGGCAACCAGGTCGTCTTCAACGTCTTCAAGGCCGAGACCGCGCACATCGACACCAGCTGGCTCTGGGGTCCGACCATGACCCAGACCTCCACCGACCTCGCCGACGGCCTCGGTACCAGCGCCACCGGGTCCACCACACTCCCCGGCACGCTCGCCACCGTGCAGGGCAAGACCGTTGCGGAGATGAAGCAGCAGGGGATGACGGTCTCCGGATGAGCGTCGCAACCTCCCTCGCAGTCTCGCCGCACGCGCGGCGCCGGGTGCGCACCGCCGCCGCGTTCCTGGCGCCGTTCGCGCTGCTCTTCGCCGTCGTCTACGTGGCGCCGATCGGCTACACCGTCTACCAGAGCCTGTTCAAGCTGCACCGCGACGGCCTCGGACTGTCCGCACCGACGAAGGTCTTCGCCGGTCTCGGCAACTACGTGGACGCGCTGCACGACGCCGACTTCCGTGCCTCGCTGCTGCGGGTGCTGCTGATCGGCGTGGTGCAGGTGCCGGTGATGCTCGGGCTCGCGCTGCTGCTGGCGCTGTTGCTGGACGCGCGCTCGACGCTGTTCAAGCGGTTCTTCCGGCTCGCGTTCTTCCTGCCGTACGCGGTGCCGGGTGTGGTCGGCGCGCTGATGTGGTCCTACCTCGTCGCGCCCGGACTGAGCCCGATCACCGCCCTGGGCAAGGCAGTCGGGCTCCATCTCGACCTGACCTCGAACGCCATGCTCGCCCCGACCATCGGCAACATGCTGACCTGGGGCTGGACCGGCTACAACATGCTGATCATCTACTCCGCGCTGCAGGCCATCCCGCCCGAGTTGAGCGAGGCCGCGCGGATGGACGGCTGCGGCGCGTTCCGGATCGCCTGGCACGTCAAGATTCCGATCGTGCGCCCGGCACTGGTGCTGACCACGGTCTTCTCCATCATCGGCACCGCCCAGCTCTACAACGAGCCGGCCGTGCTGCAGCATGTCGCGCCCAATCTGAGCAGCAGTTACACGCCCATCTTCGCTGCGTACAACGCGGTCGACGACAACAACTTCGGCTATGCGGCGACGGAGTCGGTGCTGCTGGCGTTGCTGGCCTTCGTGCTGTCGTTCGGCTTCCTCAAGCTGGTCCAGCGGCGCGGGGCGGAGGCGGCGTCATGACGGTCTCCCAACTTCCGGTCGAGCGCCCGGTTGTGGAGTCGGACGACAGCAGGTCCCGGACGGGGACCGACCGGTCGGCGGCCAGCCCCGGTCGCTGGGTCACCCTGGGCGTGCTGGGCGTGGCGTCGGTCTACTTCCTCGCGCCGGTGTGGTGGCTGGTGGTCTCCGCGACCAAGACCAACAGCGCGCTGTTCACCACCGACGGCTTCTGGTTCGGCGGTCACTTCGCGCTCTTCTCCAACCTGCACGACGCGTTCACCCGCCAGGGCGGCATCTACGTCCGCTGGTTGCTCAACACCGCCCTCTACGCGGGCGGCGGCGCCTTGGTGAGCACGGCGGTCTCGGCGCTGGCCGGGTACGCGCTGGCCAAGTACGCGTTCCGGGGACGGGAGTTCGCGTTCAACGTGGTGCTGGCGGCGGTGCTGGTGCCGCAGCCGCTGCTGGCGATCCCGCTCTACCTGCTCTTCTCACCGGTCCATCTGGTCAACACCTACTGGGCCGTTCTCATCCCCAGCGTGGTCAGCCCGTTCGGCGTCTACCTGTCCCGGATCTACGCGGCGGCCTCGGTGCCGGACGAGCTGATCGAGGCCGGACGGATGGACGGCGCGGGCGAGGTGCGGATCTTCACCACCATCGCGCTGCGGCTGATGTCGCCCGCGTTGGTCACCGTCTTCCTCTTCCAGTTCGTCTCCATCTGGTCCAACTACCTGCTGCCCGCGCTGATGCTGGCCTCGGACCGGCTCCAGCCGGTCACCGTGGGCCTGGTCGGCTGGCAGGCGCAGCGCGGCATCGGCGACGCGGTGCCGTTCAACGTGGTGATCACCGCGGCAGCGGTGTCGGTGGTCCCGCTGGTCGTGATGTTCCTGTCGTTGCAACGGTTCTGGCGTTCCGGCCTGGTGGCCGGGAGCGTCAAGTGAGGGGAGCGGCATGCCCGCGCGGTACCCGACGCGTTACCACTTGCGGTTCCAGATCCACGCCGACGCCGACCCCGCCGTGGTCACGGCGGACGCGACCGCGCTGGCCAAGGTCTGCGCGGAGGCGGGCGTCGAGGAGGTGGTGCTGCTGACCGCCGCCGAGGAGGCCTTCCCCGGCCACCTGACCGGGCCGGAGGAGGAGTCCTGGCTGACCGCGACCCGGCTGGCCCGGGAGGTTCTCGTCGACGCGGGGCTGACCGTCAGCCTCAACCCCTGGGTGACCGTGGGGCATGCCGACCGGGGACGGCGCGGGCGGATGGAACGCCCCGGACCGGGCCCGGGCTTCGCGCCGATGGTCTCGCCCTACGGCGAGGTCGCCGCCGCTCAGGCGTCGTTCGCCTGCCCGCGCTGGCAGGCCTGGATCGTCGGGCACTACGGCCGATTCGCCGAACTCGGCTTCCGGGTCCTGTGGTTGGAGGACGACTTCCGCTACCACAACCACGCGCCGCTGCGCTGGGGTGGCGGCTTCGAACCGTTGATGCTGGAGCGGTTCGCCGAGCGGGCGGGCACGGTCGTCGGGCGGGAGGAACTGGTCGCGGCCGTCACGGCGCCGGGGGAGCCGCACCCGTGGCGGGCGCTGCTGCAACAGGTCTGGCGCGAGGCGCAGCTGGGGGTCGCCCGGGCGGTCGCCGCCGAGGTCGCACAACGCTCAGGCGGGCAGGCGCAGTTGGGGCTGATGAGCTCCGGTCTTGATGTCGCGTCCGTCGAGGGGCGCGACTGGCGGGCGCTCTTCGCGGCCATGTCGAGCGGCGGCCCCGGCGCGGCCCGGGCCGCGCACCGTCCGCACTTCGCGCCCTACTCCGACGCCCCCGGACGGGAGTTGAGCCGCCCGCTCTGGTCGCTGGAACTGCAGCGGTCGCTGCGCCCGGAGTTCGTCGAGAGCGCGCCGGAGGTCGAGAACTGGCCGCACACCGCCTGGTCCAAGTCCGACACGCAGACCTGGTCCGAGCTGGCCGCCGCCCAACTGGCGGGATCGGACGCGCTGTTGCTCAACGTCCATCCCATGCACGGCCGGCGCGCGGACCGCTTCCCGCGCGTCACCGACCTGCTGCGTCGCTCACGGGCCGGGCTGGACTGGCTGGCCGAGCGCTACGACCGGGACCAGCCCCGGCTCGGCGTCGGGCTGCCCTTCCGGCAGGACGCCGCCGCACACGTCCGGCTGCGCCCGGAGCAGTCGACCGATCCGGCGACGGCCCTGGGCGCGCTGGCCGTCGACCCCGCGCCGGCGGCCGACCTGCTGCTCCGCTACGGCGTCCCGGTCACCACGGCCGCCGACGCGCCGGTGCAGGCGGTCTTCGGGCAACTGGTCGAGGCTCTCGACGACGCGGAGGTGCGCAGCCTGCTCCACGGCGGCCTGCTGCTCGACGGTGTCGCGGCGGAAGCGCTGCTGCGGCGCGGCTTCGGCCCGCTGCTCGGCCTCGACGCGGTCGAGCTCGTCGGCCGTGAGGAGCCTTGTGCGACCGGACCGTACGCGGAGGAGCACCTCACCAGCGGCGAGGTGCTCAGCGTCAACATGCAGCCCGCGCTGGCCCGACTGACCCCGGCCCCGGGCGCGGAGGTCTGGTCCCGGATCCGGACGCCGTACGGCCCGCCGTGGGGCGCGGGCCGTACGGCGTTCCGCAACCGGCTCGGCGGACGCGTCGTCGTCCTCGCGGCGACCGACGCCACGGTGCTGCCCTACGACGACGCCGGACAGCGGCTGGTCCACCGCGCGGTCCGCTTCCTGGAGGGCGACACCCCGCGGCTGCCGCTGGTCAGCGGCGGACCATATCTGATGCCACATCACATCCGGGCGGCCGACGGCGTACTGCGGCTGGCGATCGCCAACGGCAGCGCCGATCCGACCCGGCCGGTCGTCGACTGGCCCGCGACCGCACTCCGTCGCGTCGACGCCACGCTGCTGCTCCCGCTCGCGGAGCCGCGGCCCACCCCGATCACCGCGGACCCGCAGGGCCCGCGGGCCGCCGAGGACCTCCCGCACCGCGCGTGGCTGGTCCTCGAAGCGGCAGCCCCCACCGATTAGCAACACCGAGACAACCGAGACAGGAGTCCCCCGTGGTGTTTCGCTCCGCTCGCACGTTAAAGCTTCCAGCCGCCGTTGCGGCCCTCGCCCTGGCACTGGTCGGCGGCAACGTCGTCGGCGCCGCCTCGGCGTCCGCACACGGCTCGTCCCACGACCCGTCCGCCGCGAGCTACACCGTGACCATCGGCTCGACCGGTACGTACAACTACGCCGACGACACCCCGGCCAGCAGCTACATCGACAAGGACGGGACGTTCTACTTCCAGGAGTCGCACTCGCTCTACGGCGCGACCGACCCCCGGGCGTGGAGCTTCTACAGCGGCAGCAACTTCGACACCGCTACCGCCGACTCGTCCCTCGACAACGCGGTCAACCCCGCCAACTCGAAGGACGGCAACGCCGACACCACCTGGCGCTGCAACAACAGCCCGACCGGCCTGACCGCCACCTCCGCGCCCTCCGGGTCCGGCTACGCCCAGCCCAACTACTGCGACCTGGTCGGAGTCTGGGTCGACCCGGACACCGGTGACTGGTACGGCCTGGTCCACAACGAGTTCACCCCGCAGCCGTTCGGCGACGGGCTGCACTACGACTCGATCGACTACGCCAAGTCGACGGACCAGGGCCACACCTGGAGCATCGAGGGCCACGCGATCACGTCCCCGTACAGCACCACGCGCGGGGACACCACGGCCTTCCCCAACCAGACCTACGACTACGGTGACGGCGACCCGCGTCTCTTCGTCGACACCGCGTCCGGGTACTTCTACGTCTACTACGGCTCGCGGATCATCCCCAAGGGCGGCGTCGGCGGCAGCAACGGCGGCCTCGCGCACGTCGCCCGCGCGCCCATCTCCGGCAGGATGGCGAGCGGCACCTGGCAGAAGTGGTACGACGGCTCCTGGTCCCAGCCCGGCATCGGCGGCCTGGAGAGCAACATGGTCCCGGTCACCTCGTCCACCCCGACGGGCTACACGGATCCGTCGAGCGACTACAGCCCGGCCAACACCGGCGACGTCGACCAGCAGATCGCGGCCGGAGTGCTGCCGGCCAAGTCGCAACTGTTCATCATGAACATCACCTACGACGCCTACCTCGGCCTCTACATCGGCGAGCCGGAGAACGCGACCACCTCGGCGGCGGCGCAGCAGTACTACGTCACCGACAACCTGGCCACGCAGAAGTGGTACCTGGCGGGCACCTCCGGCAGCTACACCGACCAGTCCTGGTACCGCTGGTTCCTGGACAGCGCCAACCTGACCAGCTCCAGCATCGTCGGCAAGTCGTTCCGGGCCTACTGCGCCATCTCCTGCCACAGCTCGGACGGCGAGTACGCCAACGTGACCGTGGACTCCTCGGCCCCGGCCGCCTCCCCGTTCGACCCGACGAAGACCTACACCGTCGCCAGCGGTGACGGCCGGGTGCTGACCCAGGTCGCCGGCGGCAGCGCCACCAGCTCCGCGTCCGCCGCCACCGGGTCGACGCTTGCGGACTGGTCCTTCGCCAGCGACGGCGACGGCTCCTACCGGATCACCAACGCGTCCACCGGGCAGCTGCTCGGTGTGGACTCCGGCACGACCGCCGGTCGCGCCTGGGGTACCAGTCCGACGGTCACCGCCGAGGGCAGCGGCGGTCCGACGGTCGGTCAGCAGTGGTTCGTCATCCCGGACGCCGACGGCAGCGGCACGTACCGACTGGTCAACCGCTACAGCGGCCTGGTGCTGGGGCTGTCCGCCGCAGGCGGCGGCGTCGCCGAGACCACTCCGGCCCGGTACTGGACCGACACCTCGGGCAGCAGCGTCGGCGGGGGCCGGACGGCGGCGCAGCAGACGCTGACGATGACCGCCGTGGGCACCGCGCCGAGCAACCTCAACGGCACCCACTCCCTGGTCCTCGGCGCGGGCGGCGGAGGCAAGGCGCTGGACGACCCCAACCACAGCACCAAGGCGGGCACCCAGCTGATCACCTGGACGGCCAACGGCGGCGCCAACCAGAGCTGGCAGTTCACCCAGCAGCCGGACGGGTCGTACCAGATCGTCAACGCCCAGTCCGGCCTCTGCATGGACGACAACGGCGGCGCCACCACACCCGGCGACGCCGTCATCCAGTGGACCTGCACCGGCAACAGCAACCAGCACTGGACGGTCGCCCGGCTGGCCTCCGGCCAGGACACGGTGACCAACGTCCACAGCGGGCTGCTGCTCACCACGGCCGGGGCCGCCGACGGCTCGCTGGTGACCCAGGAGACGGACACCGGCTCCGCGCTCCAGCAGTGGACGATCAGCTAGTGCCGTGAGGGTGGCGCGGCGAGTGTGAGGGCGTGCGGCACGCGGCCGCCCCGGACCCTGCGGGCCTGCTTCGGCCTAGGATCTGGGGCATGTCGCTGCCGCACGCCATCCTCACCGCCCTGCTGGAGAAGCCGTCCTCCGGGCTGGAGCTGACGCGGCGCTTCGACAAGTCGATCGGCTTCTTCTGGGCCGCCACCCACCAGCAGATCTACCGCGAGCTCGGCAAGTTGGAGGAGGCCGGGCTGATCCGGGCCATCCCCGGCCCGCCGGCCCAGGGCCGCCGCAAGGAGTACGAGGTGCTGCCCCGCGGCCGGGACGAGCTGGCCGCCTGGGTCTCCCGCAGCGACGAGCCGCGTGCGCTGCGCGACCCGCTCGCCCTGCGGCTGCGCGCGGCGGCCATGGTCGGCGTCGGGGACCTCGGCGCGGAGGTCCGCCGTCATCTGGCGCTCCACACCGCGCAACTGGACGCCTACCGGGTGATGGAGACCCGCGACTTCCCCGACAAGGAGGCCCGGCAGACCGCCGAGGCCAAGCTGCAGCACCTGGTGCTGACCGCGGGCATCGAGATGGAGCGGTTCTGGACCGGGTGGCTGACCGAGGTCGACGCCGTTGTCTCCGAACTGGGCGATGTCGGGGAAGCCGACGGGCGGTCGTAGGTCAGGCGGAGCGGGTGGCCCGCTGGATGTGGAAGTTGAAGTCCCCGTCCCCGAAGGACCCGTAGAGGCGGAGCCAGATCGGGAGCACCATCTCGGTCCCGCGCGCGCCGGTGACGTCACCGAGGTCGTAGATCTCGTCGGCGGGCCAGCCGATGGACTCCAGCAGCGCGGTCACCGTCTTCTTCGCCTCGGCGTCGTTGCCGCAGACGAAGACCGAGTGCGGTCCGGGGACGCGCGTCGGCTCGACCATGACCAGCGCGCTCATGGTGTTGAGCGTCTTGACGACGTGGGCCTCGGGGAAGGCCCGCTGGATCTGCTCGGCCAGGCTGTCGGTGTTGACCGGGCTGAGCGAGGGCGGGAAGCCCTGGGAGAAGTCGAGCGGGTTGGCGACATCGATGACGATCTTCCCGACCAGGTGGTCCGCGCCGACCGCCTCCAGCGCGGGCAGGCTGCCCTCTCCGGAGGTCGCGTTGACGACGTGGTCGGCGAACGCGCCCACCTCGGGGTAGGGGAGGAGCCGGACCTGCGGGTGTTCCGAGAGCCACGCGGAGATCGGTGGGTTCCCGGCGCGGTCCTTGTCCTGACGGGCGAGCGTCGCCTCCGGGTCGCGGGTGCCGATCACCACGTCGTGGCCGAGTGAGGACAGCTTTCCGGCGATCGTACGACCGACGATGCCGGTACCCAGGACAGCAAAGCGCATGAGCTGAAGTCCTTCCGCAGCGAGGGCGTTGACGCGCAGCACACGCGCGCTCGGCCGGTGGCCGACAACTCCTCATCGGCCATCCAACCCGGATTCGGCCGGAACGCTTCCTTCCAATAGTCGGTGTCGGCTGTGTCGTGCCGTGTGGCCCGCGTGGCAAGCTGAGCGCGCACGCACGAACGGCGACGAGACGGAAGGCGTGGCGGATGGCGCACGAGCACGGCGGGCACGGTCACGGCGGGCACGGCCACCAGCACGGGAGCGGCCACGACCACGACGGCCCGCGTCCGGTCCTGCCGGGGGACCGGGAGCGGATCGACGCGCTGTGGCCGTTCGTGAAGGAGCAGGTGCCGCCCGGGCCGGGCGCCGTGGTGGAGATCGGGTGCGGGCCGCTCGGCGGCTTCGTCCCGCTGCTGCACGCGAAGGGCCACCACGCCGTCGGCGTCGACCCGAGTGCGCCGGAGGGTCCGTCGTACCGGCGGCTCCGCTTCGAGGACTGGCAGCCGGAGGCCGGTGACCTCCCCGTCGAGGCGGCCGTAGCCTGCCTCTCGCTCCACCATGTCGACGACATCGACGCCCTGCTGGCCCGGGTGGCCGAGCTGATGCAGCCCGGCGGGCGGCTGGTCGTGCGCGAGTGGGCGCGGGAGCGGTTCGACGAGGCGACCGCCCGCTGGTGCTTCGACCGGCTGGGGCCCGACGCGCCCGAGCCGGCCGAGGGCGAGGGCGAGGGCGAGGAGCTGCAGCGGGGCTGGTGGCTGCGTCGGTACCGCCAGGCCTGGCAGGAGGAGGGCGGCGACTGGTCCGCGTACTTCAACGGCTGGGCGGACGCCGCGGGGCTGCTCACCGGCGAGACGCTGCTCCACGCGCTGGAGGCCTCGCCCTTCGAGACGGAGCTGCTGGAGTTCGACGCCTACTTCCACCTGGCACTGGACGGCGTCACCGCCGAGCAGGAGCAGGCGGCCATCGACGCCCGAGCGATCCGAGCCAACGGCATCCGCTACGTGGGCCGGCTCGCCTGAGGTGGACATCGGCACGAGCAGGCCAGCAGACTCGCTGACCATGAGCACTTCCCCTGCATCCTGCGTCGCGGCGATCGACATCGGCGGTACCAAGATCGCCGGTGGCCTGGTGGACCCGGACGGCGTCCTCCTCCACCGGGTCGAGCGTCCGACCAAGGCCAAGGCCCCCGATCCGGACGAGGTCTTCGCGGCGGTCGCCGAGGTGCTCGCGGTGCTGGCGGAGCACGAGCGGTGGGCCGGTGTCACCGCGGTCGGCGTCGGCAGCGCGGGGCCGGTGGACATCGGGCTCGGGACGGTCAGCCCCGTCAACATCCCGGCCTGGCGCGGGTTTCCCGTCGTCGCTCGGGTGCGCGGGCTGCCGCAGGTCGACGGTCTGCCCACGGTCCTGGGCGGTGACGCCGTCGCCATGACGGCCGCCGAGCACTGGCGCGGCGCGGCGCGCGGCTACGCCAACGCGCTCTGCCTGGTCGTCTCGACCGGAGTCGGCGCGGGCCTGGTCCTGGACGGCAAGGTCTACCCGGGGCCGACCGGCAACGCGGGTCATCTCGGCCACATCACCGTCGACTTCGACGGCGAGCCCTGCCCGTGCGGCTCACGCGGCTGCCTGGAGCGGGTGGCCAGCGGCACCGCCATCGCCTCCTGGGCGGTGGCCCACGGCTGGCGCACCCCTGACGGCCCGGACGGCGCGGTGGACGCGGCGGCGGTGGCGGAGTCGGCCCGTGCGGGCGACCCGGTCGCCGTGGCGGCCTTCGACCGCGCCGCGCGGGCACTGGCCGCGGGCATCGCGGCGACCGCGACGCTGGTCGAGCTGGACGTGGCCGTCCTCGGCGGCGGCGTCCTGCGGGCGGGCGAGCTGCTGCTCGCGCCGCTGCGTGACCACCTGACGACCTACGCGGCGCTGCCCTTCACTCAGGGCCTGCAGGTCCGCGCGGCGGAACTGGGCACGGACGCGGGCCTGATCGGCGCGGCGGCACTGGCGCTGACCTGAGCCGGAACCCACACCGCCGGGATTGTCACACCCCCTCGCTAGAGTCCTCTGCATGGAGACGAACGCCCGCTGGGTCGCGGTCCAGTCGCCGCTGCCCACCGGGCCGATACAGGTCGCGGTGACCGATCGCGGGGTCGTCAGCACGTCGTTCTGGCACGACGGGCTGCCCGGTGAGCCGTGTCCGGAGGACGACGAGCGGGCGGCGATGGTGGCCGCCCGGTTCGCGGAGTACTTCGCGGGGGCGCGCCGGACACTCTCACTGCCGTTGGACTGGAGCTGGACGGACGGGGTCCAGCGCCAGGTGCTGCAGACGCTGGAGCGCACCGTCGGGTACGGGCGGACGGTCACCTACGGCGAACTCGCCGCCCGCAGCGGCGCGTTCGAGAACGAGTTGGAGGCGCACCTCGCCGCCCGCGCGGTGGGGCAGATCATGGGGTCGAACCCGCTGTTCCTGCTGGTGCCCTGTCACCGCGTGGTCGCGGCCGACGGGTTGGGCGGCTTCTTCGGGGGAGAGCTGGGGATGGACGTGAAGCGCTGGCTGCTCACGCTGGAGGGCGTGCTCCCGCCGACGCTCGACTGGGACGGACCGAGCTGAGTGCTCAACTCTTCGCGGCGGCGATGATCTTCTCGACGGTGTGGTGGAAGCGCCCGGTGCCCTGGACGCCGAACGCCTTCTCCAGTCGCGGCACCGGGTTGGCCGGTCCGCGGCCCTCGACGACGCGGTAGCGGAGGTAGGCGGTCGCGTCGTGGAGGCCCACCACCTCCCAGTCGCCGCGGGCCCCGGCCTGCGGCAGGACGGACGGATCGAGCGGGCCGGTGGTGAAGAGCATCGAGTACCGCTCGTGGGAGGCGACCGGTCCCATGGCCGCGAACGGCGCGGCGGCGTACGCCTCCTCGACCTCGTCCAGGGTGTAGAGGGCGGTCGGGATCTCGAAGCCGAAGGCCGTCTGCAGCCGCGCCTCGATCCGCGCGCGCAGCGCCGCCCGCTTCGCGCCGCTGGTGCGCGGCGCGGCGAAGAAGGCGTTCCCGCTGGCGATGTAGGTACGGGCCGGCCCCAGACCGAGCTGGTCCAGCTCGGCCCGGAGCCGGGCCATCTCCACCTTCCGGCCGCCGACGTTGACGGCCCGGAGGAAGGCGACGTACGTGATCTGATCCGCGCTCATACGCCGATCGTAGGCGGCGCCACGCCGTCCGGGGTGGACCAGCGGTGGACTACCAGGCGTAGTCCTCGGGCGCGGGCTTGTGGCCGGGGAAGATCCGGTCCAGCTCGGCCAGCGCGTCCGCGTCCAGGGACAGCTCCAGCGCGGCCAGAGCCGTGGTGAGCTGGGCGTCGGTGCGCGGGCCGATGATCGGCGCGGTCACGGCGGGCTGGTGCAGCAGCCAGGCCAGCGCCACCGTGCCCGGCTCCGCGCCGAGCTTGTCGCAGAACTCCTCCCACTGCCGCAGCTGTGCGATCTGGGCCTCGTCGAGGCGGGCCAGCCGCTCCGCGCCGCGCACGCCCTCGTTCTCGGCCTTGCGCAGCACACCGCCCAGCAGGCCGCCCTGGAGCGGCGACCACGGGATCACGCCGAGCCCGTGGTACTGCGCGGACGGCAGCACCTCCAGCTCCACCGTGCGGGCCATCAGGTTGTAGAGGGACTGCTCGGCGATCAGCCCGAGGTAGTTCCGCCGGGCCGCCGCGCCCTGGGCGGTGGCGATGTGCCAGCCCGCGAAGTTGCTGCTGCCGACGTAGAGGATCTTGCCCTGCTGGACCAGCACCTCCATCGCCTGCCAGATCTCGTCCCACGGCGTGGCCCGGTCGACGTGGTGCATCTGGTAGACGTCGATGTGGTCGGTGCCGAGCCGCTTCAGACTGGCGTCGCAGGCGCGGCGGATGTTGAGCGCGGACAGCTTGTTCGTGTTGGGCCAGCCGCTCCCCGCGTAGCCCGGGATCGGCATCTCACCGTTGAGCTTGGTGGCCAGCACGGTCCGCTCGCGGCGGGCGCCGTCCTTGGCGAACCAACTGCCGATGATGCTCTCGGTACGGCCCTTGTTCTCGCCCCAGCCGTAGACGTTGGCGGTGTCGAAGAAGTTGATGCCCTCGTCCAGGGCGTTGTCCATGATCCGGTGCGCGTCGGCTTCCTCGGTGTGCGGGCCGAAGTTCATGGTGCCCAGGCACAGTCGGGAGACGGAGAGGCCGGTGCGGCCGAGCGACGTGTAGTCCATGGGGCAACCCTCTACCGGCAGGCCCCCGTTGTCGAGAAGGTCCCGCGCCGGGAAGGTCCCGCGTCGAGAAGGCTCTGATGTGCGGCGGGCTCAGTGCACCAGGACGGTGACCGTGCCCGAGACGCGGTCCACCCAGAGCGGACCCGTCGGGGTGCGGCGGGCCAGCAGGCGGGCGCGGAACTGCTCCGCTCCGCGCGACGTGGCGCGGACCGACCGGGTGTAGTCGTGCCACGGCTGTGCGGCGCACCCGAGCACGTGCCACCCGCTGCCGCCGGCCCGCTCGTCCAGGCAGAGGTAGGTGTACCGGACCGCGTCGTCCCCGCCGCTCGCGGTGACCTGCGCGCTCTGCCCGATCCGCAGCACCGGGGTCCCGGCGGAGACGTACGCCCCGGACTTCGCGTAGGCGGTGCCCGTCCCGGCGAGCACCGAGCCCGCCAGCACGGCCGAGCCGACGGCGAGGAGGGCGGCGGAGCGGACGCGGTGAGTGGTGGCAGCCATCGTTATCCCCCGTTGAGATTGCAGTCCGACAATGAGACTTATTCAGACCTTACACAGACCGGGACGCAGGACACGGCTAAGCCGTTCCCTCGGCGCACGGCGCTCCAGGTAGACTCGACCCCGTTCGAAGGGGAGTAGCCTTCCGCCGGACCGTCGACATACTGGCGAGCCTCACCGCTCGCCCGGCGCCCGGGACATGTTCGTCGCGCAGTTCGCGCGGGTGGACGCGTCGGCGAGACCTTCGGCCGCAGCCCGTCATACCCATGCGCGCTGCCGAGCCGAAGCGTCCCCGCAGCCGTGGGCCGGAGGCCCGGCGCCGAACCAACCCGAGGACGTCCTCCGTGAGCAGCATCGCCGTCGCCGGTATCACCTTCGGTGTGATCTTCCTGGCCGAGCTCCCCGACAAGACCGCCCTGGCCAGCCTGGTGCTCGGCACCCGCTTCCGTGCCTCCTACGTCTTCGCCGGGGTCGCGGCGGCGATGGCCGTTCAAGTCAGCCTGGCCCTGGTCGCCGGTCGGCTGCTGTCGCTGCTGCCGCACCGCGCGCTGGAGGGCGTGGTCGGCGGTCTCTTCGTGCTCGGCGCCGCGATGCTGCTGTTCCACAAGGACGAGGAGGAGGACGAGGGTTCCGGACGCGACCCGAAGTCGGACAGCTTCTGGCGCGTCGCAGGCACGAGCTTCGCGATCGTCGCGCTCGCGGAGTTCGGCGACCTGACCCAGATCATGACCGCCAACCTGGCCGCCAAGTACACCGATTGGCTCGCCGTCGGCCTCGGCTCCTGGCTCGCCCTCTGCGCGGTCGGCGGCCTCGCGATCGTCGGCGGGCAGAAGCTGATGAAGCACGTCCCGCTGAGCGTGATCACCCGCGTCGCCGCGGTGATCATGCTGGTCCTGGCCGGCATCAGCATCGCCGGGGCGATCACCGGCTGACCGGCTAACCGCCGTTGGTCCGGCCCCCGCTCTTGTTGCCCCTCGACGCCATCAACTGGGCCATCTTTGCCTGCGAGTTGGGCCCGTAGACACCGGACGGGTCGCCCTGCACGCCGTACCAGACCTGGAACGACGCGACGTCCTGCTCCGTGCGCTGGTCGTAGTCGCCGCTGGCGTTCAGGCCGCGGTCGATCCACAGTGCGCGCAGGTCCTGCTGGAGCGTCACCACGGCGGGCCCGGTCGAACCCAGTTGGAGGGTGGCGCCCACGCCCGGCGTCTTGGAGGGGCTGGGCGAGGGGCTCGGCCGCGTCGTGGACGGGGAGGGCTTCGGCGTCGGCGGGACCGTCGGGCTGGGCTTGGCACTCGGGCCGGGGCTCGCGCTGTGCGAGGGTGTCGGGCTCGCGGAGACGGACGCCGACGCCGACACGGAGGCGGTGACGGACGGCGAGGCGACCGTCCGGCTCGGCGACGTGCTCGCGGTCGGACTGCTGCCGGACGGCTGGGTCAGCAGCGCGGCGCCGGTTCCGGCGACGATCAGCAGCAACGCCCCACCGGCCAGGGCCCAGCCCTTGCGGCCACCGCCCCGCGCCTCGCGGGGGCGGGCGTCGGGTGCGGGCAGCACCGCCGTCGCGCCGCCCGGCTCGGCAGCAACCGGCTCGAGCTCGGCAGCAACCGGATCCGGGGCGGTCTCGGGTTCCGGTGCGGTCTCCGGCTCCGGCTCGGGCTCCGGTGTCGGCTCCCACTGCGCCGCCGACTCCGACTCCACCGCCTGGACGTAAGGGCGCACCAGCTCAGGGGCACCGTCGATCGGCGGCAGCACCGTCGTCTCGTCGTTGCTCCCGTTGTTCCCGTCGTGCGGCGGAAACGTCATCACACCCCCAGCTCGCCACCCACCCTGACGCACCGGCCCGCGCGTCGGTCGCGCCGATTATGCAGCATCATTCGGACGCTGCGAACCCGGGAAAGTGGCCGAAAAGCATCCACTTAGCCGGGTCCGCAGGCGATACCGGGACGAATGCCAGAAGCCGCTCGTGCGGATGCGCCGTCAGTCGCTCAGCATCCGACCCGGTGCGTCGAGGGAGTCGTCGGCCAGCACCCGGAGCATCGAGGCCAGCTCCGCGTGCTGCTCGGGGGAGTAGCCCTCGAGCTTCTTGCTGAGCTGGGCCACTCGCGCGGTGCAGAGTTTGTCGATGACGTCCCTGCCGCTCGCGGTCAGCGTCAGCACTCCGTTCTGGTCCTCCTGGACGCGGCCGGAGGCGACCATCGCGTCCAGCTTGGGCCGGATCTCGTCAGGGGTGATCTTGAGCCGGGCGCAGATCTGGTCCTGGGTGATCGGGCCCGCGTGGTGGAGCCGGAACAGGCCGTAGGCCTGCGGGACGGAGATGTCGACACCGGCCCGGTCGATGGCGCGGCCGTAGCGTTCCCAGATGTTCTCCCGGCTGGAGAGCCGGGTGATCATGCCCTCGATCTCCTCGGCCGAGGTGCGGAACGTGGGCGGCCCGGCGGCCTCGCCCTGCCCGCCGGTGCGGGTCGCGGTGCGCAGCGGCACCTCGCGCAGGAACAGCGACAGCACGAAGCCGATCACCGCGATCCCGGCCGCGACCAGGTAGACGGTCTGCAGCGAAATCGCGAACAGGTGCAGGAACGGGTCGTAGATCGCCTTCTGCGCGGGTGTCGCCTTCTGCACGAGCGTCGGGTCGGCCAGCACCTGCTTCACCGGGAACCGCGGCGAGAGCGTCCCGTCGGCGAGCGCGTGGGTGATCTTCGAGTTCAGCTGGTTGTTGAGCACCGTCCCGAAGATCGACGCGCCGAACGAGCCGCCGATGGACCGGAAGTAGGTCACGCCCGAGGTGGCCGTGCCCAGGTCGGCGAAGTCGGTCGAGTTCTGCACCGCGATGATCAGCACCTGCATCACCAGGCCCAGGCCGAGGCCGAGGATCAGCATGTAGGCGCCCATCACGGTCGCGCTGGTCTTCTCGTCCACCTGCGCGAGCAGCACCAGGGAGACGCAGGTCAGCGCGGTACCCAGGATCGGGTAGAGCTTGTAGCGCCCGGTCCTGCTGATCAGCTGTCCGGTGCCGATCGAGGTGATCAGCACGCCCGCCATCATCGGCAGCAGCCGCAGCCCGGACTGCGTGGGCGAGTTGCCGTTGACGACCTGCATGTACAGCGGGATGTACGACAGCGCCCCGAACATGCACAGGCCGATGATGAAGCCCATCCCCGAGCAGACGGTGAAGATCCGGTTCCGGAACAGCCGCAGCGGCAGCACCGGCTCCGTCACCCGCTGCTCGACCAGGATGAACGCCCCGATCAGCACGACCGCGCCGATGCCGAGGCCCCAGACCTCCACCGAGTTCCACGCCCAGGTCTGCCCGCCCAGGCTGGTGATCAGCACCAGGCAGGTGGACGCGGCGGCCAGCAGCACCGTGCCGACGTAGTCGATGCTGGGCCGGCCCTCCGGCTTCTTGGCGTGCAGCGCGGTCGCGATGACGAAGAGCGCGACCACGCCGACCGGTAGGTTGACGTAGAAGACCCAGCGCCAGTTGAGGTTGTCGACCAGGAACCCGCCCAGCAGCGGTCCGACCACCGACGAGACCCCGAAGACGGCGCCGATCACGCCCTGGTAGCGCCCGCGTTCGCGTGGCGGGACGACGTCGGCGATGACGGCCATGGCCAGCACCATCAGCCCGCCGCCGCCCAGGCCCTGGAGGGCGCGGAACGCGATCAGCTCGGTCATGTTGCGGGACTGTCCGCACAGCGCCGAGCCGATCAGGAAGATGACGATGCAGATGATGAAGACGCCCTTGCGCCCGAAGAGGTCGCCGAGCTTCCCCCAGAGCGGCGTGGTGGCGGTGGCCGCCAGCATGTAGGCGGTGACCACCCAGGAGAGGTGGTTGGCGCCGCCGAGGTCGCCGACGATGGTCGGCAGTGCGGTGGAGACGATGGTCTGGTCGAGCGCGGCCAGGAACATGCCCAGCATCACGCCGAGGAACACCAGCCGTACCCGCCGCGGACTCTCGTCGATCGGCGCGGGACCACCCTGGACGGCGTCTGTTGCCTGCTGCTGGGCCATGCCCAAGACGTACCAGCGCGCCGTCCGCGCTGCGCCCTGGCTGCCCCGAACGGGTGAGGGCCGGGGCGCTCACCCGTTCGGGGCGGGTTCCGGGGCTGGTTCGGGGCTGGTGCGGCCGCGCGAGCGGTCACGCGTACTGGACGTCGAGCCGCTTGATCCCGTTCAGCCACGGCGAGCGCAGCCGGCGCGGTTCGCCGGTGAGCCGGATGTTCGGCATGGCGTCGGCGATGGCGTTGAAGATCAGGTCGATCTCCAGCCGGGCCAGGTTGGCGCCGAGGCAGAAGTGCGGACCGCCACCGCCGAAGCCCAGGTGCGGGTTGGGGTCGCGCAGGATGTCGAAGGTCCGCGGGTCGGCGAAGACCTCCTCGTCGTTGTTGGCCGAGGCGTAGAAGATGCCGACCCGCCGTCCGGCGCGGATCTGCTGCCCGCCCAGTTCGGTGTCCTGGGTGGCGGTGCGCTGGAAGGAGATGACCGGGGTCGCCCAGCGGACGATCTCGTCGGCGGCGGTCTGCGGACGGCGCTCCTTGTAGAGCTCCCACTGGTCGGGGTGGGTCAGCATCGCGTGCATGCCGTGGCTGGTGGCGTTTCGGGTGGTCTCGTTCCCGGCCACCGCCAGCACCAGGACGAAGAAGCCGAACTCGTCGGAGTTGAGGTTGCCCTGGCCGGAGGCGTTGACCAGCTTGGTGACGATGTCGTCTGCCGGACAGCCCTTGCGTTCCTCGGCCATGCCCATCGCGTACATCATCAGCTCGGCGGCGGACTCCATCCCCTTCTCCGTGGAGATGGCGAGCTCGGGGTCGTCGTAGCCGACCATGGTGTTGGTCCAGTGGAAGATCTTGCCCCGGTCCTGCTGCGGCACGCCGATCAGTTCGGCGATCGCCTGCAGCGGCAGCTCGCAGGCCACGTCGGCGACGAAGTCGCCGGTCCCCTCCTTGACCGCGCTGTGGACGATCCGCTCGGCACGGTCCCGCAGCGTGTCCTGGAGCGCGTTGATGGCGCGGGGGGTGAAGCCGCGCTGCACGATCGAGCGGAGTCGGGTGTGCTCGGGCGGGTCCATGTTCAGCATGATCAGCCGCTGGCTGTCGATCGCGTCGCGCTGGATCGACGGGTGGAAGCGGATGATCGCGGTGTTGGTGCTGGAGGAGAAGGTTTCGGGGTGGGTAGAGACCTCCTTGACGTCGGCGTGCCGGGTCACCGCCCAGTAGCCGCCGTCGTCGAAACCGGCCGTCCCGTCGGCCTGCGGGATCCAGCGGACGGGCGCGGTGCGGCGCAGCTCCGCGAACTCCGGCAGCGGCACGGCCGCCTGGTTGACTTCCGGATCGGTGGGGTCGAATCCGTCGTGCAGGGCCGGGCAGGACATCTCGGGCCTCCTGGGCTGGGCCTGACGCACCGTCCGAAACGGGGCGGTCCGAAACGGGGCGGGGTCTGAAACGGGGCGAACGGTGCGGTCAACGCTGAACCGAGCTCTGACGTACCGTCAGATCTCCACTCGACGGTAGTAACACGTTCTAGTGGATGCAAGGGCCTTGCGCGGGGGCTCCGGGGCGAATAGAAAGGTCGACAGAACTAGAACGAGTATCAGTTCTTGGCCCAGTCGGGAGGGACTGCTCATGGCCGCTGAGCCCGTCATCGTCGAGGCAGTACGGACCCCTATCGGGAAGCGGGGAGGCGCACTCGCCAACCTGCACCCCGCCTATCTACTCGGCGAGACCTTCCGTGAACTGCTGGCCCGTACCGGCGTGCAGCCGGACGTGGTCGAGCAGATCGTCAGCGGAACGGTGACCCACGCCGGCGAGCAGTCGATGAACCCGGCCCGCAACGCGTGGCTGGCCATGGGACTGCCCTACGAGGTTCCGGCGACCACGGTGGACTGCCAGTGCGGCTCCTCGCAGCAGGCCAACCACATGGTCCACAACATGATCGCGGCAGGCGCCGTCGACGTCGGCGTGGCCTGCGGAGTCGAGTCCATGTCCCGCGTCCCGCTGGGCTCGGGCTCGGCGGGCGGCAACGGGAGGCCGTTCCCCGAGGAGTGGAACGTCGACCTGCCCAACCAGTTCGAGGCCGCCGAACGCATCGCCCGCCACCGCGGGTTGACCCGGGCGGACGTGGACGCGCTGGGCGTCCTCTCCCAGCAGCGCGCCGCGCAGGCCTGGGCGGAGGAGCGGTTCAAGCGCGAGACCTACGCGGTCCAGGTCCCGACCACGGAGGCGGAGCAGGCCGCGGGCCAGGGCATGTGGCGTCTCTTCGACCACGACGAGGGCTTGCGCGACACGTCGATGGAAGGTCTGGGCGGCCTCAAGTCCGTACTGCCGAACGCGATCCACACGGCGGGCAACTCCTCGCAGATATCCGACGGTTCGGCCGCCGTGATGTGGGCGTCACGACGTGCGGCGCGGGCGCTCGGGCTCACGCCCCGGGCGCGGATCATCGCCCAGGCGCTGGTCGGCTCCGACCCGCACTACCACCTCGACGGCCCGATCGACGCGACGCGCGCGGTGCTGGGCAAGGCGGGGATGTCGCTCAAGGACATCGACATCGTCGAGATCAACGAGGCCTTCGCGTCCGTTGTGCTGTCCTGGGCCCAGGTGATGAAGGCCGACATGGAGAAGGTCAACGTAAACGGCGGCGCCATCGCCCTCGGCCACCCCGTCGGCTGTACCGGCGCCCGGCTGATCACCACGGCCCTGCACGAACTGGAGCGCAGCGGCAAGGAGTTCGCCCTGGTGACGATGTGCGCGGGCGGCGCGCTGGCGACGGGGACGATCATCCAGCGGCTCTGAAGGCCGCCTGCTCGTCAGGACTTGGCAGGGCTTGCAGGGCTTGGCGGGCCTTGGCAGGGCTTGGCGCGGCTCGGTAGGGCTTGTTCTGGGCGGTGTCCCGCGCGTGCGGGGCGCCGCCCGTTTTCTGCGGACCGAATAAAGCAATCATGCTTGATTGTTTCTTGCCCGCCTGCCAGGCTGGCTCCGTCGCGTTCGGTGCCGCCGCGGAGGCGGAATGCGGAAGGGGCATGAGGTGTCCGATTCGATCCTGCGCGTCGGGAACGCGTCCGGGTTCTACGGGGACCGGTTCGACGCCGTGCGGGAGATGCTGACCGGTGGGCCGCTGGACGTGCTGACCGGGGACTATCTCGCCGAGTTGACCATGCTGATCCTCGGCCGGGACCGGCAAAAGGACCCCTCCCTCGGCTACGCCCGGACCTTTCTGCGGCAGATGGAGGAGTGCCTCGGCCTGGCCCTCGACCGGGGCGTCCGCATCGTCGTCAACGCCGGCGGCCTCAACCCCGCCGGACTGGCCGACCGGATGCGTGAACTCGCCGAGCGGCTCGGGCTGTCGCAGGCGCGGATCGCGCACGTCGAGGGCGACGACGTCCTCGCCACCGTCCGTGCCGAACGGCCGGACGCACTGGCGGCCAACGCCTACCTCGGCGGGTGGGGGATCACCGCCTGCCTGAACGCGGGCGCGGACGTCGTGGTCACCGGCCGGGTCACCGACGCCGCGCTGGTCAGCGGATCGGCCGCGGCGCACTTCGGGTGGGCGCGGGAGGACTGGGACCGGCTCGCCGGTGCGGTGGTCGCCGGGCATGTGCTGGAGTGCGGGACGCAGGCGACCGGCGGTAACTTCTCCTTCTTCCAGGAGGTGCTGCGCGGCGGCGAACGTCCCGGCTTTCCGTTGGCGGAGATCCACGCCGACGGATCGGCGGTCGTCACCAAGCATCCCGGCACCGGTGGTGCGGTCACGCCCGAGACCGTCACCGCCCAACTCCTTTACGAGACCGGCCCCGCCCGCTACGCGGGACCCGACGTCACCGCGCGCCTGGACACCGTGGCCCTGGCCGCCGACGGCCCCGACCGGGTCCGGATCTCCGGCGTGCGGGGCGAGGCCCCGCCGCCCACGCTCAAGGTCGGCGTCAACCGGCTCGGCGGCTGGATCGGTGAGGCGGTCTTCGTGCTGACCGGCCTGGACATCGACGCCAAGGCCGAGCTGATGAGGAGTCAACTTGCGGACACGCTCGACTCGCTCGGCAAGCAGCAGCCCGAGCATCTGCGTTGGACCCTCGCCCGCACCGACCACGCCGACGCCGCCACGGAGGAGCAGGCAAGTGCGCTGCTGCGGCTGACCGTTCGCGATCCGGACGCCAAGCTCGTCTCCCGTGCGGTCGCCGCCGCGCCCGTCGAGCTGGCGCTGGCCGGATACCCCGGCTTCCACCTCACCGCGCCGCCGGACAAGGGCACGCCCTACGGCATCTTCGAGGCGCTGACCGCCGATCCGGCCGAGGTCGCGCACACGGCCGCGCTGCCGGACGGCAGTCGCATCGCCGTCGAACCCGCGGCCGCCGCGCGAGCATTGGAGCCGGTGCCCGAGTGCGGGCTGCCGACGCCGCTGGATCCCGCCGTCCGCGCGGCGAACCGGCGCGCGCCGCTCGGCCACGTCGTCGGCGCGCGCAGCGGCGACAAGGGTGGCAGTGCCAACATCGGCGTCTGGGCCCGCACCGACGACGGGTGGCGCTGGCTCGCGCACACCCTCACCGTCGAGCGGTTGAAGGAACTGCTGCCCGAGACCTCCGGGTTGGCCGTGTCCCGGACCGTGCTGCCGAACCTGCGCGCGCTCAACTTCACCGTCGAGGGCATCCTCGGCGACGGCGTCGCCTCCCGTGCCCGATTCGACCCGCAGGCCAAGGCGCTCGGCGAGTGGCTCCGCTCGCGGCACCTGGACATCCCGGAGGTCCTCCTGTGACCGTTCTCTCGACCAGCGTCGACCCGAGCAGCGCGGAGTTCGCCGCGCACCGAGCGGCGATGCTCGACAAGTTGGCCGAGCTCGACGCCGAACAGGCCAAGGCCGTGGCCGGGGGCGGGCAAAAGTACGTGGAGCGGCACCGCAGGCGCGGCAAGATGCTGCCGCGCGAGCGGATCGAGCTGCTGCTGGACCCGGACACGCCGTTCCTCGAACTCTCCACGCTGGCTGCCTGGGGGACCGAGTACCCGGTCGGCGCGGGCATGGTCACCGGCATCGGGCGGATCTCCGGCACCGAGTGCCTGATCACCGCCAACGACCCGACCGTGCGCGGCGGCGCCAGCAATCCGTGGACGTTGAAGAAGGCGCTGCGCTGCCACCAGATCGCGCTGGAGAACCGGTTGCCGCTGGTCAACCTGGTCGAGTCGGGCGGCGCGGATCTCCCCAGCCAGAAGGAGATCTTCATTCCGGGTGGCGCGCTCTTCCGCGACCTGACCCGCCTCTCCGCCGCCGGGATCCCCTCCATCGCCGTCGTCTTCGGCAACTCGACGGCGGGCGGCGCGTACGTGCCCGGGATGTCGGACCACGTGGTGATGATCGACGAGCGGTCCAAGGTCTTCCTCGGCGGTCCGCCGCTGGTCAAGATGGCGACTGGCGAGGAGAGCGACGACGAGTCGCTCGGCGGCGCGCGGATGCACGCCCGCGTCTCCGGACTGGCCGACCACTTCGCCGTCGACGAGGCCGACGCGCTGCACCGCGCACGGCAGATCGTCGCCCGGCTGGAGTGGCGCAAGCAGGGGCCGGGACCGTCGGTCGACGCGCACGGTTCCCACGGCCTGGTCGAGCCGCCGAAGTACGACGAGGAGGAGCTGCTCGGTATCGTCCCCGCTGACCTGCGGCAGCCGTTCGACCCGCGCGAGGTGATCGCGCGCGTCGTGGACGGCTCGGAGTTCGACGAGGTCAAGCCGCTCTACGGGCCGAGCCTGGTGACCGGTTGGGCGCGGATCCACGGCTACCCGGTCGGGATCCTGGCCAACGCCCAGGGGGTGTTGTTCAGTCAGGAGGCCCAGAAGGCCGCCCAGTTCATCCAGTGGGCCAACCAGCGGGACATTCCGCTGCTGTTCCTGCACAACACCACCGGCTACATGGTCGGGCGCGAGTACGAGCAGGGCGGCATCATCAAGCACGGCGCGATGATGATCAACGCGGTCTCCAACTCCCGCGTCCCGCACCTGTCCGTGCTGGTCGGCGCCTCCTACGGCGCGGGCCACTACGGGATGTGCGGGCGGGCGTACGACCCGCGCTTCCTCTTCGCCTGGCCCAGTGCCAAGTCGGCGGTGATGGGGCCGCAGCAGCTGGCCGGGGTGCTCTCGATCGTCGCCCGAGCGGCGGCGACGTCGCGCGGCCAGGCCTACGACGAGGAGGCCGACGCCGGTCTGCGCGCCATGGTGGAGCAGCAGATCGAGTCGGAGTCGCTGCCGATGTTCCTCTCCGGCCGCCTTTACGACGACGGCGTGATCGACCCGCGCGACACCCGGACCGTCCTCGGCCTCTGCCTCTCCGCCGTGCACAGTGCGCCGATCCAGGGCGCACGCGGCGGCTACGGCGTCTTCCGGATGTGAGCCCCGTGACCGACAACCGTGCACCGAAAGGGAATGCTGTGGACACCGTGGACGCCGTGATCGGCTCCGTGCTGGTGGCCAACCGGGGCGAGATCGCCCGGCGGATCTTCCGCACCTGCCGCGATCTGGGCATCGCCACGGTCGCGGTCTTCTCCGACCCGGACGCCGACGCGCCGCACGCCCGCGAGGCCGACGCCGCCGTCCGCCTGCCGGGCGCCGCGCCCGCCGACACCTATCTGCGCGGCGACCTGGTCATCGCCGCCGCCCGGGCCGCCGGTGCGGACGCGATCCACCCCGGCTACGGATTCCTGTCCGAGAACGCCGAGTTCGCGCAGGCCGTGCTGGACGCCGGGCTGGTCTGGATCGGCCCGGCGCCGTCCGCGATCGCGGCGATGGGCGTCAAGACCCGCGCCAAGGAGTTGATGGCCGCGGCCGGCGTCCCCGTGCTGACGGCTGCCGCGCCGGGCGAGCTGACGGAGGCGGACCTGCCGCTGCTGGTCAAGGCGGCGGCGGGCGGCGGCGGACGTGGCATGCGCGTGGTCCGCGAACTGGGGCTGCTGGAATTGGAGTTGGCGGCGGCGCGGGCCGAGGCGGCAGCCGCCTTCGGCAGCGACGAGGTGTTCTGCGAGCCGTATGTCGAGACCGGCCGCCATGTCGAGGTGCAGCTGCTTGCCGACGCCCACGGCACCGTCTGGGCGGTCGGTGAGCGCGACTGCTCGATCCAGCGCCGCCACCAGAAGGTCGTCGAGGAGGCCCCCGCTCCGCTGCTCGCCGAGGACACCCGTGACCGGCTGCACGAGGCCGCCCGCGCGGCGGCCCGCGCCATCGGCTACGTCGGCGCGGGCACGGCCGAGTTCCTGCTCGCGCCGGACGGGCGGTTCTACTTCCTGGAGATGAACACCCGGCTGCAGGTGGAGCATCCGGTCACCGAGTGCGTCACCGGGCTGGACCTGGTCGCGCTGCAGCTGCTGGTCGCCGAGGGCGGGCAGCTGCCGTCGGCCGAGCCGCCCGCACCGCAGGGCCACGCCATCGAGGTGCGCCTCTACGCCGAGGACCCGGCGCGCGACTGGCAGCCGCAGATCGGGACCGTCGAGCGCATCGAACTGCCCGGCGTGGGCGCCCGGTTCGCTCCGCCGCGGGCCGGGGAGAAGGCCGGCCTGCGGCTGGACGCGGGCATCGAGCCGGGCAGCGCCGTCGGCGTCCACTACGACGCGATGCTCGCCAAGGTCATCGCCTGGGCCCCGACCCGCACCGAGGCCGCGCGTCGCCTGGCGGGAGCGCTGAGCCGCGCCCGCGTCCACGGGCTCACCACCAACCGCGACCTGCTGGTCCGGGTGCTGCGGCACCCGGAGTTCCTCGCCGGTCGCGTCGACACGGCGTTCCTCACCCGCAACCCTCCCGAGGGCGGGCCCGCGGCTGCCGACAAGGACGCCGTCGCGGTCTCCGCGCTGGCGGCAGCGCTGGCCGACGCGGCGGAACGGCGCACGCCGATCGCCGGGGGCTGGCGCAACGTGCCCGCGCATCCGCAGGTCAAGCGCTACGCCGTGGCCGGGGTGGACGGCGGCGAGCAGGAGGTCCGCTACCGCCTGACCCGGGACGGCCTGCGCGCCGAGGCGCACCCCGGCGTCGCGCTCGTCTCCTCGGCGCAGGACCGCGTCGTGCTCGAAGTCGAGGGCGTGCGGCGGACGTTCGCCGTCGCCCGCTACGGCGAGGCGCTGGTCCACGTCGACTCGCCGCTCGGCGCGGTCGCGTTGAACGAGCTTCCCCGCTTCCCGGACCCGAGCCTGGAGGCGGCGGCCGGATCGCTGCTCGCGCCGATGCCGGGCACGGTCGTCCGCGTCGAGGCGGCCGTCGGCGACCGTGTCACGGCCGGGCAGCCGCTGCTCTGGCTGGAGGCGATGAAGATGCAGCACAAGGTCACCGCCCCGGCGGACGGCACGGTCACCGAACTGCGCGCGGTCGTCGGCCAGCAGGTCGACACCGGCGCGCTGCTCGCCGTGATCGGCGAACCCGGCGGGTCGGGCGAGGAACAGATATCCACAGGCAGCAACAAGACCCCGGACATGACCCCGGAGGAGGGGACCCCGCAGCCATGACCGCGTCGGCAAGCACCTACGAAAGCACCTTCGTCGAGTCCGAGGAGCGCCGCGACCTGCGCGCCGCGGTGCGCGCGCTCGGCGCCCGCTACGGCCTCGACTACCTGCTCTCCTGCGGCAAGGAGCACCGCATCCCGGAGGAACTCTGGCGCGAGGCGGGCAAGCTGGGCTTCCTCGGCGTCAACCTGCCCGCCGAGTACGGCGGTGGCGGCGCGGGCATGCAGGAGCTCGCCATCGTCTTGGAGGAACTCGGCACCGCGGGCTGCCCGTTGCTGATGTTGGTGGTCACACCGGCGATCTGCGGCAGCATCATCGCCCGTTTCGGCGCCGAGGAGCAGAAGCAGCGCTGGCTGCCCGGCTTCGCCGACGGCAGCGTCCGGATGGCCTTCGGCATCACCGAGCCCGACGCCGGCTCCAACTCGCACCGCCTGACCACCACCGCGCGCCGCGACGGCTCGGACTGGCTGCTCACCGGCCGCAAGGTCTTCATCTCCGGTGTGGACGCCAGCGACGCGACGCTGATCGTCGGCCGCACCGAGGACGCCCGTACCGGCAAGCTCAAGCCGGCGCTCTTCGTGGTCCCGCGTGACGCGCCCGGCTTCGAGTACCGGCCGATCGAGATGGAACTGCACATGCCCGAGCGGCAGTTCCAGCTCTTCCTGGACGATGTCCGGCTCCCCGCCGACGCGTTGATCGGTGACGAGGACGCGGGCCTGCTGCAACTCTTCGCGGGCCTCAACCCGGAGCGGATCATGGCCGCCGCGTACTCGACCGGCATGGCCCGGTTCGCGCTGGACCGCGCGGTCGACTACGCCAAGGAGCGGACCGTCTGGAAGACGCCCATCGGCGCGCACCAGGGCCTGGCCCACCCGCTGGCCCAGGTCCGCATCGAGCTGGAGCTGGCCCGGCTGATGATGCAGAAGGCCGCCTTCCTCTACGACGCGGGCGACGACCTCGGCGCGGGCGAGGCCGCCAACATGGCCAAGTACGCGGCTGCGGAGGCGGCGGTCCGCAGCGTGGACCAGGCGGTGCAGACGCTGGGCGGCAACGGCCTGACGTCCGAGTACGGCCTGGCGACGCTGGTCGCCGGGGTCCGGGTCGGGCGGATCGCGCCGGTCAGCCGGGAGATGATCCTCAACTACGTCGCCCAGCACACGCTCGGCCTGCCGAAGTCCTACTGAGCGGCAGCCCTGCGGAGCAGCAGTCCTGCGGAGCGGCAGTCCTACTGAGCGGACGCCGCGAGTCCGCTCGGGCGGGGGCGTCTAGAGTTCTGCACGGAAAGGAATCAGCCGTGTCGCCACAACCAGTCGCCCCCGCCCCTGCCTCCACCCCTGCCCGCGCCCCCAAGCAGGACCGGAGCAGGGTCACCCGGCAGCGCCTGCTGGAGGCGGCCGTCGACTGCCTCGCCGAGGTGGGCTGGACCGGCAGCACGGTGGCCGTGGTCGCCGAGCGCGCCGGGGTCTCGCGCGGTGCGGCCCAGCACCACTTCCCGACCCGCGAGGACCTGTTCACCGCGGCCGTGGAACACGTCGCGGTCCAGCGTCACGCAGTGCTGGAGTCGGCCGCCGCCGCGCTGCCGGCCCGGGGGCCGAACCGCACCGAGGCCGTGGTGCGGATGCTGGTCGACCTCTACACCGGCCCGCTCTTCCGCGCCGCCCTGCAGCTCTGGGTCGCGGTCAGCACCGACGACCAGCTCCGCCCGCGCGTCCTCGAACTGGAGTCCCGCGTCGGCCGCGAGACCCACCACACCGCCGTCGCCCTCCTCGGCGCGGACGAGTCCCACCCGGGCGTCCGCGAAACCGTCCAGGCCACCCTGGACATGGCCCGCGGCCTCGGCCTCGCCGACATCCTCAGCGACGACGGCGCCCGCCGTGCGCGCATCGTGCGTCACTGGGCCCGGATCCTGGACGCCCAGCTGTCTTCGAACTCGTTCGAGTGAAGACTTCCTGACTCTCCGGCACGCCCCGCCACAGTGCGTAAGGGTGGTCGTGAACACCGAGGGGGTGGACCATGGCTTGTATGGCGCACGAGGCGATGCCGACACCTGAGGAGCTCCTGCTGGAGAGCTTCCTCGCTCTGGAAACCCCGGAGGGCTTCAAGGCCGAGCTCATCGAGGGGGAGATCATCGTGTCGCCCGCGCCGGACGGGGATCACCAGGACGCCATCGACCAGATCGCGTTCCGCGTCTACCGGGATTCGAACGTGCCGATGCAGCAGTCCGGGAACACGGGGCTGTTGTTGCCGAGGGGCGGGCCCTGCCCAAAGAACCACGCGATTCCCGATATCACCTTCGCGCCCCGGGCTCTTCGGCTCTTCCGAGGCGCGCCTTCGTGGATGCGCTGCGACGGGGTGGCCATGGTCGTCGAGGTCACCAGCCTCAGAGCATCGCTGGACCGGGTGATGAAGCGCCACTGTTATGGCCGTGGCGGCATCCCTCTTTACCTGCTGGTCGACAGGGAACAAGGCAAGGTCGTACTGCACAGCCTTCCCAAGGGTGATGACTACGTGGACCGCTACGCGGTCGACTTCGGCGAGCCGCTGCCGCTGCCGGCGCCGTTCGGCTTCGTGCTGGACACTGGCGAGCTGCTGTGACAAGGCAGCAGCTCGTGAGCGTTGCGACGTTCGACGGCTTGCTCGCTCTGGAGACTCTGGAGGGTTGCAAGGCCGAGCTCGTCGATGGCGCCTGCGTTGTGTCTCCGACGCCCGACGGGGATCACGAGGACTGCATCAGCACCGTGATGCGGCAGATCCAGGCCTACGCCAAGGTGAGCATGGATGCCTCGGGCATGAAGGGGCTCCGCATGCCCAGCGGTGGGGGTTGCCCCAAGAACCATGTCATTCCCGACATCACCTTCGCTCCGCGCGAGCTGCGGATCTTCCGTGGAGCGCCGTCCTGGATGGATGCCGACGGGGTGGCGATGGTGGTCGAGGTGACCAGCACCAGGCCCTCCGACGACCGGACGGTCAAACGCCACTGTTACGCTCGCGCGGCGATCCCGCTGTACCTGATCATCGATCGGGACGAGTCGCGGGTGCTGCTCTACAGCGACCCCGCCGGGGAGGACTACGCGTCGGGGGTATCGGTTCCGTTCGGGGAGCCGCTGCAACTGCCCGAGCCGTTCGCTTTCGCGTTGGAGACGGCCGAGCTGCTCTGACGGGTCAGGAGCGCTTGCTGCGGCTGTAGCTGATGAAGAGTCCGGCACCGACGCTGGCGATCAGCACCACGGCAAAGAACAGCCACGGGGAGGTGCCGCTGCTGCCCTTGCTTGGGGCCGGGGAGGCGGAGGACGCCGACGCGGGGGCGCTCGGGCTCTGCGGCGCGGTGGGGTGGCTGGTGGCGGTTCCGGCGGTGGCGGTCGGCGCCGAAGAGGAGGCGGAGGCCGCAGCGGGCGCGGAGGCCGCAGCGGACGGTGACGCGGTGGTGGGCGCAGCCGCAGGGGCGGTTGTCGGGGAGATCGGCGAGCCGTTCATCGGCGCGGCCAGCGCGGGCCCGGCGATGCCGAGCACGACGGACGCCGACAGGGCGACACCACATGCCGCCGTCACGACGGGGCGGAGGGCGGAGTGCATGCGGGTGAGGCCTTTCGCTGAGCATGGAACGCGGCACCGATCGCGGCGCGGAGCAACGCCGCGAGCCACACCCTAGCGCTCACCGTGCGTGGTAGCGGATCGGCTCCTCGTCCGTGACCGCCTCCGCCAGGCCCGTCTTGACCAGTCTGCGCAAATGCGCCGCCGCCTCCGAGACGGCCAGGTGCCGGGCCAGGAAGCCCAGCTCCTCCCAGGGGCGGTTCCAGTGCATGCCTTGCGCCGCCTGCCAGAGCGTCAGCGGTTCGTCGCGCAGCTGGCTGTGCAGGTCGGCCAGCCGCGTGGCGTGGTGGTCGAGCAACTGGCGGACCCGGCCCGGCGCGTCCGTGAAGCGGTACTGGTGCGCGGGCAGGACCTCCTCGGGAGCGAGTGCGGCGATCCGCTCCAGGGAGTCGAGGAAATCGCCGAGGGGATCGGTCGGCTCGTCCTGCGGGTTCTCCGGATAGAGGCTGACCACCGGGGTGATCGTGGGCAGCAGATGGTCGCCGCTGAGCAGCCGGGTGCGCGGCTTCTCGTCCAGGAAGAGGCAGACGTGGCCCGGCGTGTGGCCGGGCGTCCACATCACCCGCAGCTCACGCCCCGGGACGCCCGCGCTCTCGCCGTGCACGAGCTCCCGGTCGGGGACGGCCGCGCCGAGCGTCGCCGGGCCGCCCTCGGAGTCGTCGCCCCAGGAGGACAGGCCGTCGAGATGCTCCTGCGGGATCCCAGCCGCCCTCATGCTCCGGGTCATCCGTCCGATCCAGACCTCCGAGGGGATGTCGCGGACCGCCCGGACCACCGCGGCCTCCGCCGCGTGCATGCCGATCCAGGCCCCGGAGAGCTCGCGCACGTGCGCGGAGAGCCCGTGGTGGTCGGGGTGGTGATGGGTGATCAGCATGCCGTGGATGTCGGACATCGCGTGCCCGGCGGCCGCGACCCCGGCGGCGAGGATCTCGCGTCCGGACGGGTCGTCCCAGCCGGTGTCGACCAGGACCGGACCGCGGTCGCTCTCCAGCAGGTAGACGAGCGTGTACCGCAGCGGGTTGTCCGGGATCGGTACGGGGATGCTCCACACCCCGCCGCCCAGGTCCTGCGCGGGCGGGAGGACGCGGTCGCGCCAGGCCACGCGGTCGGGGTTCTCCTGCGGCGGCTCCTGCGGCACTTGCAGCCTCCTCGTTCGACGCACCGGAACGGCGGACGGGCGCAAGAGACTGGAACAGGTTCCTTGTGCCATGCATCCAATCCGGGAGGTTACTGCATGGCCATTGCTGCCCATAAGTAGAACTGGTATCAGTTCTCATTGAGTGGGACAGGGTTCCGGAGGGAGAGGTCGATGACCGAAAGCGCTGCGTCCGGTGGCGTCACCGAGTACGGCGAGCTCTACATCGGCGGCGTGCTGGTCGCCCCGGCCGGGTCCGAGGTGATCGAGGTGATCTCCCCGCACACGGAGGAGGTCATCGGCCGGGTCCCGCACGCCTCCCGCGAGGACGTGGACCGCGCGGTCGACGCCGCCCGGACGGCGTTCGACGAGGGACCGTGGCCGCGGATGAGCCTGGCCGAGCGGATCGCCGTCTGCGAGCGGATCAAGGACGGCATCGCCGCCCGTGCAGACGAGATCGCCCGCGTGATCAGCTCCGAGAACGGCTCGCCGTACTCGTGGAGCATCCTGGCCCAGGCCTACGGCCCGATGATGATCTGGGACGCGGCCATCGCCGCCGCCCGGAACTTCCGGTTCGAGGAGTACCGCAGCGGCGTGCTCAGCCCGCTCCTCGTCCGACGCGAACCGGCCGGGGTGGTCGCGGCCGTGGTGCCGTGGAACGTCCCGCAGTTCGTCGCGGCGGCGAAGCTGGCGCCCGCGCTGCTCACGGGCTGCACGGTGGTGCTCAAGCCGTCGCCGGAGACCCCACTGGACTCCTACATCCTCGCCGAGATCGCCACCGAGGCCGGGCTGCCCGACGGCGTGCTCAGCATCCTCCCGGCCGACCGCGAGGTCAGCGAGTACCTGGTCGGGCACCCGGGCATCGACAAGATCTCCTTCACCGGTTCGGTCCCGGCCGGCAAGCGGATCATGGAGGTCGCCTCGCGCAACCTCACCCGCGTCACCCTGGAGCTGGGCGGCAAGTCGGCCGCCATCCTGCTCCCGGACGCGGACCTGGACGCGGCGGTCGCCAACCTCATGGGCTCCTCCTACATGAACAACGGCCAGGCCTGCGTCGCCCTGACCCGCGTCCTCGCGCCGCGCTCCCGCTACGACGAGATCGCGGACAAGATGGCGGCGGCGGTGGGGGAGTTGGTCGTCGGCGACCCGCTCGCCGCGGAGACGCAGATCGGCCCGCTGGTCGCGAGGCGACAGCAGCAGCGCAACCTCGACTACATCCGCATCGGCCAGGACGAGGGCGCGAAGGTCCTCGCCGGCGGCGGCGTCCCGGAGTCCCAGCCCCGCGGCTGGTACGTCGAACCGACGCTGCTCGGGTCCGTCGACAACCGGATGCGGGTGGCCCGCGAGGAGATCTTCGGCCCGGTCGTCTGCCTGCTGCCCTACGAGGACGAGGCGGACGCGATCCGGATCGCCAACGACTCCGAGTACGGCCTCTCCGGCAGTGTCTGGGCGGCCGACGCGGAACACGGCGTCGACATCGCGCGGCAGGTCCGTACCGGGACCTTCTCGGTCAACAGCTTCAGCCTGGACTTCAACGGCCCGTTCGGCGGCTTCAAGAACTCCGGCCTGGGCCGGGAGTTCGGCCCCGAGGGCCTGGCGGGCTTCCTGGAGGAGAAGACCATCAACCTGCCGCAGGGCTACGCGATTCCCGAGGAGGGCTGAGCGCGGATGGGCGATCGGTGGCACGTCGAGGTCGACCGCGGCGTCTGCATCAGCAGCGGGTTCTGCGCGAACAGCGCGCCGGAAGCGTTCCGCTTGGACGCTGCGCGTCAGTCGCACCCCAGGGAGGACGAGCTCGACGCTTCCGAGGCGGTGTTGGCGGCTGCGGAGAGCTGCCCGGTGGAGGCGATCCTCATTCAGCTGGCAGAGACCGGAGACCCTGTCTTCCCGGATTGAGTTGCAGATGCCTCAGGGGCGCCAAGCAGGGCCCCGCGCCCCTGGAGGTGCAACTTCCCCGCGTGCCCAAGGGATCCGTCTACTCCATCGTCAACAGCTTGCATGCCGTCTCAAGGTCGATCCGCACCTGCGCGATCGACGCCCGCCCCGACAGCCAGGTCACCAGCGCCGAGTGCCACGTGTGCTCGATCACCCGCACCGCGGCCAACTGCTCGCGAGTGGGCGGCTGGTCCAACCCCATCGCGTCGAGAATGAGTGCTCCCGTGATCCGGGAGACCTGGTCGACCTCCGCGCTGACCGAGCGGTCCGCGAAGGTGAGGGCGCGGACCATCGCCTCCGCGAGCTGCGGTTCCCGCTGGAGCCCGCGGAAGGTCCGCATCAGCGTCTCCGCGACCCGCGTGCCGGGGTCCTCCCCGGCCGCAGGGTGCTTGCGCGTCTGGTCCTGGAAGAGCTGGAGCTGGTCCTGCATGGTCGCGACCAGCAGATGCACCTTGGAGGGGAAGTAGCGGTAGAGCGTCCCCAGCGCGACGCCCGCCGTGTCCGCGACCTCGCGCATCTGAACCGCCTCGAACCCGCCGCGCGACGCCAGTTGGGCGGCAGTGTGCAGGATGCGGCGGCGACGCGCCTCCTGCCGCTCGGTGAGCGGTGGCGCCGCCGGCCGTGGGCTGGTCGTCATCGGGAGCTCCTACGTACCTACCACTGGATCCCACGCATGATGGCGCACAGGGCAGGCGTGGCGCGAATCACCCCACCCCGCGAAACCGGGAAAAGCTACGGGCCGGTAATCTTCATGCTCTCTCCATGCTGTCACGCTGGAACGTGTTCTAGATTACCCTGGCCAAGGCGGCCCGGGGAGGGCACGGGAGAGAAGCAAGAGACCCAGGAGAGGGGTCCCAGTTGACCGCGAGCCACGACGAGCCGCTGCGCATCGCCCTGCTCTCGTACAAGGGCAACCCGTTCTGCGGCGGCCAGGGCGTCTACGTCCGTCACCTCTCGCGCGAGCTGGCCCGGCTGGGGCACGACGTCCGGGTGCTCGGTGGGCAGCCCTACCCCGTGCTGGATGTCGACGCGATCGACCCGGCCGGTCCGGGCAGGCTGGCCTTCGGCGAGATCGCCAGCCTGGACCTCTACCGCGAGCCGGACCCGTTCCGCACGCCGGGACTCTCCGAATACCGCGGGCCGGTGGACGTGCTGGAGACCGCGATCATGCGCACCGGCGGCTTTCCCGAGCCGCTGACCTTCAGTCTTCGCGCTCGGCGCCACCTCGCGCTGCACCGCGGCCGGTACGACGTCGTGCACGACAACCAGACCCTCGGCTACGGCCTGCTCGGTCTGGACCGGATCGGCTTCCCGCTGGTCACCACCATCCACCACCCGATCACCGTGGACCGCAAGCTCGACCTGGCCGCGGCGCCGAGCTGGGCGCGCAGGCTCTCGGTCCGGCGCTGGTACCGGTTCGCGAGCATGCAGCGCCGCGTCGCCGCCCGGTTGGACTCGGTGCTGACGGTGTCCGAGAGCTCCGCCCGCGAGATAGTCGAGCACCTGGACGTCGCGCCGCAGCGCGTCCACGTGGTGCCGATCGGCGCGGACGTGGAGCTGTGGTCGCCGGACGCGTCGGTCGCCGAGGTTCCGGGGCGGATCGTCACTACGGCCAGCGCCAACGTGCCGCTCAAGGGCCTGGTGTACCTGGTCGAGGCGCTGGCCAAGGTCCGCACCGAGCGCGAGGCGCACCTGGTCGTGGTCGGCAAGCGGCCCGAGGAGGGCCCGGTCGCCGAGGCGATCAAGCGGCTCGGTCTCGAGGGCGCGGTCGAGTTCCGCGGCGGCATCGACGACGCGGCCTTCGTCGACCTGGTCCGCAGCGCCCAGGTGGCCTGCGTGCCGTCCCTCTACGAGGGCTTCTCGCTGCCCGCCGCCGAGGCGATGGCCACCGGCACGCCGCTGGTCGCCACCACCGGAGGCGCGATCCCGGAGGTCGCCGGTCCGGACGGGGAGACCTGCCTGGCCGTTCCGCCGGGCGACCCGGGCGCGCTGGCCGCCGCCCTCGGCCGGCTGCTGGACGAGCCCGAGCTGCGCGCCCGGATCGGCGCGGCCGGACGCGCCCGCGTCCTCTCCCGCTTCACCTGGCGCCGCGCGGCCGAACTGACCGTCGAGCGCTACCGCGAGGCGATCGCGACCGGTATCGGGCAGCACGCCCGCGCGGGTGCGGGCTGGCGCTACGTCTGAGCTTCCTGCCGGCCCGCTCCGGCTCCCTGAACTTTCCGAACTCCTCCGCCACTTCTCTGCACTGTGCGCCACTCCTGGACCGCAGCTCGCAGTTCCCGCAACCCTAAGGAGCCCCGGCCGTGCTGACCGTCGACTTCTCCCGCTTCCCCATCGCGCCAGGCGACCGGGTGCTCGACCTCGGCTGCGGCGGAGGACGCCACGCCTTCGAGGTCTACCGGCGCGGCGGCCGGGTGGTGGCGCTCGACCAGAACGCGGAGGAGATCCGCGAGGTGCGGCGCTGGTTCGCGGCGATGGACCTGGAGGGCGAGGCTCCTCCCGGCGCGTCCGCGATCGCGGTGGAGGGCGACGCGCTCTCGCTGCCCTTCCCCGACGACAGCTTCGACAAGATCATCATCTCCGAGGTGATGGAGCACATCCCGGACGACAAGGGCGTGTTGGCCGAGATGGTCCGCGTGCTCAAGCCGGGCGGCTCGATCGCGATCACGGTGCCGCGCTGGCTGCCCGAGCAGATCTGCTGGGCGCTCTCCGACGCCTACCACGAGGTCGAGGGCGGCCACATCCGCATCTACCGCGGCGACGAGCTGCTGGAGAAGATGCGCGGCGCGGGGCTCGACCCCTACGGCACCCACCACGCCCACGCGCTGCACTCGCCGTACTGGTGGATCAAGTGCGCGGTCGGCGTCGACAACGACAAGGCGCTGCCGGTCCGCGCCTACCACCAGCTGCTGGTGTGGGACATCGTGGGCGCGCCGGTCGTCGGCAAGCTGACCCGCTGGACCGAGAAGGCGCTCAACCCGGCGATCGGCAAGAGCTTCGTCGCCTACGCGACCAAGCCCCGCACCGGGGAAAGTGCGTCGTTCGAGGTGGGCGAGTGAGGACGCTGATCCTGGACGGTGTGCTGACGGCCGAGCAGGCCGAGGTCACCGTCCGCAGCATCCTGGCCGAGCAGCGCCCGGACGGGGCCATCCCGTGGTTCACCGGAGGGCATCTGGACCCGTGGGACCACGTCGAGGCCGCCATGGCGCTGGACGTCGCCGGCGAGCAGGCGGCGGCGGAAGCGGCCTACCGCTGGCTGATGCGGAGTCAGAATCCGGACGGCTCCTGGTTCTCCGCCTACCGGGAGGGCGAACCCAGCGACCGCAGCCGGGAGTCCAACTTCTGCGCCTACGTCGCCGTCGGGGCCTGGCACCACCACCTCTCCACGGGCGACGACGCCTTCCTGGAGGAGATCTGGCCCACCGTCATCCGGGCCGTCACCTTCGTCCTCGGTCTCGGCCGTGCGGACGGCACCGTCTCCTGGCGGCGCGAGGAGGACGGCGGTGCGCCCGACGAGGCGCTGCTGACCGGTTGTTCCAGCGTCCACCACGCGCTGCGCTGCGCGTTGGCCATCGCCGAGTACCTCGAAGAGCCGCAGCCCGACTGGGAACTGGCGGCGGGTCAACTCGGCCACGCGGTCGCCTGTCACCCGGAGCGGTTCCTCGACAAGGACCGCTACTCGATGGACTGGTACTACCCCGTCCTCGGCACGGCGCTGCGCGGCGAGGCGGCCCGCGAGCGGCTGGACCGCGACTGGAACCGCTTCGTCGTCCCCGGACTCGGCGTCCGCTGCGTCTCCGACCGCCCGTGGGTGACCGGTGGCGAGAGCGCCGAACTGGCGCTGGCGCTCTGGGCGGTGGGCGAGTCGACGCGGGCGGTGGAGATCCTCAAGTCCATCCAGCACCTGCGCCACGACAGCGGCGGCTACTGGACCGGCTACGTCTTCGAGGACGACGCCGTCTGGCCGGAGGAGCGCACCACCTGGACGGCGGGCGCGCTGCTGCTCGCCGTCGCCGCCCTCGGTGGCGACGAGGCGACCGTCTCGGTCTTCGGTGGGGAGGAACTCCCCTCCGGCCTGACCGCCGACTGCTGCGCGACCGTCCGCGAGGCCTGACTCGACGCACCCGGCAACCAGGCCTGGGGCGCTCGGACGGCCCCCAGCAGGCCCGCGGAACTACCCGCATGACGGTGAGCCGCGGGCCTGTTAGCGTCCGTGCCATGGCAATGGACTGGCTGTCACATGAGCGCTACCTCGACGCCGCCGAGGACAACGGCCGTCGGCTGGCCGAGATCGTCACCCGCGTCGGGCCGGACGGGCTGACCGCGCCCGTGCCGAGTTGCCCCGAGTGGACCCTGCGCGACCTGGCCTTCCATACGGGCATGGTCTACCGCTGGATCGGCGAGATCGTCGGCCGCAAGGCCCAGGAACCGGTGCGGATGCGCGAGGTCCCGGACCGGGAGATGTCGGACGACGCCGCGGCGCAGTGGCTGCTCGCAGCCGTCGAGCTCGGCGTCGGCCGGCTGCGCGACGCCGGTCCGGGCGTGGAGCTGTGGGGCTGGGCAGGCAACGGCAGCACCTGCTGGTGGGGCCGCCGGATCGCGCACGAGTCGCTGGTGCACGGCATCGACGGCCAGCTGGCGGTCGGCGAACTCCCGGTCGCCGAGCCGGAGCTGGCCGCCGACAACATCGACGAGCTGCTCGCCAACGCCGGCACGCCCGCCGTGCTCGCCGCCAAGGGCCGGGAGGCGCTGGGCGGGGAGGGCGACAGCCTGCATCTGCACTGCACGGACGTGCCGGGGGAGTGGCAACTGCTGCGCACGCCCGAGGGGTTCACCGTCGAACACGGCCACGCCAAGGCCGACGCCGCCGTCCGCGGTACCGCGCTGGACGTGATGCTCTGGCTCAACGGCCGTCTGCCGCAAGGTACTCCGGGCCCGGAACGGTTCGGCGACCCGCGCGTCCACGCCCTCTGGCGCACCGGCCTGACGCTCGACTGACGCACTGCGGTTCAGGTTCAGAGGAGCAGTTCGGCCAGGGTGCGCAGCGTCAGCGGGTCGCGTGAGGTGACCAGCAGGTCGGTGACCGGGGAGGCGTGCCAAGCGGCGAGGCGGTCGGCGATCCGCTCGCGCGGGCCGACCAGGCTGATCTCGTCCGCGAACGCGGTCGGGACCGCCGCGATCGCCTCGTCGCGGCGGCCCGAGAGGAACAGCTCCTGGATCCGCCGGGCCTCCGCCTCGAAGCCCATCCGGGCCATCAGGTCGGCATGGAAGTTGCGCGACTGCGCGCCCATCCCGCCGACGTAGAAGGCCAGCATGGCCCGGATCGGCGCCAGGCCCTCCTCGACGTCCTCGCAGACGCGTGCGTGGACCATCGGCGCCACCATGAAACCGGGCCGCGCCGCGGCCAGCGGCTCGGCGTAGAGGTCGGCGCGCTCGGGGGACCAGTACAGCGGCAGCCAGCCGTCGGCGATCCTGGCCGTCTGGGCGATGTTCTTGGGGCCCTCCGCGCCCAGCAGGATGGGGAGTTCGGCCCGCAGCGGGTGCAGGATCGGCTTGAGCGGCTTGCCCAGCCCGGTGCCGTCCGGGCCCGCGTAGGGGTGGGCGTGGTAGCGGCCCTCCAGCGTCACCGGCCTCTCGCGGCGCAGGACTTGGCGGATCACGTCCACGTACTCGCGCACCGCCGTGAGCGGCGAACGCGGGAACGGCCGTCCGTACCAGCCCTCGACGACCTGCGGGCCGGAGAGGCCGAGTCCGAGCAGCATCCGGCCGCCGGAGAGGTGGTCCAGGGTCATCGCGTGCATCGCGGTGGCCGTGGGCGTGCGCGCGGCGAGTTGGGCGATGCCGGTGCCGAGCCGGATCCGGCTGGTGTGCGCGGCGATCCAGGTGAGCGGGGTGAACACGTCCGAGCCCCAGGACTCCGCGGTCCACACCGAGTCGAAGCCGAGCCGTTCGGCCTCCTGGGCCAGTTCGACGAAGCCCGGCGTGGGCGCTGCGCCCCAGTAGCCGAGGACCAGACCGAGGCGCATGACGAAACCCCCACGGTAAACTGACGGAGCATCAGATTAACGTGGGGGTCCGCAGGTGACAATGGGCGCTGAGTTGTCAGCCCCTGGTCGGGTCTCCGGGATCAGCCGCGCTGGATGCCCGAGGTGTCCTTGAGCAGGCCGCGCTTGCCCTCCTGGGTCTGCGTCAGCAGCGCCTCGCCGCGCTGGGCGATGGCCAGGTACCAGGTGCCGGGCACCAGTTCGCCGACCGACGGGCCGCTCGGGTGGTCTTCGGGAGCCAGCGGACGCGCAGCCGGGACCGCGAACCAGAACGGCGAGAAGGACGGCGGCGCAGGCGTCGCGGCGGCGGCGACAGCACCCGCCGGGGCGGCGGCAGCAGCGGGAGCCCCGACCTGTCCGTGCGCCTGCCCGGACGTCTGCCCGGGCGCCTGCGCAGCAGAGGCTGCCGGTGCCGGGGTGGACGCCTGGCCCTGCGGGCCGGGTTGGGCCTGCGCTCCCTGCTCCGGCTTGAGCGCGCCCGGTTCCGGCTTGAGGCGGAAGGTGCGGCCACCGCGCTCACGGGGCGGCGGTGCGTCGTGCGGGGCGGCCTCGCGGAGCGTCGCCGGCTGCGGCGAGGGCGCGGGGGGCTGCTGCTGCGCGTACGGGTACCCGGCGCCGGCCGGCGGGGTCTGCCCCGGCGTCGCCTCCGGGCCGTGGAACGGCTGTCCCGGGTGGGCCTGCTGGACCGGCTGGCCGCCGAAGTGGCCCAGGTGCGGCTGCTGGGCGCCGTAGCCCTGCATGCCCGGGGCGCCAGGCGCGCCCGGTGCGCCCGGCGTCGTCGGCTTCGCCTCGGGCAGCAGCGGAACGACCAGCGCCGGCAGCACCGGACCGGAGACCGCGAAGACCACCGTGAGCAGCGAGAAGAGCAGCGCGAGGAACGCGCCGAGCTGCGGGCCGGACGTCGCCGCCGGCTCCCCCCACAGCGCGCCCGTCGGGCCGCCGAACAGCGCCCAGAGCGCGGACCAGGCCGACGCCACCGTCAGCACCGTGCCCCAGACGCGCAGCGGAATGTTCAACACCTGTGGCGGCTGCGCGATCAGACGGTCCAACAGGACCAGCACCGCGCCGCCCACGCCGAGCAGGAAGACGCTGGGGAGCAGCGGGAAGAGCGCGACGCTCCAGGCGTTGGTGGAGCAAACGCCACCGCCCCCGGGCGCCGTCTGGCACAGCCCTGCGTCCGCCTTGTAGAAGGTGAAGAAGGAGGAGACGAACAGCAGCAGCGCCGAGGCCGCCAGCGCGGCATCTCCCCGGGTGACGCTTCGCAGATTCACCGAGTCAGGCCTCTCGTGAGTCGTCGAGTACGGTGCGGCGAACGGATGATACGGGCGGACCACCCATGACCGTTTAGGACCGTATCAGCCCGACGTGTTGCCTTCGTGCAGGACGAACTCGCTGAGTCCGTCGGCGATGCCCTGAGCGGCCAGCTGACGCCAACTCGCCGAGGTGACCTTGGCGGCGTCGGCGGCGTCCCGCATGTTCGCGCACTCGATGAAGACCTTCGGCACGGTGGAGAGGTTGAGGCCGCCGAGGTCGCTGCGGATGTCATAGCCCTGACCACCGTTGATGTAGGTGGCGTAGTGCTCGCCGGTCGCCGTAGCGAACGCCGAACGGACGTCCATGCCCAGGGTGTGCGACGGCGCGACGATGGCCTGGTTGTCCACGCTGCCCTGGTCGACCGGGGCGGGCATGATCACGTGGAAGCCGTAGTCGGTCGGTCCCGCGCCGTCCGCGTGGATCGAGATGGCCGCGTTCGCGTGCGCCTGGTTGCCGACGGCGGCACGCTGCGTCACGCACGGGCCCCACGGGGTGTTCCCGTCCTGGGTGAAGATCACCTTGGCGCCCTCGGCCTCCAGCAGCGTGCGGACCCGGCGGGCCACGTCGAGGGTGAAGTCCGCCTCGGGGTAGCCCGCGTCCGTCGAGGCGCCGGTGGTGTCGCAGGCCTTGCTGCCGTTGCCCACGAAGACCAGGCTGTTGATCTCGTCGGGGTGGTTCACGTTGTTCGGGTTGTGGCCGGGGTCGATCACGATCACCTTGTCGGCCAGCGGCTTGCCCGTGCTGCCTGCCGCGGTGGATGCCGCGGTTCCTGCCGAGGTGGAAGTCGGGGAGGAGGAACTGCTCTTCGTGGCCCCGTCGCTGGACGGCTTCCTGCCGTTCGCGCCCGCCGTCGGCTTCGCTCCGGACGTGGCAGCGGTGCCGCGCTCCCCGGCGACGGCCTGCCATCCCAGCCACCCCGCGAAGCAGAGCGGCACCAGCGCGGAGAGCACCAGCACGAGCGTGGTGGCCTTGGAGAGCCGCCGGAGCGGCGCGGGGTCGTCGTCGTGATGGTCAGAGTTCATTCTCGGTCCAGGGGTGGAGTCCGTACTGGCTGGCGATCGGGTCCCATTGCAACACGAACGCCTTCTTGTCGGTCGTGGCCTGGGCGCTGCTGGCGCCCGCGGCCTGATAGTCCGAGGTCTGCGTCACCTTGTTGGGCTGGCAGCCGCCATTGGCCATCGCGCCGGCCCAGGAGGCGTAGCCCTGGTCCGCGCTGAGCGACTCGTTCTCGGCCTTGGTGAGCAGCTGCTGCAACGCGGTCCCGTTGGGGAGGGCGGAGACGTTGAGCTGCCCGAGCTTGCTGATCAGGTTCTGCCGGTCGGCGGCGGCCTGCTGGAGCGAGGACTGCGCGGCGGCGACGGACGCCGGGCTGCTGCAGGCCGCCACCGACTGCACGGCGGAGACCACCTGGTTGCGGTCGGAGTTGCTCTCGTTCAACAGCCCGTCCACGGCCTGCGCCTGCGTCCGGGCGTTCCCGCTCGCGCTCGCGGAGGCGCTTCCTGACGGCGACGCCGCCCCGGACCCGCCGGTGGCGGCCGGGCCGGAACGGGCGGGCGTGGCCGACGAGGCGGACCCGGCGGCCCGGCTGCTCGATCCCGACGACGAGCCGAGCCCGAGCGCCCACACCGCGCCGACGCCGAGCACGGCGGCGCCGACGATGACCGCCGCGACCAGCAGCGGCATGCGCGACCGGGGAGCGGGACCGTCGTCGGTGGCCGTCGTCCCGTAGGGCTCGAAGCCCGGCGGGTCGTGGGGCCGGCGGTCAGGCTGGCGGTAGGGGGACTGAAAGGGCTGGTGGTGCTGCGCGTACGGCTGCTGAGGCGCTGTCGTCGGGTAGGACGGCGGGTACGTGGGCGGCTGTGCGGGCTGAGGCGGGTAGGGCGGCGGGTACGACGGGGGCGCCGGATGCGCGCCCGGGTCCGGGTTCTGGGGTGGAGGCGGCGGGTACGACGGGGCCGCGGTCGGCGCGTAGGGGCGGACCATCGGCTGGTCCAGCTCCCGAACGGGCGGCAGCAGTTCGGTCGGTTCCTCGTCCGCCGAGGAGCTCGCGGCAGCCGTCTGCGGCCGGGGCGGCAGTGGGGACTGCTGGGGCTGGGACGGCTGACGTGGCTGGGGAGGCTGGGGAGGCTGGGACGGCTGAGGTGGCTGCTGGGGTTGCTGCGTCGGTGCGGTTCCGCCGTTGCCGCGGCGGACCCAGCCGCCCGCTCCGCCCCGCGCTGTCGGGTCCCACACCGCGGGTGCGGGGTTGTCCTGCTCGCTCACGCGCCACCTCGTTCCCGGTTCGATGGCGGCCACCGTATCGAACCGGTTCGTGGGCGCGGCGGATCTTCCCGACGGTCGTGGTCCCGTTCTGGGCCGGTCCGGACGGGTCCGCCGGAACAGAACGGTCCGTGCGCTTTAGGGCGTTCTGTCCGGGTGGCGTGCGTGGTCGGTGCGGCCGATCCAGCCGCTCCAGCCGGTTCGGCCTGTCAGCCGCGTCGCAGCACGCGCAGTGAGCCGGTGACGGAGATCTCCTCGAAGCCGTCGGCAAGAGCGCGCAGGTAGATCCGGTACGGCGCCTGACCGCCGTCGGCCGGGTCCGGGAAGATGTCGTGGATCACCAGCAGGCCCTCGGGTGCCAGGTGCGGGACCCACCCGTCGTAGTCGCCGGTCGCGTGCTCGTCGGTGTGTCCGCCGTCGACGAAGACCAGCCCGAGCGGCCTGCCCCAGAGCGCGGCCAGCTGCGGCGACCGCCCGACCAGGGCCACGACGTACGGCTCCAGCCCGGCCGCGTGCAGGGTGCGGCGGAACCGGGGCAGGGTGTCCATCAGGCCGATCTCCGGGTCGACCAGCGTCGCGTCGTGGTACTCCCAACCCGGCTGCTGCTCCTCGGACCCGCGGTGATGGTCGACGGTGACGGCCACGCCGCCCCCCAGCCGCGCCGCCTCGGCGAGCAGGATCGTCGACCGGCCGCAGTAGGTGCCGACCTCCAGCAGCGGCAGCCCGGTCCGGGTCACCGCGTCCACCGCCGCCGCGTAGAGGGCGAGGCCCTCGTCGACCGGCATGAACCCGGTGGCCGCCTCGAACGCGGCGAGCACCGCCTCATCCGGCACCGCCTCAATCGGCCGCGCCGGGTCGAGCTGCGGCGCCGTCGGGGCCGTCGTTGACGTCTGCGCCATCTCTGTGGCCTGCGAGGTCGCGTCCATAGCGGGTCACCTTACCGGCGGGTCACTTCCGCCGGATACGGGCGGTGCGCAGCGTTGGCCTGCTCGGCGGTCGAGCTCGGCGGTCGAGCTCAGCTGTCGAGGACGTGGGCGGCCAACCGGTTCGCAAAAGGCCGCAACTCGCTCGCGATCGCGTCCCAGGTCTCGGCCGACGGCGCCAGCTCTGCCGGAGCGTCGGGGAAGGCGCGCACGTACCCGACCCGGAGGTGGGTCGGCGGGTGGCTGCCGTCCGCGACGGTGTCGCTCAGCTCGTCGGCGACGATCCGCCGGGTGCGCTCCGTCTCGGGGATCGACCGGACGTACTCCTGGAGTTCGGCCCAGAGGGTCTCCGGGCCCTCCTGCGTCTCCGTCTTCGCCGGGGCCTTCGCGCCGCGTCCACTCGGTACCCACCGAGCCGCGACCGTGCGCTGATGGACGACGTGCCAGTACGCCGACTGCAGCGTGAGCGCCCCGAGCAGTCCCGCTGCTCCGTCCGCTCCGGCGAGGCGGACCGCGAAGCCGTCCGCCAGGTACTCCGCCCGGCGGCTGTCCGCGAGGGTGAACCGTTCCAGCAGCCGGAACCAGAGCACGACCAGGCCGCGGACCGCGAACATCACCACCTGGGCGAGCGCCTCGCCGGCCACGGCGAGACCGCCTCCCGCGCTGCGGCCACCGCTCAACCGGCGTCCGGGCAGCAGCATCTCGTACCACTGCGCGAGGGAGACCAGCGCGGTGCCGAGCCAGAATCCGCTGGTGGCATCGCCGTTGGCCCCGTGGCCGAACTCGTGGGCCAACAGTGCGACGCGCTCCTGCGGTTCGAGCGAGTACCAGAGCGGCACTCCGATCGTCAGCACCACCCGGCGTCGCAGCCCGGCGCGGCGGTAGCTCGCGTTGAAGGAGGCGTTGAGCAGGATCGCGTCGGCGCGCCGTGTTCCGAGCCGGTCGGCGACGGAGTCGGCCAACGCCCAGAGCTCCGGGGCCCGTTCGCGGCCCGGCGTCGGCGCGCTCTTCAGCACGCGGGAGAAGCGGCCCAGTCTGGGGCGGAGGAAGACCGCGATCAGGACCACCGCGACGCCGAAGGCGTCGGCGATCCAGGTGCCGAAGGTCAGCAGCCAGCAACCAAGGGCGAGCAGGGCGAAGGTGACCAGGTGTACGGGTAGGGCCAACACCGCGGCGGCGCACCAGTTTGCGGACATGGTGGGCCGCAGCGTCCTGCCTTCGGCGGCGGCTGTGCCGACCTCGGTGAAGAGCCGTTCCTCCGCGTTGCGGTCGAGCCGGCCGGTGAGTCGCCGACGACTGCTCGGAGCAGCGTCGGAGGCTTTGGGCTGCCCAGTGCTCGGCAGGGCGTTCCAGCGGCAGGCGGGACACCAGCGGGTGAACCGCTCGTCGTCGGTGAGCGTGCCGCCGCAGTCCGGGCAGGCGGCAGCGGTGCTGGTCACAGGGGTGGTCACGGCGGCAGATCATGCCGTAGGCCGACGGCCGCGCGAAAGAGGTTTCCCTGGAGCCTTCCCGCTCTGCTCTTCCCAATTACTGGAACAGGTTCTAATCTGACGGCACGTCAGTTCCGGGAAGGGGCGTGGATGGCCATCGGGATCAGCGAGGAGCACCGGGAGCTACGGGCCTCGGTGCGTCGCCGACTGGAGCGGGATGTCTCCGGTGAGGTGGTCAGGGGCGCGCTGGCGGAGGGGCCGGGTGCGGTGGGGACCGTTCGGCCCTTGTGGTGGAAGGGGTTGGCCGAGCAGGGGATGCTCGGTCTCCACCTCGCCGAGTCGGTCGGCGGAGGTGGAGGCGGCCTGCTCGACCTGGCGGTCGTGGTGGAGGAGACGGGCCGGGCGGTGCTGCCCGGCGCGTATCTGCCCACCGTGCTGGCGTCCGCACTGCTAGCCCCGTCGGGTGACGCCCGCCTTGCCTCCCTTGCCGAAGGCGGGCTCACCGCAGCCGTGGTCCGCGGTGGTCCGCTCCGCGTGGCCGACGGCCGGATCAGCGGCACGGCCACGCCCGTGCTGGGCGCGGCGGAGGCCGACCTGCTGCTCGTCCGTGCCGGGGGCGGCTGGTACACGGTCGATGCGGACGAGGTCCGGATCACCCCGCTGACGGCGCTCGACCTCACCCGCGGCCTGGCCCGGGTGGACTTCGAGGGCGCCGCCGCCGAGCCTGTGGCGGTGGTGGACGACGACTCCGGCGCCGCTGCCTCCGACGTGGTCGCGCCCGACGCGGTTGCCTCCGACGCGGTCGCGCCCGTCCTGTTCGCCGCCGAGGCCTGCGGGCTGGCCCGCTGGGCGTTGGAGACCGCCGTCGAACATGCCAAGGTGCGTGAGCAGTTCGGGCGCCCGATCGGCCAGTTCCAGGCGGTCAAGCACCTCTGTGCGGGGCTGCTGGTCCGCGCCGAGAAGGCCGCCGCCGCGACCTGGGCCGCGGCGCGCGAACCCTCGCCGCTCACCGCCGCCGTGGCGCTCGCCCTCGCCGTCGACGCGGCCTGCGCCAACGCCGAGGACTGCATCCAGATCCTGGGCGGTATCGGCTTCACCTGGGAGCACGACGCCCACCTGCGCCTGCGTCGCGCTCTGACGCTTCGTCAACTACAGGGCGGCGAATCGGCGCTGTGGCGAGCGGTCACCGAGGCTGAGGCAGCGCAGCCGGGGGAGTGGCGGCCGGAGCTGGAACTTCCGGCCGAGGCCGAGGAGTTCCGCGCCGAGGCCCGCGCCGCCGCAGCCTCCGTGGCGGGCCTCGAACCGGCCGAGCAGCGCCGCCGCCTCGCCCCCGGAGGCTGGGCCGCGGCCCATCTGCCGCAGCCCTACGGCCTCGGCGCGAGCCCGCTGCGCCAACTCGTCGTCGAACAGGAGCTGCGCGCGGCCGACGTCCGGCTGCCGGACCTGACCATCGGCAACTGGATCGTCCCCTCCCTCGTCGCCCACGGCACCGAGGCCCAGCGCGAGCGCCTGCTGATGCCGACCCTGCGTGGTGACATCACCTGGTGTCAGCTCTTCTCCGAACCCGAGGCCGGATCCGACCTCGCCTCGCTGCGCACCCGCGCCGTCCGCCAGGAGGACGGGAGTTGGCGTGTGGACGGGCAGAAGGTGTGGACCTCCAGCGCCCGCACGGCCGACTACGGCATCCTGCTGGCCCGTACCTCGCCGGAGAAGCCGAAGCACAAGGGTCTCACCTACTTCGTGGTGGACCTGCGCCGTACCCAGGGCATCGAGATCCGCCCGCTGCGCGAACTGACCGGCGACGCGGTCTTCAACGAGATCTTCCTCGACGACGTCCGGCTGCCCGCCGACGCCGTGGTCGGTGCGGTCGACGAGGGGTGGAAGGTCGCCCGGCACACGCTCGGCAACGAGCGGGTCCACATGGCCGACTCCAGCCCCACCGGGCCCGCCGTCCGGCGACTGCTGCACGCCCACGGCGGCGACCTGGTCGCCGATCCGGTCGCGCTCGGTCGGATCGCCGCCGACGAGCACGTGCTGACCTGCATCGACCTGCGGACCGCGCTCACCGCGCTGGACGGCCTCGACCCCGGCGCGGGTGGCAGCGTCCGCAAGCTGGTGTCGGCCCCGCACGCGCAGCGCGTCGCCGCGTGCGCGCTGGAACTGTGCGGGGCGTCGGGGGCCGTGTACGAGGGTCTCGGACGTGAGGCCGGGCACGCGGTGCTGATGGCGCGCTGCCTCACCATCGCGGGCGGCACCACGCAGGTCCAGCTCAACGTGGTGGCCGAGCGGATCCTCGGCCTGCCACGCGACCCGGAACCGGTATCCGTGCCCGCATCCGTGCCCGCATCCGCATCCGCACCGGCACCGGCACCCAGGCCCGCACCCACGCACCACGTCTCCCAGAACAGGAGTGGAGCATGACCGAGAAGGTGTTCCTCGTCGGCGTCGGCATGACCCGTTTCGAGAAACCGGAGACCCGGGACTGGCAGTACTGGGACATGGCCAAGGAGGCCGGCGAGGCCGCGCTCGCGGACGCCGGCATCGGCTACGACCTGGTCGAGCAGGCCGCCGTCGGCTACTGCCACCAGCAGTCCACGGCCGGACAACGGGCTGTCTACGAGGTGGGGTTGACCGGTATCCCGGTCTACAACGTCAACAACAACTGCGCCACCGGCTCGACCGCGCTGATGATGGCGCGTCAGTTCGTGGCGGGCGGCCTCAACGACTGCGTGCTGGCGCTCGGCTTCGAGAAGATGAGCAAGGGCGCGCTCGGCGGCGGCAGCGGCGCGGACGGCTTCGCGGTCAGTCCGGTCGCCCGGCACTACGGCATCATGGCCGCCAAGCACGGCTTCGAGCGGACTCCGCCCACCGCGCAGATCTTCGGTAACGCCGCGCGCGAACACATGGAGCGCTACGGCACGACCGCCGAACAGCTCGCCCTGGTCGGGGTGAAGAACCACCGTCACTCGACGGCCAATCCACGCGCCCAGTTCCGCGACGCCTACTCGCTGGAGCAGGTGCTGGAGGCGCGCACCATCCACGAGCCGCTGACCAAGTACCAGTGCTCGCCGACCTCCGACGGCTCCGCCGCGGCCGTCGTGGCCAGCGAGCGGTTCGTGCGCGAGCACGGACTGGAGGACCGGGCCGTGGAGATCGTCGCCCAGGCGATGACCACCGACACCGAGGAGAGTTTCGCCTCCGGCTCCTGCATCGACGTGGTCGGCAAGCCGATGTCGCGGGAGGCGGGCCGGGCCGTCTTCGAGCAGTCGGGCCTCGGGATCGAGGACGTCGACGTGATCGAGCTGCACGACTGCTTCTCCGTCAACGAGTTGCTGACGTACGAGGCGCTGGGCATGTGCGCGGACGGAGAGAGCGGCAAGCTCGTCGCCGACGGCGCGACCACGTACGGCGGGCGCTGGGTGGTCAACCCGTCGGGCGGTCTGATCTCCAAGGGCCACCCGCTGGGCGCGACCGGCCTGGCCCAGGCCGCCGAGCTGGTCTGGCAGCTGCGCGGCCAGGCGGAGGGCCGCCAGGTCGCCGGGGCCCGGGTCGGCCTGGCGCACAACATCGGCCTCGGGGGAGCCGCAGTGGTCACCCTGCTGCGGAAGTGACGCGGTCGGCGGGGGAATCGCACCGACAAGGCCGTGCCGGAGCGTTCTCAACTCCACTGCGATGCGCTAGAACTTGTTCTAGCCCACTGATACTTGATTGAACACGGATAGGTACGCCCAGCCCGCGGGACCGGCAGGACGACGACTGCCGGAGCCCGCGTCGATCGACCCCGGCGCGGCCGACGGTGCGGACGGTCGCGCCGGGGTCTCCCAGTCCCCGGCAACAACAGCGACGGCTGCCGGGCGACATGGTGTGGGACGACAGAGCGACAGCCAGAGAGCGACACCGCCACAGAGACACCGCCACAGAGACACGGCGACAGAGAGACGGCGACAGAGAAAGGCATCCGCAATGCCCATCGATCCCGCAGTGGCGCTGGCCGCGCCCGCGCGCACCACCGACCTCGCCTGGGACCACAAGGACGTCATCCTCTACCACCTGGGCATCGGCGCCGGCGCGCAGCGTCCCGCCACCGACCCGGACGAGCTGCGCTTCACCTACGAGAAGGATCTCCAGGTCATCCCCAGCTTCGTCACCGTTGCGGGCGGCGGACTGGCCAAGGCGGGTGCCTTCAACCTTCCGGGGCTGGACATCAACCTCGCCCAGGTCCTCCACGGCGGCCAGCGGATCGAACTGCACCGTCCCGTCCCGGCCGTCGGCAAGGCGACGCTCACCAGCTCGCTCGCCGCGATCTACGACAAGGGCAAGGCTGCCGTCCTGGTCATGCGCAGCGAGGCTGCCGACGCGGACGGTCGCCTCTACACCTGCGACACCGAGATCTTCGTGCGCGGCGAGGGCGGCTTCGGCGGAGAGCGCGGCGAGAGCGCGCGGGTCACCTTGCCGGAGCGCGGGGCGGACTACCAGCGCGAGGTGCCGGTCCGGCACGACCAGGCGTTGCTCTACCGGCTCTCCGGCGACTGGAACCCGCTCCACGCCGACCCCGACTTCGCCAAGCTGGCCGGCTTCGACCGCCCCATCCTGCACGGGCTCTGCTCCTACGGAGTCACCCTCAAGGCGGTCGTGGACACCGTCCTCGGCGGCGACGCGACCCGGGTCCGCAGCTACGGCACCCGCTTCGCCGGGATCTTCTTCCCGGGTGAGACGCTGCGCGTCCGCATCTGGGAGGAGTCCGGCAACCGGCTGCTGGTGAGCGCGACCAGCGTCGAGCGCGACGACGCCCCCGTCCTGGCCGACACGGTCGTCACCTACCAGCCCTGACGGACACAGGCGTTCCGTCACCCGCTTTCGACTTCGTTCACAGCGATTCGCGCACTGCAACGACCCCGCACTGCAACGACCCCGCACTGCAACGACCGAGGAGCCCGAAGATGCGCGCAGCGGTACTGCACGAGACCGGTCAGGAGAAACTCGAGGTCCACGAGGGCGTCGACGTCCCGGCCACCGGACCGGGCAAGGTCCGGGTCCGGATGAAGGCCGCCAGCCTGTGCCACTCCGACCTGTCCGCGATGAGCGGCGTGCTGCCGCAGCCCGCGCCGTTCGTGCCCGGGCACGAGGGCGCGGGCGAGGTCACCGAAGTCGGCGAGGGCGTCGAGGGCCTGGCCGTGGGCGACCGGGTCATCGTCTGCTGGATGCCGCCGTGCGGCAACTGCGCCGCGTGCAAGCGCGGCGAGGGCAACCTGTGCCTGGCCGCGTTCATGAACATGGGCACGCCCAGCTACACCCACCAGGGCAAGGACATCTTCGGCTTCTCGGCCACCGGCACCTTCGCCGAGGAGAGCGTCATCGCGGCCGGGTGCGCGTTCAAGATCCCCGACGACGTCCCCTACGAGGTCGCCGCGCTGATCGGCTGCGGGGTCACCACCGGTGTCGGCGCGGCCATCAACACCGCCAAGGTGGAACCGGGCTCGTCGGTCGTGGTGGTCGGCTGCGGTGGCGTGGGCATCGCCGCGATCCAGGGCGCGAAGGTCGCGGGCGCGGCCCAGATCCTCGCCGTCGACCCGGTCGCCGGACGCCGCGAGTGGGCGCTGCGCTTCGGTGCGACCGAGGCGGTCCACCCCGACCAGCTCGACGAGGCCAAGAACCGGATCACCGGTGGTGAGGGCTTCGACTACGCCTTCGAGGTCGTCGGCCGGTCCGCCACCGTCCGCACCGCCTACGACGCCACCCGGCGCGGCGGCGCGCTGGTTGTCGTCGGCGCGGGCGCGATGGACGACATGGCGCAGTTCAACATGTTCGAGCTGTTCTTCAACGAGAAGCGCATCCTGCCGTCCCTCTACGGGGGTTCGGACGTACTCGCCACCTACCGCACGGTCATCGAGCTGTGGCGGGCCGGGCGACTCGACCTCGAAGGCATGGTCACCCACCATGTCCGACTCGAGGCCATCAACGACGCGCTCCAGCAGATGCGCACGGGCGAGGCCCTGCGCACCGTCATCGACCTGGGCTGACCGGCTTCAGACAGCCCCCTGTTCTGCTCTCCTCCGATCCGAACCTCGCTCATCGATCCGAACCTTGCTCATCGACCGGGAGTCAACGGATGACCACCTCTCTGCAAGGCCTCACCGCGATCGTCACCGGCGCGGGCCGGGGTCTCGGCCGCGCCGAGGCGCTGGAACTCGCCCGCGCGGGCGCCAACGTCGTCGTCAACGACTTCGGTGCGCCCGGCCGGGACGGCAGCGGAGGAGCCTCGGCGGCGCCTGCGGATGAGACCGTGGCCGAGATCCTCGCCCTGGGCGGCCACGCCGTCGCCCACTACGGTGACGTCGCCCACCTGGCCGCGGCCGAGGCGCTGGTCGACCTGGCGGTCGAGACCTACGGGCAGTTGGACATCCTGGTCAACAACGCCGGGATCCTCCGCGACCGGATGGTCTTCTCGATGAGCGAGGAGGAGTGGGACTCGGTCATCCACGTCCACCTCAAGGGGCATTTCGCCACCACCCGTTTCGCCGCCGCCCATTGGCGCGACCGCAGCAAGGCGGCCGGCGCTCCGGTCTACGGACGGATCGTCAACACCTCGTCCGAGGCCTTCGTCGCGGGTTCGGCGGGGCAGCCCAACTACGCGGCGGCGAAGGGCGGAATCGTCGGGCTCACCACCAGTTCCGCCTCGGCGCTGGCGCGTTACGGCGTCACCGCCAACGTCATCTGCCCGCGCGCCCGGACGCGGATGACGGAGGACGTCTTCACCGGCTCGATGTCCGCTCCGGACAACGGGATCGACCCCCTGGCCCCGGAACACGTCTCCCCGCTGGTTGCCTATCTGGCGTCCCCGGCGGCTGGCAACGTCAACGGGCAGTGCTTCGTGGTCCATGGCGGCATGGTCGCGGTCCTCGGCGCGCCGCCGGTGCTGGCCAAGTTCGACACGGCCAAGGAGGCCTTCACCCCCGGTGAGCTCGACGAGCTGATGTCGCCGTTCTACGCGGAGCGGCGGCCCGGTGACGGCTTCGCCAACATGGCCGTGCTGGGCCTGAAGCACGAGGTCTGAGCACTGCACTGCCACATGCAGGGCGCGGAGCCTCGCCGGAAACCCGGTGGAACCCCGCGCCCTGAGCTGTGTGGCCCGGTTACTCCGCGCGGCGGTGGCGGCCGTGTGTCGCGGGGTTGCCCTGGCTGCTGTTCTCCTTGACCTCGCTCTCGGACAGGTGGCCCCGGTGACGCCCGTGGGCGTCCTCCTCGGCGCCGTTCTCATTGATGTCGGTGAGGGCATCAGACATGAGAGTTGTCTTCTCCGTTTGCTCATCGTCGTCGTACACGTTCACTACTGCTGTACTGCACTTGCACTACTGCTCTACTGCTCTACTGCTCTACTGCTCTACTGCGACGAGTGCGTTACCGCACTTGTGTTTCAACCCTAGTAAAACCTTCGGCTCGATTCACGTCGGGCGCGCACTACGCAAGAAACCCGCCAGCAACTCCTGCAGCAGCGGCGCACCCTCCTCGGCCAGGACCTCGTGCCCCGCGCCCGCTGCCTCGACGTACTGGAAGTCGCTCCCCTCGACCCGGCCGATCCGCAGCAACTCCTGCCGCAGCAAACGGGACTGGGTGACCGGCACGACATCGTCCGCGTCGCCGTGCACGATCAGCAACTCGGACGTCAGCCGATGACAGAGCAGCAGGACGTCCCGGGGGCCGCGCCCGTCGGCAGGCTCCTCGGCCGCGCCCATCCGCTCGGCGAGACCTTGCACCGCGGGTCCGGCCTCCGCCTGCAGTCGTGCTCCCGACAGGAACGGTGACACGGCCGCCACCCGAGCCACCCGCTCCGGCGCTGTTCCCGCTGCCAGCAGCGCCAGGAACGCGCCGTAGCTGACGCCGAACAACGCCACCCGGCCCAGGCCCAGTGACGCGCGCTGCCCGCCGATGCTCCGGAGCAGCGTCAGCACGTCGTCCAGATCCGGGCCGCCCCAGGCGTTCTGGACGGCTTCGGCATGCTCGGTGCCGTAACCCGTGCTGCCACGCTGGTTGGGCGCGACCACGGCCATGCCCTCTGCCGCGAAGCGTTGCAGCGTCGGTTCGAACTCCAACCGCCAGGCGTCGGCGGGGCCGCCGTGCAGGGCCATCACCAGGTGTTCGGCGGTGAGCCAGGCGTCGCCGCCGTAGACGACGCCCTCCAGCGGACCGGCCGCGCCCGGCAGGGTGACCGTCTGCGCGGACTCCCATGGGCGGCCGTCGCCGCGCCGTGCGCTGCCGTCCAACCGCCAACCCGTCTCGCGTGGTTGGGGGATGACCTTGACCACGCTGTTGAACCCGGCCCGGCCGCCCTGCAACGGAGCCAGCCCCAGCGGCACGGGCTGGACTATCGGTCTGGTCTCGCCGCTGAGCAGCAGATCGACGTCGACGGAGGCCATCGCCGCGGGATGGTCCGGGGCGGAGTACGGCATCCGCAGGCCCGCCACCGACCAGTGCGCCACGCCGCCCAGCCTCCCCGGAGGGACGCGGAGCGGATCGAGCCGCGCAGAGCCCGGCTCCCACAGGGCGAGCGTCGAGGTGGCGCCCCAGTCGGCCTGGACGGCGACCCGGTTGCGCCCGGGCTCGATGGCGATCGGCCGCAGGAACTGGCGTCCGCCGCGCAGGCATTCGGGAAAGCGGGGCGGCTCGTCGGACCCGAGCCGCCCCCAGCCGAGCCGATCCTCACCGGGCGCGTCGCTGCGGACCAGGACCAGGCCGGTAGCCGGATCACAGGCGGCCAGGCGGTCGTTGCTGCGGGCGGAGAGTTCCAGCAGCGGCGAGACCGATCCGGTGACCAGGTCCAGCGCGACCGCCTTGACCCGGGGGGAGCCGTCGGCGAGCCGTTGCAACTGGTCCAGCCCCAGCAGGCGTCCGCCCTCGTCCAGCCAGATCCCGCCGCCGCTCCGGCCGGGCAGCTCGGCGACGAGCTGCGGTGCGGAGACGCCGTCGGCGCTCACCAGCCAGACCGAGGTGGTGCTCACGCCGTCGGTGCCGAGCGCCACCGCGACCGGAGCGCCGGGGGCAGGCGAGGGGAGTGGCAGCAACCGCAGGCCCGCCTGTTGGAGACGACCGGCAGACAGATCCGCCTGACCGTCCGTGCCCCGGACCACCAGTTCCTGCCAGAGTCCCTCGTGACGGCAGATCAGCACCCGGCCGTCGGCCAGCGGAAGCAGCTGCGACTGCAGGTGCTCCGACCGGTGGCCGCCCGTGCCGGGCCGGAGCGGCTCCGGAACGCAGAGCCCGCCCGGCTCCTGGCTGAGCCGCCAGCTCTCCACGAACCAGCGCCCGTCCGCCTCGGCGGCCAGGCAGGCCGCGTGCGAGCCGTCGGCGGAGAAGGCGAAGCTCACCCGCCGCAGCGCGGCCGAGGTGTGCCCGCCGGGCTGCCCGGAGGCTTCACCCGCCGCGGAGCTGCGGTGCGGAGAACCCTGGGAACCCTGCGAGCGCTGAGAACGAGGAGGGACGGTGAGAGGGATCGCGGTCATGGCTGCACCACCGCTGCTCGGTCGACGGCCGAGGGGCGGTCGACGGACAAGTAGGAGACGTGTGCGCGTACAAGTGCGAGGAGGAGATGTGCGTGTGCGTGTACTGCGCGTCCGAGTACGAGGGCGCGAGGCAGCGCGGCGTGACGCGCCCCCCGGCGCCGACGGGATCGGCCCGACCAGCTGAGCCGCCTCTGCCCTGCTCGCAGCTCGTGATCCGGCACGTCCCGCTGTGGAACGCGGCCGGGCGGTGACCTCGTCCGCACCACCGAAGCTACTTTCGTCTGTGCGCCGCTCGCACGGGATCGCGGATTCATCACTCGTACGGGTGGAGCTGCCAATCGGGCCGTAACCTTCCGCGTTGTCCGAAGCGGCGGCTCTGCCGCGATACCCTCGGACACGTGCCGAAACTCGCTGACGTCCGCTCCGTCCTCGACGAGCTGTACCCGCCCGCCTGGGCGGAGTCGTGGGACGCCGTCGGACTGGTCTGCGGTGACCCCGAGGACGAGGTCAGCCGGGTCCTGTTCGCGGTCGATCCGGTTCAGGCCGTGGTCGACGAGGCGGTCGCCTTCGGCGCGCAGCTGGTGGTCACGCACCACCCGCTCTATCTGCGCGGCACCACGAGCGTGGCCGCCGACACCTTCAAGGGCCGGGTCGTCCACACGCTGATCCGCAACGGCATCGGCCTGCTGGTCGCCCACACCAACGCCGACCACGCCGACCCCGGTGTCTCCGACGCCCTGGCCGAGGCGGTCGGTCTGCGCATCACCGGTCCGCTGATCCCCGATCCGACCGACCCGCAGGGCCGCCGCGGCACGGGCCGGATCGGCGAGCTGCCCGAGCCCGAGCCACTCGCCGCCTTCGCCGCGCGGGTCGCCGCCGGTCTCCCGGCCACCGCCCAGGGCGTCCGCGCCGCCGGTGACCCGGACCGTCCGATCCGACGCGTCGCTGTCTGCGGCGGCTCCGGAGACAGCTTCTTCGCCGCCGTCCGCGAGGCCGGCGTCGACGCCTACGTCACCGCCGACCTACGGCACCACCCCGCCTCCGAGGCCCGCGAGCACGCGGACATCGCGCTGGTCGACGCCGCCCACTGGGCCACCGAGTGGCCGTGGCTGCGCAGCGCCGAGAGCCGACTGCTCGCCACCGCCGAGAAGCACGGCTGGGAGCTGGAGACGCGGGTGTCCACCCAGGTCACCGACCCCTGGACCGCACACGCCCCGATGGCCTTCCCGGCCACGTCGGCCGTCATGGCCGACGCCGCCACTTCGGCCACCACCGCCGTCACGGCCCCCTGACAGCCACCCCTTCCACCCGCTGAGGAGCACCCCCTGAACGCCGCGCCCGCCGACCAGATCCGCCTGCTGGACCTGCAGGCACTCGACTCCCGCCTGGACCAGCTCGCCCACCGTCGGCGCACGCTGCCCGAGCACGCGGAGATCGAGCAGCGCAACGCCGACCTGTCCCAGCTGCGGTCGCTGACCGTCGCCGCGGAGACCCAGCTCAGCGACACCCAGCGCGAGCTGACCAAGGCCGAGCAGGACGTCGACCAGGTCCGCCAGCGCGCCGCACGCAACCAGAAGCTCCTCGACTCGGGCAGTGTCAGCTCCGCCAGGGACCTGGCCAACCTCCAGCACGAGGTCGGTTCGCTGGCCAAGCGCCAGGGCGACCTGGAGGACGTGGTCCTGGAGATCATGGAGCGGCTCGAGTCCGCCCAGACCCGGGTCAGCGAGATGACCGCCCGCCGTGACGACGCCGAGAGCAGCGCCAAGGAGGCCGAGGCCCGCCGGGGTGTCTCCTACGGCTCGATCGATGCCGAGATCGAGAAGACAACCCGCGACCGCGAGGCCGTCGGCGCCGCGCTCCCGGCCGACCTGATGAAGGTCTACACCCGCCTGCGCCAGCAGAACGGCGGGATCGGCGCGGCCCGCCTCTACCAGCGCCGGTGCGAGGGCTGCCGGGTCGAGCTCAGCATCACCGACCTGAGCGTCGTCCGCGCCGCCGCGGCCGACGAGGTGCTCCGTTGCGAGAACTGCGGCCGCATCCTGGTCCGCACGGCGGACTCCGGTCTCTGACCGCTGCATCCGGCCCCGACGCGGGTATGACACGGTGGACGCCGGAATCTCCGGGATCGCGGCGAGTGCGGCGAGTGCGGGGAGCTTGAGAAGCGGAGGCAGGCCGTGACCGTAGCTGCGGGAGCCGGTCGACGGTTCATCGTCGAGGCGGACGGCGGGTCTCGGGGCAACCCCGGGCCCGCCGGCTACGGCGCGGTGGTGCGCGACGGCGACACCGGCGAACTGCTGACCGAGGCCGCCGAGTACATCGGGCGGGCCACCAACAACGTGGCGGAGTACCGCGGCCTGATCGCGGGCCTGCGTGCCGCGCACGCCATCGACCCGGAGGGGTCGGTCGCGGTGCGGATGGACTCCAAGCTGGTCGTCGAGCAGATGTCGGGCCGCTGGCAGGTCAAGCACCCGGACATGAAGCCGCTGGCCGCGGAGGCACGTTCGGTGTTTCCAGGCGACCGGGTCGGCTACACCTGGATCCCGCGCAATCAGAACAAGCATGCGGACCGGCTGGCCAACGAGGCCATGGACGCGGGCCAGGCCGGCGGTGCCTGGGAGCCGAAGTCCACCCCGGCAGTCACGACCGCGCCCGCTCCGGCAAGCTCCGGATGGGCCGCGCCGCCTGATCTCGGCACGCCGACGACCTTCGTGCTGCTGCGCCATGGCGAGACCCCGCTGACCCCGGAGAAGCGCTTCTCCGGCAGCGGTGGTGCCGACCTCTCCCTCTCCGACCGGGGCCGCTGGCAGGCAGGGCGGGCCGCCTCCGCGCTTGCCGTGCGCGGAACGATCGAGGCGATCGTCTCCTCTCCGCTGGCCCGCTGCCGTGAGACCGCGGGCGTCGTCGCGGACGCCCTCGGCCTTGAGGTCCACGTGGAGGACGGCCTGCGCGAGACGGACTTCGGCATCTTCGAAGGCCTTACCTTCGCCGAGGTGAAGGAGCGTCACCAGGCGGCGCTGGATGCCTGGTTGGCCTCGCCCAAGGCGGCCCCGCCGGATGGCGAGAGCTTTGTCGCCGTCACCCGTCGCGTCTCGGCGGCCCGCGACCGGCTGCTCACCCGCTATGCGGGCCGGACGGTCTTGGTCGTCTCTCACGTCAGCCCGATCAAGACCTTGGTGCGCCTCGCACTGGGTGCACCCGCCGAGGCGCTCTACCGGATGGAGTTGAGCGCGGCAGCACTCTCCGCGGTCCAGTACTACGCGGACGGCAACGCCTCGCTGCGCCTCTTCAACGACACGTCACATCTGCGTTGACCAGCGCCGTTCCACGCGCGTAGCGATCTCCCTCACGGAGTCTCCCTGCGTGCGTCGCAATTTAGCCATGGACATTTCACTTTGAACTTCTTCTGAAGAAGTCTACGCGCGTGGTGTGCTGGTTCGTGGTCGGCCGACCGTTCCGCGAGCCCCGTCAGCAGCACTGGCTCTCCGTCAACTCCCCTAGGAGAAGCACCACATGCGCAAGGGAATCCGCCAGGCCTTCGTCGCCTGCGCCGCCGGAGCCGCACTCTTCGCCGGCGCCATGCCTGCCCACGCCGCAAGCTACTCGGCCTTCGCGTTCAACCTCGGATCCTCCGAGCCGGACATCTACAACTTCATCAACTCCGCCACGTCGACGCTCGACATGACGATGTACGAGCTCAGTGACACCACCGCCGTCAACGACCTGATCGCCCGTGAGCAGGCCGGTGTGACGGTCCGCGTGATCCTCGATCGCACCCGTACCTCGGTCAACGACTCCGCGTACAACACACTGAAGAACGCGGGCGTGGGTGTCGTCTGGTCCTCCTCGTCCTACGTCTACACCCACCAGAAGACCATCACGGTGGACGGCTCCGAGTCGCTGATCCTCACCGGCAACCTGACTTCCAAGTACTACTCGACCAGCCGTGACTACGGCGTCTTCGACAACGACCCCAACGACGTCTCCGCGATCGAGAACGTCTTCAACGCGGACTACACGCAGACCGCGGTCACCCCCAGCGACGGCGACAACCTGCTCTGGTCGCCCACCGACTCGCGCAGCCGACTGCTGACCGTGATCAACGGCGCGACGACGACCCTCGACGTCGAGGAGGAGGAGTTCAGCGACCAGACCGTGGTCGACGCGATAGCGGCGCGCGCCTCGGCCGGCGTCAAGGTGCGCGTGGTTGTGGAGGACCCGGCCAGCTACTCCAGCGAGGTCTCCGAGATCCAGAACGCCGGTGGCATCGTGGTGGGTTACTCCTCCAGCACCGGCTTCTACATCCACGCCAAGGCGATCGTCGCCGACTACGGCCTGTCCACCCAGGCGGTCGAGGCCGGCTCGATGAACATCAGCAGCAACTCGCTCGACAACAACCGCGAGTTGGGCGTGATCCTCACCGACGGCGGTGTGGCCTCGACCATCGAGAACGCCTTCAGCAGCGACTACCAGGGCGGCACCGCAGCCTGAGCACCTCTCTGATCGCCCGCCCGATCACCCGTCTGACCACGCGTCTGTTCGCCCGATCAGAGCTCGGATGATCAGAGCTCGGAGACGACGACGTCCAGCGCCCACGGCTTCCCGGCCGTGGGCGCCGGCGTAGGCGCCTCGACCGTGTACTTGAGGTCGAGCAGGGCCTCGACCAACTCGGCCGGAGAGCCGGGGTCGGCCCCCGCCTCCAGCAGTTGCCGCAGCAGGCGGCCCTTGGTGGCCTTGTTGAAGTGGCTGACCACCGACCGCTTGGTCACGCCGCTCACGACCCGCTCGTGCAGCACCCGGACCGTCGCGGTGCGTGAGGCGACCTCGCCCGTCGGCTTCCACAGCGCGGCATAGGCCGAGGAGCGCAGGTCCAACACCAGCCCGTCGCCCGCAGCCTCGGGCATGGCCGCCGCCATCGGCTTGCGCCAGTACGCGCCGAGCCCGCCCAGCGGCGGCAGCTTGACGCCGCCGGAGCAGCGGTAGGGAGGGATCCGGTCGGTGATCCGGACCGCACCCCAGAGGCCGGAGAAGACCAGCAGGCTGCGCTCGGCCAGCGACCGCGCCTGCGCCGGGAGCTCGGCCAGGCCGAGCGCGTCGTAGAGCACTCCCGTGTAGAGCTCGCCGGCCGGCAGTGCGGCGGCCGTCCGGAGCTGTGCGTTGCGGGTGAGCTCACCCCGAAGACCGTCACTGAGCCCGAGGACCTCCAATGCGGTCGGCTCGTCTCCGGTGCTGAGGGCGACGAGCGCGTCGAGCACGCTCCGACGGGTCGTGGTGAGCGAGGGAAGCGCAAGAGCCTCCAGATCGAGCGGCGCGCCCTCTCCGGACGCGGCCTTCCCCTCCGACGGCGGCAACAGCACCAGCACTGAGCGACTCCTCCTGACAGGTCTTCCCGCAGGCAACCTTACGGTCTGCTTGCCCGTGTCTGCGCCGAGCCGCCGGTCCGCCCGGGTGTCCGTCTGGCGGGACACCGGCGAGGTGCCTGATGGGCAGCCGGTAGCGTGGGCCTCACCATGAACGCAAAGCCTGCCGCCGACGCAGCCACCGCCGAGACCCTGAGCCCCGACACCCCGACCCTGCTGGTCAAGGTCTTCGGGAAGGACCGCCCGGGCATCACCACGGGCCTGTTCGCCACCCTGGCCGAGCACGACGTCGACGTCGTCGACTTCGAGCAGGTCGTCACCCGTGGACGCATCGTGCTCTGCGCCCTGGTCACCGCCCCGCCCCGGGACGGTGAGCTTCGCGCCCAGGTGCACCAGTGGGCGGAGAGCTGCAGGCTCGAGGCCGAGGTGATCTCCGGCAAGGGTGACAACCGGCCCCGTGGCGAGGGCCGCTCGCACGTCACCGTGCTCGGCCACCCGCTGCCTGCCTCGGCCGTGGCCGCCCTCAGTGCTCGGATCACCGAGGCGGGCGGCAACATCGACCGTGTCTTCCGCCTGGCGAAGTACCCGGTCACCGCCGTCGAGCTGGCCGTCTCCGGTGTCCCCACCGAGACTTTGCGCGCCGCCCTGGCCCCAGAGGCCGCCGCCCAGCGCGTGGACGTCGCCGTCGTCGCCTCGGGCCTGCAGCGCCGGGCCAAGCGACTGGTGGTCATGGACGTGGACTCGACCCTGATCCAGGACGAGGTCATCGAGCTCTTCGCCGCCCATGCCGGCTGCGAGCCGCAGGTCGCTGAGATCACCGCCGCTGCGATGCGCGGTGAGCTGGACTTCTCCGAGTCGCTCCGTGCCAGGGTCGCCCTGCTGGCGGGCCTGGACGCGGACGTGGTGGCCAAGGTCCGCAGCGAGGTCCGGCTGACCCCCGGTGCCCGGACCCTGATCCGCACCCTCAAGCGGTTGGGCTACCAGGTCGGCATCGTCTCCGGCGGATTCACCCAGGTCACGGACGACCTGGTCGACCGGCTCGGGCTGGACTTCGCAGCCGCCAACACCCTCGAGGTGGTGGACGGGCGTTTCACCGGCCGGGTGGTCGGCGACATCGTCGACCGGGCCGGCAAGGCCGCCATACTGCGTCGCTTCGCAGCGGAGGCGGATGTCCCGCTGGAGCAGACCGTCGCCATCGGCGACGGCGCCAACGACCTGGACATGCTGAACACCGCGGGGCTCGGTGTCGCCTTCAATGCCAAGCCGGTCGTCCGTGAGGCCGCGCACACGGCCGTGAACGTGCCCTTCCTGGACACCGTCCTGTACCTGCTCGGGATCTCCCGGGAGGAAGTCGAGGAGGACGACGGCGCGGCGTAAGCCGCCGTCCGGAGCAGGGCCGGTCACCATCGAGGAATGCACCTGCATTACGGAACCGGCCGTTCCGCTCTGCTCTTCATGCTGGTCGCGTTCGTCGCGACCTTCGCGGTCACCCGGTTGGTCGTGCGCATGATCCGTTCCGGGCGCGGTCCCTTGGGCAATGTGGCCGTCGGGTCGGTGCATGTGCACCATCTGGTGCCCGGGATCTTCCTGATGCTGATCGCCGGACCAGTCGAGTTCGTGGCCGTCCCGCACGGCCTCTTCCGCGATGTCGTCGCCGGGGTCTTCGGTGTCGGCGCCGCGCTGACGCTGGACGAGTTCGCCCTCTGGCTCCATCTTTCCGACGTCTACTGGGCAGCGGAGGGACGTAAGTCGGTCGACACCGTCGTGGGTGTCGCCGCTCTGGGTGGGATCGGGCTGCTCGTCTCCAACCCGTTCTCCCGCCAACCAGGGGAGGGGACCTGGTTCTTCGTCACGTTCCTCTTGCTCAACTGTGCGTTGTCGGTGGTCTCCGCTCTCAAGGGGCGGCTCTTTCTCGGCCTTGCTGGTGTGCTGCTCCCGTTCCTCGCTCTGTGGGGCGCTTGCCGGCTGGCATACCCCGGCTCGCCCTGGTTCCGCCGCTTCTACGGCGAGGGGAGTTCCAAGCACACCCGCGCTGAACGCCGCGCCGCCCGCCGTACGCTGACCGGGCGGTTCAAGTCCCTGCTGAGCGGGATGCCGGAGCAGTGATGTGCACTTCTGTCCGGCGTGCCCTCAAGCGTGTGTCTTCGGTGCCATCCCGTGTGCGGCACCCTGATACCCCTCATGCGATGCGACCCGATCGTCGGGGTCGCTGACGCGTCGTTGAGAGAGACGTTAGACCTGGAACCGCAGGACGCCATCCTCTTTGCGCCGCTGTTCACCTGATGGAGTGGTACATGCGCTCGATCGAGTGGGAACATGCGAACGGAACGCCACGGGCCCGACTTCTCGCTACCGTGGAGATCACGGGAGAAGGGGGAGCGTCATGGTTGCCGAGTTGGTTGAGCTGGCCACAGTGGGTTCGACGGCCTTCGTGACAGCGGCCGGTGGGGACTTGTGGGAGCAGTTCAAGGGCGGCATCGCCAAGGTCCTCGGCCGAGGCAAGGACCAGCGGGTCGCCTCCGCGGAGCTGGAACTCGCGCGCACCCAGATCCTGGTGGCGGCGGAGCCCGCCGAGGGGCCAGGGGCGGCAGGCGGGCCGGCCACTGACGCAGGCACCGCATCCGCACTGGCCGAGCAGACCCGTCTGGCGTGGCAGGCACGCCTGTTGGAGGTCTTCGCCCAGGATGCGACGGCCGCCGACGAGGTGCGGGCGCTGGTGTCTGACCTCCGGGCGGCGGCCCAGGAGCGGGCGACCGGCGGGACGACCATCACCAACTCGCTGGACGGCGGTAGCCACGGCACGGTGATCCAGGTGGGCACGATCGGCAAGGTAGGAAGCCTCACTTTGGGTGGCGCCAGCGACAGCAACCGCCCCAGCGGCGCGGGCGCGTAGGGCGCGGACATGGGGGAGAACATCTCCAACTCCGTGTCGGGCGGCAGCCACGGCACGGTGGTCCAGATGGGCGCGGTCTACGGCACCGTGACGATCAACAATGGGCAGCCAGGCCAGCGGGCCGAACTGCCGTCGGGCGCATGGGAAGTCCCGGCGAGCGCCCCGCTGCTGGTCGACCGGTCACAGGAGCGTGCAGGCCTCGGCGAGTGGTTCCGAGGTGCCGCATCAGGTGCCGCACGAACGGCGGTCGTGAGCGGCCTGCACGGGGTGGGTAAGCGCGAACTCGTCCGCCACATCGCCCACTCCCTCACGGACCGTCACCCGGAGTGGCAGCTCTATGTCGACTACGCCACCGCGGCTGAGGTCGGTCCTGCACCCGGCGGAGGCCCAGGCAGCGTGGTCGGTCTGGGTGGCTTGGGCGGTGACCCGAGTCGCGCGCTGACCCGATGCCTGAGCTCACTCGGCCTTGCCGAGGAGCACCAACCGGACTCGGCCAAGGAGAAGCTGGCCGAGTTCCGCCGCCGCTGCGCGGGGAAGCAGGTCCTGGTCGTGGTCGAGAACGCCGCGACCGCCGCGCAGATCCGGATGCTGACGCCGGGCGTTCCGGGATCGGCCGTGCTTGCCACCAGCAGGCGCTATCTCGGCGAACTCAAACTGGACGGTGCCCGCCTGCTCCGCCTCGGACCGCTGGACCTGGCGGCAGGCGCAGAGCTGCTCACGGCCCTGATGGACGATCCCGTACAGGCCGCCGAGCACCAAGCGGCCATAGCCGAGGTGGTGGCGCTCTGCGGCGGCCTGCCACTGGCCGTCCAACTGATGGCCGCACGCCTGGCGTTGCACCCGGGGATGACCCCCGCCAGGCTCACTGAGGAACTCCGCGACGAGTCCCGGCGGCTCGACGTGCTCACTGTCACGGGCTCGGACGGCGACGATCCCCTGCAGGAGGGTGAACGCAGCGTGCGAGGGCCCCTGGACCTCACCTATCGGGACCTGACCCCTGAGCAGGCGGCCGTCTACCGTGCCGTGGGTCTACTCCCGGTCGCCTCTTTCGACGCCGCCGTGATGGCAGCCGCGCTCGCCGCCGATGCCGAGCCCATCCGAGGCGCCCTCGACCACCTGGTGAGGACCTGCCTGCTCGAAGCTGTCGGTGACGGCCGTTTCCAGGTCCATCCGCTGGTCCGGCTACACGCACGCGAACGCGCCCAGCACCAGCACGAAATGCGGCACGAGCATGCGTCGCCGGGGCCGAACCGGCAGGCGGCCGATGTGCTGGCGCGCGTCACCGAGCACTACCTGGTCCTCGCGGCACAGGCGGACCGCGCCGTCCGACTGGACCGACTCCGTGTCGCGGATCTTGAGGGCCTGCTCGAAGGTCGCCCCAACCCCTTCGCGGCGCAGAGTGGGAACGCCGGGCCGGTGGCGCTGGCCTGGTTGGGACGTGAGCGCGAGGCGCTGCTCGCGGTCCTGCGCGAGGCCTCCAGGGAGCGGGCCTTGGCCGAACTGGTCTGGCCGTTGGCCGAGGCACTTGTGGTGCTCTTCCTCCATGACCGTCGGCTGGAGGAGTGGCAGGAGAGCCTACGGCTCGGCGTGGATGCCGCAGTTGCTGCGGGCTCGGACGCGGGAGAGGCCAGGCTGCGCAGCTTGCGGTCCCGGCCCCTGCTCGACCTGGGCCGGGACGACGACGCGATCCGGGAGCTCGACCTTGCCGCCGAACACGCGGCCAGGGCCGATCGTCCGCTCCTCGCCGCCTCCGTCCACGAGATGCTCGGCCGCTACTGGCTGGAGCACGATCCGACCCGGGCCGTGGCCGTGTTCACCCGCACGGTAGAGCTCAACCTCGCCGTCCCGGACGACCGGGGAACCGCGCTGGCTCGGCTCTTCCTCGGCGTCGCGCTCAACGCCAACGGCGAGCCGGCCCCGGCCCTGGCCGCGCTGGACCAGGCCCGGGTCGACCTGGAAGAACTTCCCACGCCGGATGGCAGGATGGCCGCCCGCGCTCGTGCAGCAGCGGGGGAGTCACATCGTCTTCTCGGTGACCTGCCACGGGCAGCGGAGGAACTGCGGCAGGCCGCGCAGGCACTGCGCGAGCACCAGGCCACCGCCTACGAGGCCGACACGCGCTGCCTGCTCGCGGAGGTCCTGCTCACGCTCGACCCGACCGACCTCGCGACGGCACGGAACGAACTGGAGCAGGCTCGCCAGATCTACGACCTCGGCGGCAACCCCAAGGCCGCCACGGTCACCGCCCGGCTCAGTCGACTGGACGGCGCCTGAGATCCGTCGTCCAGCGACGTCAGCGTGACCCGGTACCGTACCGGGCCGATGCGCAGCGCGAGTTGGCCTCCGGCCAGCGTAGTAGCCGCTTGAGCGACCACCGGCGCGACCCCCGAGCGCAGGCGGGCATAGACGGCCGCCGCGACGGGCAACGGGTCGTGGGTCGGAGGCTCCAACTCCGCCTGCACCAGCCCACCACCCGCGACCGCCGCCACAAAGCGCCCGGGTCCCGTCTCCACCACGGCGATCCGGGCAGTGGGACAGGCGTCGAAGGCCTCGCCGAGCACGGCCTCGACGTTCCCCGGCCCGGACGCGTCTTCGACCGCTGATGCCTCGATGCCCTCAGGACCCGTCACGAGTACGACTGAGGCACTGAGCCGGATCGCGCTGTCGGGCTCCTCGCTGTCGCAGGCGAGGAAGTACAGCTCGTCGTGCTCCTCGTCCCGGACTGGAGCGAGTCGTGTGGGGAGGCGCTCCGCCACGAGAGTCGCGTCGTCCGGCACGCTCCGCAGGGAGACCCACGCGGCCTGCGCGGCCCGAGGACGGACCGCGCGCGGCAGCGTAGGCACCGGGAACCCCTGGATCCGTACCGGCTCCGAGGGCTCGTCCAGGCCCAGCATCCGGTACACCAGCGCACGCAACCGTGCGGAGTCAGAGGAGCGCCCGCTGCCGTGAAGGTCGTCACCGTCACCGACATCGATACCGTCGACAGAGCCGTTGCCCGCGTCCCCGATGAATGTCCGTCGTGCCAGATCGTCCCAACGCCCAGGCTTATGACCCGTGATCAGCTCCTCGACCTGCTCGCGCAGCGGACGGTGCGATGCCAAGCGGGGCGCCGACGAGCCGAACTCCGCGCCGGTCGTGCCGGGGACGGCGTCCTCGCCGAACGTCGCCACCGCAGTGGGGCGGTCCAGCGTGGCGGCGTAGAAGGTGACCGAACCGTGGTCCCCGAGCACCGCATCGGCCGCCACCACCGCTGCCTGCCAACCGCGGTCCGGGGGTATCAGCAGCAGCCCCGCTCCGATGGCTGGTGCCAGGACGCGGTGGATCGCCTCGGGGCCGTGGAAGGCCCAGATGTTGGGGTGGGCGACAAGCGCCACCCGGTACCCGTCCATCGGCAGTGCGCCCAGAAGCTGCGTCGGCAGGTGCGGTCGACGGCCGAGGAGGGAGGAACTGGCCCACGTCGAACTGACCACGACCAGGCGCTGGCCCGGCTGCACGCCCAACGCTCGTCGGTACGCGGCACGTTGCGGCAGGCTGGCCAGCAGTTGTTCCCGGCACACGTCGCCGACCAGGACCGCTCCCGCACCGGCCCGTGGGTCCGCTGCGGCCAACTGGGCCTGCTGGTCGGGGTGGGCGACGGTCATGGTGGCGCGGCCGAGGAGGCGTTCCGGTACGAGTCCGGAGAGTCGGCTGCCCGTGCTGCGCGCGTCCGGCACGTGCTTGTGGAAGCCCACCCCGTGCGGGATCACCAGGACCGGGCAGTCGCCGGGCACGTCCACGTTCTCGCTCGCGGACAGGACCAGATCCGGTGCCGCCTCGGCGACGTGCTCCCAGGGCACGGTCCGGCAACCGTGCCGTCGGAGCAGCTCCGGCACGCCGCTTCCGAACGCCGAGGTCGGGTCGTGCGCGAAAAGCACTTCGACGCGCTCGTCACCGTCCACCAGCGCCGGGAGTGCCTCCAGGGCCCGGATCGCCGAGGTCAGGGTGCGCGTTGCGACCAGCAATCGCCGATGAGCCGCGAAGGTACGCCACCGCTCCTCATCCGCGAGCCGCCCGCCCCGCCCGGCCCAAGCCCGTCCGGCTCGCGGCTCGCGGCTCGCGGCTCGCGGCTCGCGGCTCGCGGCTCGCGGCTCGCGGCTCGCCGTGATGATCAGTACCACTCGTCAACCGGGAACTCCAGCCTTCCGATACGTCGCCGCCCAAGGTAACCCCCGCCCTGCGGAGCGGATCAGCCGGTGCAGCCGATTGTCGGGTCGCCGGTGTCCAGACGGGCGGTGACCCGGTCGAGCAGGGACTGCAGCGCCGTGACCTCGTCGAGCGACAGTCCGGTCGCCGCGAAGATCCGGCGCGGGACGTGCAGAGCCTGTTCGCGCAGCGCGGTGCCGGAGTCGGTGAGGCGGACCGTGACCGAGCGCTCGTCCTCCGCGCTGCGCTCGCGGCGGACGTGCCCGGCCGCCTCCAGGCGCTTGAGCAGCGGAGAGAGGGTGCCGGAGTCCAGACGCAGGTAGCTGCCGATCTGCTTGACCGGCAGGGGCCCGTGCTCCCAAAGCACCAGCATCACCAGGTACTGCGGATAGGTGAGGCCGAGCTCCTGCAGAACCACCCGGTACACGCCCCCGAACGCACGCGAAGCGGCATTCAGCGAGAAGCAGACCTGGCGGTCCAGGCGGAGCAGTTCCTCGTCGGGGACGTCGGGCAGTGCGGTGGTGGCCATGGACCCAGGATAGCTGCGAGCGTTTTAGTTGCGCACAACTTAATTGCATGCTCTACTTCTGGATGTCAGGTTCCACCAGTGAACCGACCGACGACAGTGAACCGACCGACGAAGGGATCTGAGTTCCATGGAGGCTCTCTACACCGCTGCGGCGACCGCCAACGGACGCGAGGGACGTGCGGTCAGCTCGGACGGGCAGCTCGACCTCGCCCTGGCCATGCCCCCGGCGCTCGGCGGAAGCGGACAGGGCACCAACCCGGAGCAGCTGTTCGCCGCCGGTTACGCCGCCTGCTTCGCCAGTGCGCTCGGCGTCGTCAGCCGCCAGGCGAAGGTCGACACCAGCGAGGTCTCGGTGACCGCCGAGGTCACCATCGGCAAGGACGAGGCCGGCTTCGCCCTCGCTGTCACCCTGCGCGTGGAACTGCCGGACTCCCTCGACAACGAGACCGGCCGTCAGCTGGTCAAGCAGGCCCACGAGGTCTGCCCGTACTCCCGCGCGACCCGCGGCAACATTCCGGTCGAGCTGGTCGTCGAGTAGGCGCGGCTCCTGGACTGTCGACGGCCCCACAGCGGAAGTAACCGCTGTGGGGCTGCCGTGCTGCGCTCATTTTGGATGCCAGCGGGTTCGCGCCGCTGGCCCTGGCCAGCGACATCGAGCCGGACCATAGCCGTCAGCTGCGTGTACACGAAGAGTCAGGGGGCGTATCTCTTGGTGCGCAAAGGCGCCGCATCTGGACATCTGTCCTCGATTCGAGAGGACTCATGCAATGTGACGATCGGCGGGCATCCGGTTGCCGCCCCACCACGGCAGCGGTGACGCCCAGGCCTGTCGCCCTGAGGAGAGCGCTGGATGCCGCGCAGTGGGGCGCCTCCAGCCCACGGACCAGGCGACATCGTCAGGCGGGCAACTCGCGCCCCTCGGCCCGCAGTGCGCTCGACGCACCCGCTTGCGCAGGGTATCCACCCCGAGACGTCCCGAGAGCATGCGCGGTCCATCTGGGCCCTCGTCGTCTGCGGCTTACGAGGTCCCTGCGGTGAAGGTCCTGCGATAGGCATCCGGGTTGATGCCGAGCGCGTCGTGGAAGTGACGGCGCAGAGCCACTGCGGTGCCGAAGCCGCCGAGCGTGGCGATGCGCTCGATCGTGAAATCGGTCGTTTCGAGGAGTTGTTGGGCCTGCCGGACGCGTTGGATGTTCAACCATTCCAGCGGCCTCGCACCGGTTCGCCTGACAAAGTGCCGGTGCAAGGTGCGGACACTCACTCGCGCGTGCTGTGCCAGTTGCTCGACCGTGAGCGCTTCAGCAAGGTGCTCCAGCGCCCATTGCAACGTGGCGCCGAAATCACCGTTGTCCTTCGGTGCCGGAACGGGGTCGATGTACTGCCGCTGATTGCCTTCTCTCTGCGGCGGCGCGACCAAGCGTCTCGCCACCTGGTTGGCGACGTGTGCGCCGTAGTCCTTCCGCACCAGGTGCAGGCACAGGTCGATGCCTGCGGATTTCCCGGCCGATGTCAGGACGTCGCCGTGGTCGATGTACAGCGGTGCTGGATCGACGACGATCTGCGGATGCCGTTCGGCCAGCGCCAGCGCGTGCACCCAGTGCGTCGCGGCACGGCGCCCGTCGAGCAGTCCCGCTGCGGCGATCACGAATGCACCGGTGCAGATCGAGGCAATCCGTGCGCCTCGTCGCGCCGCCTCCCGTACAGCGACCACTAGATCGGGCGCGGGAGTGAGTGCCGCGTCATGGCATGCCGGGATGATGACGGTGTCTGCCGCAATCAAGTCGTCGTAGGTGTACGGAGTCGCGGCTGTGAACCATTCATCGACGCGGGCGCCGGGCGGGCTGCATACCTTGAACGTGTACCAGTCGGTTCCGGTCAGATCGCTGCGGTCGGTTCCGAAGATCGTGCATGGTGCCGCCAGCTCGAAGACTGGAACGCTGTCGCTGAGTGCCAGTGCCACCACATGAGGCATGTCCGAAATTTTATCAGCGGTGACAGATCGGTCACTGTTGCCGGATCTGGATCTTGGCGATCGTGGACGCATGACTGAACGGAGCGCTGCCTCCGCCCCTTGCACGACAGTTCGGCCCAGGCGGCCCGAGATCGCTGCCGCGACGACACCGATTCAGACGAGCAGGTTCCGCTGATGGCCGCGCGTGAGCGGACGGGCGGGCTTGCCGACGCGGCAGTGATCTTCATGTCCGTGGCGGCGGCGCTGGGAACCTCTACCATCTACGTGCTGCAGCCCTCGGTTGCGCAGGTCGCAGACTCGCTGGGGTCGCGGATCGCAGAAGTCGGCCTCGCACTAGCCTTCGGCCCGATCGGCTACATGATCGGCCTGGCCGTACTGGTTCCGCTCGTGGACCGCTACTCACCCAACCGGGTGATGGCCGTCCAGTTTGCTGTGCTCGGAGCCGCACTCGGGATCAGCGCCCTCGTCCGCGGCATCGCACCACTCGGCGCGCTGACCGCTGTGACGGGTGCCTTCTCTGTGGTCGGTGCAGGCATGAGCTCCATCGCCGGACGGCTGGCACGGCCTCACCGGCGCGCTACCACGCTGGGAATCGTCACGTCCGGAATCTCAGCCGGGATCCTGTCCGGGCGCATCGTCGGTGGACTCCTCGCCGACCATTTCGGGTGGCGCGGCATGCTCTGGACGTTCGCCGCCGGGTGCGCCGTATGCGCGCTCTGCTGCCTGCTCGTGCTGCCAAACATGCGCAACGCAGCAACCGGAGGCCTGTTCACCAACCTTCGTTCCGTACCCGGGCTCTTCGTCCGGCACCGAGACCTGAGTCTCGCCGCACTGCGAGGCGCGTTGTGGTTCTTCGGGTTCTGCACCGTCTGGGCAGGCCTGGGGGCTGCGCTCTCCCAACCTCCCTTCACGTACTCGCCGGAGCGGATCGGCGTATACGGGCTTGCTGGACTGTCAGGAATCGCTGCCACCCAGATCGCCGGCCGATCCGCTGACCGCCTCGGTGCCCGAAAGGTCATCCTCGTTGGCCTGCTTCTGGCATCTACCGCAGCGCTGACGAGCGCATTCACCCTTCACAGCATGATCGCCACGCTGGCCTGCCTGGCCCTCTTCGACGCCGGCCTGTTCGCAGCACAGGTCGCCAACCAAAGCACGGTCTTGGCGATCGACCCCACTGCGCCCGCCCGATACAACAGCGGATACATGGTGGTCTACTTCATCGGCGGAAGCCTCGGCACAGCACTCGGCCCCACCGCAGTCACAAGGTTCGGCTGGCCGACAACCACGCTTGCGACCACGGCTGCCCTCCTGGCTGCCACAACCCTGACCCTCGCGAATCAACCTGACCAGACGTCAGCTGCCAACCCCGTCGTCGAACACCAGCGGGTGCGATAACCAACATCGGTGAGAGCAGCCCATCGATCCCCAGAGACTCCCCAGGGTCTGCTCGGGGCTACTGGGGGGAGGGCTCCGCCCCTGGTCAGAGGGGGAGCGGCGGACGAGGCGGCCTGTACGCCGGGTTCTGTCTCCGCGGTCCGTTGCCGGGCCGCGGGAGGCGGTCATCCATCTACGGCGGCCGTTGCCGGCCGCCTCAAGCGGTCTACCCGCTGACTCGGGCGGGCAGCCCTCAGGCGTCAGCGCAGGGCATCGAACCCGATGCCCATCTTGACCTTGCTCCAGGTGGGGTTTACCTAGCCGTCCAGGTCACCCTGGACGCTGGTGGTCTCTTACACCACCGTTTCACCCTTACCGGGCGCCGAAGCGCCTGGCGGTCTGCTTTCTGTGGCACTGTCCCGCGGGTCACCCCGGGTGGCCGTTAGCCACCACCCTGCCCTGTGGAGCCCGGACGTTCCTCGGCAGATCCCGTGAGGGATCCGACGCGACCGCCCGGCCGGCTCGTCCGCCGTGGTGACCATGGTAGCGGGCCGCCGGGCCTGTCCGGTCCCGACCTCAGCCGGAGACCAGCGGTGTGACGGCCGCGGCCGGGCCGTCGGGCGTCAGGGCCTGCAGTGCAGGTTGGGCGGCGGATCCGGCCAACCGCAGGGTCAGATGCAGGCCGGGCCAGCCGACCAACGTCATGGCGTGCGGTGCATGGAGGAGCTGGGGCGTGTTGCCCCCGCCGGAGAGTTCCGCGACGGTCCGGCTCTGGCCGACGGGGGTGACCTGCTCCAGCGCCCGGTCGGCGCTGTGCAGCAGGCGCGCGGTGGCGGCGAAGACGCTCGGCAGCATGGTGCTGATGTTGCCCGGCTGTCCCAGAACCGCGCCGACCAGTGTGACCTCGTGCCCGGCGACGCGGGTGCGCGCCGAGAAGAGCAGGCAGCCGCCGGCCCAGTAGGTCGAGCCGGTCTTGATGCCGTCGACACCGTCCTGGCCGAGCAGGGCGTTGTAGTTGCGGATCGCGCCGCCGGGGATGACGGCGGAGGTTTCGTCGACGAGGTCGGCGAAGGACGGGTCGGTGATCGCGGCCTCGCCGAGCTTGACCAGGTCCGTCGCCGTGGAGACCGAAGTGCCGAGATAGCCGGAGGGCTGGGTGAACCAGGTGTGGGTCATGCCCAGGGTCGTTGCCATGGCGTTCATCCGGGTCACGAAGCGGCTTTCGCTGCCCGCGTCCCAGGCGGCCAGGATCTCGGCCATGTTGTCCGCGGAGGCGAGCAGCAGCGCCTGCAGCGCCTGCCGCTCGGTGAACCGTTCTCCCGTCCGGACCGGTACCAGGGACTGGTTCAGCGCCTCCTCGCCGGGAAGCGCCGCGGCCTCGGCGGCGGTGATCGTGAGGACCGGTCCGGACTGGCCGGGGGCCAGCGGGTGGTCCTTGAGGATCAGATAGGCCGTCATCGTCTTGGTGACGGACGCGATCGACTGCGCGGTGCCCACCGGACCGCTGCTCCCCAGCAGTCCGACGCCCGGGACCGCGATGGCCGCCTGGCCGGAGGAGGGCCACGCCAGGGCGAGGTGTCCGGGCACGGTGAACGAGGCGGGGACGGTCAGGCTCAGACGCGGCGCGGACGGTGCGGCGCCGGCCGGATGTCCGAGAGCCCCGGCGACGGAGTCTGCGGCCGACGAGGTCGAGGAACCGGATCCGAGGGTCACCGCCAGCACGACGGCCACGGCGACGACCCCGACCCCGCCGGCGGTCGCGATCCGGACGTTGCGCCGATCGGCGAGCAAGTCCCGGCAGCGCTCGACGAGTTCGCCGAGGTTGCCGACGTTGACGTCGGCCAGGCGATCGGCCACCGCCAGTCGTACGTCGCGGGCGTTCCGGCCGATCCGGGCGGACGCCTCCCGCAGCCTCGGGAAGCGCGAAGGCGCGCTGACCATCCCGGTGACGTCGGGGATCGGGGTGAGGCCGCCGAACGCGACGGGAGCAGCTGCCCCGGCAGAGACAGCGGCAGGGGTAGCCGTAGCGGCAGGGGTTGCCGCGACTACAGGGGTAGGCGCAGCCGGAGTCGGAGCGGTAGCGGAAGTCGCGCCAGCGGTACCGGCCTCCGGCGCGGGCGCGGGCGCGGTCTCGATCTCGATCTCGGCGGCAGTGTCGAGAGCAGCGGCATCCGCATCGGTACCTGTGTCTGCTTCGGCACCGGCTTCGGGACCTGATTCGGTGTCGAGATCGACATCGGTGCCGGTGTCGGTGTCGGCGGCTGCAGCGGAATCGCCGTCGGAGTCCGGATCGGCGGCCTCGGCATCGGTGACCTCGGCATCGACGCCCGGATCGTCCTGCTCAGCCGGCACACCGGGCTCCGGCTCGTCCGGGCCATCAGGCTCGTCCGAAGCATCCAAAGCATCCGAAGCATCCGGCTCGTCCGGGTCACCCGAGTCCGGCTCGTCTGCCTCGTCTGCCTCGTCCAGCTCCGGCTCAGTCTCAGCCACTGCCTCGGCATCAGCCTCTGCGGCCTCCGCGGCCTTCGCGGTCGGCTCGCCCGGGGCCGTCTCCGGGGCCTCCGCCGCCGGGGCGGGATCGTGCGCTGCCGGAGGGGAGTCCGGGCGCGGGTGTTGCTGCTGCTCGTCGGTCGACGTGGGCACGACAGACCTCAGTCCTCAAGGAGCTAAAGGAAGGAAAGGGAAGGCATCGGAACGCATACGGAGAGTCTTCGTGTGGCCCCGGGGCTGGACTGTACAAGGGCACAGGCCCTCTGTGCTGCGGTTTCACCTGGTCAGCACCGAACACGCGCCCAACCGCCGCCCGACCACCGCGCGACCGCCCCGCAAACACCCCCCAACCGCCGCGACCGTCCCCACGGCTCACGCCGTGACGAAACGGAGCGCCGGGTGGGAGAGTTCGACGGAGGTGAGGCGGACCCGGATCTCCGCGCCCAGCGGGAGCGGGCCGTGGCCGTTGTCGTCGGTCAGCGGGGCGCGCACCGCGGGGTCGCAGAGCTGGACCGTGCCGCGCACCGGATGGCGCTCGTCGACGTCGATGACGATCCCGTCGAAGAGCTCGCCCTCACGGCCCGTCAGCAGTGCGGCCTCGACCAGGTCCACGCAGGCCCGCTCGACCTCGTGGGCGCGGCGGTCGCCGGACGCCATCAACGCGGGCAGGGTCGGCAGCGCCTCCCGCACCCACGACGGGGGCTCCTGACCGGCCGTCAGCGCCACGCACACCTCCCCCGCGAAGCGGTCGACCAGCCGCCGCAGGGGAGCGGTGCAGTGCGCGTACGGCGCGGCGACCGCCGCGTGGGCCGGGTTCTCGGGCACGACGCCGCCACCGGGGACGTCGAAGGCGGTGTAGCCCGCGCCGCGCAGCAGGCCGGTGCACTCGTTGAGGAACGCCGCATGCGCCGGGAGCTGCGGGTCGAGCGAGCGGATCAACTGCGGGTAGGGGAGGCTCATCGGCCAGTCCACGTGCAGCGCCTGGGCGATCCGGTGCAGCTTCTCGAACGCGCTGGGCGGTGCGCCCGGAAGGGTGCGCAGGACGCCCGTGCCGCCGTCGAGCATCAGCCCGGCCGCGGCCATACCGGTCAACAGCGAGATCTGCGCGTTCCAGCCGTCGGCGGGAAGCGGTGCGCGGTAGGCGAGGGTGTAGCCGTCGCCGGGGATCTCCTCGACCTCTTGCTCGGGGATCGGCAGGCTGACCCCGCCACGGGCGCGTTCCCGCTCCTCGCGCAGCGGGCCGATGACGCCGAGAAGGGTCAGCGACTCCTCGGCGGTGCCGGTGTCGAGGGCCTTCTGGACACCCGCGTAGTTCAGCTTGGCCCGGCTGCGGACCAGCGCCCGGCGCAGCCGGGTCTCGCGCAGTTCGCCGTCCGCGTTCAGGTCCAGCTGCCAGAGCAGCGCCGGAGCGTCCTGGCCGGGGAGCAGGCTGGCCGCGCCCTCGGAGAGCTGCGGCGGATGCAGGGGGACCCGGACGTCGGGGAAGTAGAGCGTCTCGACCCGCCTCCGGGCCTCGGTGTCTATCGCGCCGCCGGGCCGGACGAAGGCGCTGACGTCGGCGATCGCGTAGTGCACGCGGTAGCCGCCACCGGGGCGGCGCTCCAGGTGCATCGCCTGGTCCAGATCGCGCGACTCGGGCGGGTCGAGGGTGAAGAGCGGCAGGTCCGTCGCGTCGAACCCGGGCAGGACGGGCGCGGCGGAGGCGGCGGCCACCTCGGCGAGCACGGCGTCCGACCAGCCGTTCGGAAGCTCCAGCCGGGCCCGCAGCGCGGCGAGTTCCGTGTTGATCCGGGCGGTCCCGGCGGTCCGTACGCTCAGCAGTCGACGCGGCACGCGCCCAGCGTAGTTGCGTGCCGCGCCGAACATCGAAGCAGGGCCGACGCCAGGGGGCCCTACCGGTACGGGTTCTCCGACGGTGGCTGCTGCTGCGGACCGGCCGGGCCGGGGCCCTGCTGAGGGAGGCCGCCGTAGGGGTTGCCGCCGGGTGCCGGGCGCGGCGGGTGGCCGGGTGCCGGGGGAGGCCCGGCGGGGCCGGGGTTCGGGCTGGCGTACGGATTGCCGCCGCTCTGTGGTGGCGCCTGCGCCGGGGGTGCGCTCTGCGGCAGCCCGCCGTAGCCGCCGCCGTGCCCGCTGCCATACCCGCCGCCGTAACCGCCTCGCGGCCCGGGGGAAGGCGGCGCAGGCATCGGCGGCGCGGAGGGTGCGGGCGGCGCAGCCGGGTACCCCGGCCCTGCCGGATACCCCGCCACCGCACCGCCGCCTTCCGCACCGCCGCCTTCCGCCGCGACGCGCTTCGCGCTCGCGAAGCGGCGGACCAGTGCCGCGCCCGCCGCGCCGAAGACCGCGCCCTCGACCAGGCCCAGCACCACTGCCAGCAGCACGTTGCCCGTCACGCTCAACCCGGCGCCCGCCGCGTCGAAGCCGAAGACCGAAAGGTTCGCGTTGACCGAGACGTCGGCCAGCATCAGCAGCACCGGCGTGACCACCGCCAGCCCCACGCCCAGGCGCAGAGCCGCACCGCCCACCTCGGAGCCGACCGACTCGGAGCCGACCGACTCGGTGCCGACCGACCCCGGAACGCCCGTCAGCGGGCGCGGAGTCCGTACCGCCGCGTAGACGCCGACGGCGAACAGCGTCAGCACCACGCCGACCGGCAGCAGCCAGACCCTGCCGTCCAGTGAGGCCAGCGACGAGACGGTGATGGTCTTCCCCTCGCCGCCCGCCAGCAACTGGTTGACGGGAGACGGCAGGAAGTGGGCCAGCGGGCCGCGCGCTTGGCCGTTGAGCGGGATGCCCATGCCCAGCGCGATGGCGAGAAAGATGCCGTTGGGCGCCGCCAGCAACGCGCCGCCGATCGTCTTCGCCCCGCCGTTGCCGGTGAGGCCGACGATGACGCCCGCGACGGTGCCCACGGCGACCGTGCCGAGGTAGATCGTGGTGATCGCGGAGGCGACCGGCCGTACGGTCCGGGTCAGGCCGCTCCACGCCGTCGGCAGTGGGACGCGCCGGGCCGCGACACAGGCGAAGGCGAGCACCAGCACCACCCACAGCAGTCCGAAGCCGAGCGTCGGCAGCAGATCGACCTTGAAGCCCACCGTCTGCTGGCTGTTGCCGACGAGACCGCCGAATAGACCGCCCAGGCCGCCGTCACCGCCACCGCTGCCCCCGCTGCCGCCGCCCGCATGGACCCCCGAGTGGGCGGAGTTGCCGAGCAGCCCGCCGAGCGCCCCGCCGATCCCGCCGTCGGAGCCACCACTGCCGCCGCTGCTGCCACCGGTCGTGCCACCCGTGGTGCCACCGGAGGAACCGCCGCCCCCGCCACCGAGGTTCAGTGCGACGGAGCCGTCGCCCGCCCAGGCGACCACGGTGAGCAGCACCAGGAACGCCACCACCGCCCCGGCCGCTCGCGCGAGCAGGTCGGCCGGAGTGGGTGCGGCGATTCGCCGCAGCTGGGCGGTGAACAGCCAGCCGAGCACCAGCGCGCCGACGACGGTCAGGCCCAGCGGCAGGATGTCGATCGCGCCCTGGGCCGCCGCCGCGTCAAGTCCGAAGACGGAGACGTCACCTGTGGGGTTGACCTTTCCACCGACCGCCATGGACACCAGGACGGCGGTGACGGACCCCAGGTTGGCGTTCTGGTCGAGCCCGAGCAGGTGCACTCCGAGCGCGCCGATCGCGCCCATCGCGACGATCGCCCAACTCGCCGCCATGGCACTGAAGACGACGCCGCGGACCAGTCCCGGACCGGGGCCCCGCCCCGTCGTCCGGCCGGAATCCGCGCGCCCCGACGACCCGCCTGGGCCTCCGCGCGCTGGCTGTGCGTTTCCGTACCCCGTCATCGCCACACCATCCCGACGCTCGCGCGAACGACCGCAACGTCCGCCCCCAGGCGTCAGGTTGCCACAGTGTCACGGTCCGGCGTCATGGCACGGGTCCCGGTTCTCTGTTCGGTGACCGAGCTGGAATGATTCCCCCAGCAGTTCAGCATCCCTACACTGCCTCTGAAAACGTAAGGGGCTCATTCGGGGGACAACAACGTGGGACAGGCAACCGTGCCGCAACTTGTACTAGAGATCAACGGGCAGCGAGCGACGCTGGAACCCGGGCGCAGTTACAGCGTCGGGCGCAACCCTCAGTCGGACTTCTGCATCAACGACGCCCGGGTGTCGTGGCAACACGCCACCATCTCCTTTGCGGGCAACGCCTGGTTGTTCCAGGATCTCGGCTCGACCAACGGCACTTTCGCCGCCGGGCAGCGGACGACGCAGGTCTACCTCGGCGACGGATCGGTGATCCTGCTCGGCAACGCCGAGAACGGCCCGCGGGTGAGCTTCACCGGAGTGCCCGCCGCGCAGCCGGTGCAGCAGCAGCCCGTTCAGCAGCAGGCACAGCCCGGCCAGCAGCCCTTCCCGGGTCAGCAGCACGGCCAGCAGGCACAGCAGTCGCAGCAGGCCGCCGCGTGGCACGACCAGAGCACCTCGCGCTACGGCGGCGCACAGCCTCAGCAGCCTGCGCAGCAGCAGCAACAACACCAGCACCAGCCGTACCCGGGCCAGCAGCAGCCCTACCAGGCCCAGGTCCCGCAGCAGCAGATGCCCCAACAGCAGATGCAGCAGCAACAGGCCCCGGCAGCGGACGCGGGGGCGGCTGCCGGATACAACGCCGCCGCCGGCTACAACGCGGGGCCGGGCTACAACGCCGCCCCCGCCTACAACGCCGCAGCCGGCTACGCCCAGCCGGGGCAGCAGCAGGCCCCGCAGCAGTCACAGCCGTCACAGCAGGCCCCGCAGCCGGGCCAGCCGGTGCCCTCGCCGGTCTACGGCGCGCGCAACCCGACCATGGTCCGCAACCTGACGGCCGGTCTGAAGACCATCCGGATCGGTCGTGGCCTTGACAACGACCTGGTCGTCTCCGACCTGCAGGTCTCCCGGCACCACTCCGAACTGCGCCAGCTGACCGACGGCCGCTACGAGATCGTCGACCTCGAGAGCCACAATGGCACCTACGTCAACGGTCAGCCGATCTCGCGTCAGGTGCTGACCGCCCAGGACATCGTCGGTGTCGGTCACTCGACCTTCCGTCTGGTCGGCGACCGGCTCGAGGAGTTCGTCGACACCGGTGAGGTCTCCTTCTCCGCCCGTCACCTGACCGTCGAGGTCGAGCACAAGGGCCAGAAGAAGATCCTGCTCAACGACGTCAGCTTCGCGGTCCCGGAGAAGTCGCTCATCGGGGTGATCGGCCCCTCCGGTTCCGGCAAGTCGACGCTGCTCCGCGCGCTGACCGGCTACCGTCCGGCCGACCGCGGTGACGTCCTCTACGACGGCCGTAACCTCTACAAGCAGTTCGCCGAGCTGCGCCAGCGCATCGGTCTGGTGCCGCAGGACGACATCCTGCACTCGCAGTTGAGCGTCCGCACCGCGCTCGAGTACGCCGCCGAGCTCCGCTTCCCCGGCGACACCGAGAAGTCCGAGCGTCAGCGCCGGGTCGACGAGGTGCTGGTCGAGCTGCACCTGGAGAAGCGCGCCGACAACCGGATCACCGCGCTCTCCGGCGGCCAGCGCAAGCGCGTCTCGGTCGCCTTGGAGCTGCTGACCAAGCCGTCGCTGATCTTCCTGGACGAGCCGACCTCCGGTCTCGACCCGGGCATGGACCGCGACGTCATGAAGATGCTGCGCGACCTGGCCGACGAGGGACGCACCGTCCTGGTCGTCACCCACTCGGTGGCCGAACTCGCGCTCTGCGACCGGCTGTTGGTGATGGCCCCGGGCGGCTCGGTGGCGTACTTCGGTCCGCCGAAGGAGGCCCTGCACTTCTTCCAGTGCGAGGCCTGGGCCGACGTCTTCCAGGCCTTCGAGAACCACGCCGAGCACGACTGGGGCGGCCGGTTCCGCGGCTCGGTGCACTTCCAGATGTACGCGGCCGACGTCGACGCCGTGCAGGCCCAGTCCGCGCAGATACAGCACCACCAGACCCAGCCGCCCAAGCAGCAGAGCTGGGGCTCGCAGCTGTCCACGCTGGTACGCCGCTACCTGGCGGTGATCGCCTCGGACCGCGGCTTCATGCTGCTGTCGCTGCTGCTGCCCGCGGTCCTCGGTGTGGTCAGCATGGTCATCCCGTCGCCGGACGGCCTCACCCCGGGCCAGGGAGGCCTCAACACGAATGCCCCCACGATCATCCTGATCATGGCTGTCGGCGCCTGCTTCTCCGGAGCTGCCAACTCGGTTCGAGAGCTGATCAAGGAGCGGGTGATCTACGAGCGGGAACGCGCCGTCGGCCTCTCCCGCAGCGCCTACCTGATGTCCAAGGTCGTGGTCCTCGGTGTGGTGAGCGTGGTGCAGGGCGTGCTCATCTGCGGTATCGGGTTCTCGACCCGGAAGCTCCCGTCCGGGTTGATCGTCTCGGCTTTCCCGGCCCTCGAGATGACGATCCCGATCATCCTGCTGAGCTTCGCCTCGATGATGTTCGGTCTGGTCATCTCGTCGCTGGTCAAGACCAGCGAGAAGACCATGCCGCTGTTGGTGATGTTCGCCATCGTCCAGGTCGTCTTCACCGGCTGCCTCGGCTTCGCCATCGCCGGCAGTCCCGGACTGGAGCAGATCGCCTGGTTGATGCCGTCCCGGTGGGCCGCCGGAGCCCTGGGCACCACCATCGACCTGGGCCGTCTTATCGGCTCCCCGGACTCGATGTGGCAGCACACCGCTTCCCAGTGGCTGATCGACTGCAGCGCGCTCGTCGTCCTCAGCGCGGTCCTGGGGGTCATCGTGATCCGGCTGCTGCGCAGGCATGAGCCGGAGGTCATGCGTACCCGCTGACCGCAGGACGGAACACCGCGAGGCCGTATCCCCAGATAGGCGGGGATGCGGCCTCGCTACGTGTTCTCGGGTCTGAGGGCCGGGCAGGCACTGTCACCGGGTGAGGATCAGGTGCAGGTCGCCGAACTCGTGCCAGAGGTAGCCCTCGCGCAGTGCCTCCGCGTAGCTGCGGTCCAGCAGCGCCCGGCCCGCGATGGCCTCCAGCATCAGCAGGTGCGAGGCGCGCGGTTCGTGGAAGCCGGTGACCAGGCCGTCCACCACCCGCACCCCGCGCTCCGGGGTGATCACCACCTCGGTCCACCCCGAGCGCGGCCGGACCACGCCGGACGCGTCCGCCGCCGACTCCAGCGCCCGCACCGCCGTCGTGCCCACGGCGACGACGCGCGAGCCCGCCGCCCGTGCCGCGTTGACCACCCGCGTGGTCGGCTCGGGCACCTCGAACCACTCGGCGTAGGGCGGTTCGTGGGACTCCACCGAGGCGACGCCGGTGTGCAGGGTCAGCGGCACCACCTGCACGCCCCGGCTGACCAGCCGGGTGACCAGCTCCGCCGTGAACGGCCTTGCCGCGCTGGGCATCTCCGCCGATCCCGCGCGCGGTGACGGCTCGGCGAAGACGGTCTGATAGGCCGTCAGATCCCGGTCGGCATCGGTGTAGGAGTAGCGGATCGGCCGCCCGTAGCGGGCCAGGTACGCCAGCGGGTCGGTCGCCCCGAAGCAGGCCCGCCACAGGCGCGCTTGGGCACCTGCCGTCCGGCCTGCAGAGCCGACCGGCGCGAGCAGCGCCAGCCGCGCGCCCCCGGCGAGTCGGACGGTCACCTCCTCCGGGGCGCCTCCGGTCAGAGCCGTCGTCCGCTGCCGGGTGGACCCCCTGCCGTCGGGGGTGCGCAGCTCCACGACCCACTCGCCGTCCGAGCGCCGGGTCGAGAAGTGCACCACCACCGGCTCGCCGGTGTCGGTCACCCGGCCGTCGACGGCGGCGGGAAGCGTCGCGGAGGTGTTCACCACCAGCACGTCGCCCGGCTCCAGCAGTTGCGGCAGCTCGCGGAACGCGTGGTGAGTGACCGTCAGTCCGGAACGCCGGGCGACCATCAGCCGAACGTCGTCGCGTCCGCTGCCGCCGCGCTCCTCCGGCGGGGCCACGGCCTCCAGCTCCGGCGGCAGCTCCCAGTCGCCGAGACCGTCGACGAATCCCGCGTCCGTCACGTCATCCGCCACGTCGTCCTCCCGAGCGACCTCCCGAGCGTCCGCCCGCACTGCCCGTGCCTCCGGCGCCACCTGGACACCGCGCAGCCGGCTCACCGCGTCACCCCCGCCCCGGCCTCTGTCGCCTCGGCCGCCAGCCCGGCCGCCGTGTACCGGCCGCTCGGCAGCCGGTCCGTGACCAGCGCCAGCAGGGCCGGGACGGCCTGCTCCTCGGGCAGCGGTGCCTGCGCCGCCGACTGCGCGTCGGCCGCCGCGTACATCGCCGTGTTCATCTCGCCCGGGTCGACCCACCAGACCCGCAGGCTCGGCTCCTCCCGCTGCAGCACCGCCGACCACTGCTCCAGCGCCGCCTTGGTCGCCCCGTACGCACCCCAGGTCGGGTACGCCTCGACGGCGGCGTCGGAGGTGATGTTGAGCAGCGCGCCCTCGTGCGCCAGCAGCTGCGACAGCGCCTCCTGCGTCAGCCCGAGCGGCGCGAGCACGTTGACCTCGAGCGCGCGGCGCAGCACCTCCAGGTCCTGCTCCGCCAGCGTCACCAGCGGTTCGGACCCCTGCGCCCCCGACCCCAGTACCCCGGCGTTGTTGACCACCAGGCTCGCGCCGCCCAGGTCCCAGGCCGCGCTGACGAGTGCCCTGCGGTGAGCGGGATCGGTCACGTCGCCCGCGACCGCGTGGATCCGGGCGTGCGCGGCGGCGAGCTCGGCGAGCGCTTCGGCGTGTCGACCGTCCGCGACCACGTCCCAGCCGCGCTCGGCCAGGGCCAGCGCCAGCGCCCGTCCCAGTCCTCGCGACGCCCCCGTCACAATGGCGACTGCCATGGCGATTCCTCCTGTTGCTGAGTCCCGCTTGCTGAGTCCCGCTGCGGTGCGGTTCCGATACCGCCGAAGCTAGGCCGCCGCAGGTCCCGTCCACCTCGGGCGACCGGTCTCGCGACCCGGGTCCCTTCGACCTAGGTCATGGGACGTGCGACCGACCTCCCGACGTCCGATGCCGCGGGGATCACCCGGCGGTACGGTGACGGCATGTCGACAGACGCGTGCCCGCCCTACGAGGACGGACCCAGCGACCGGTGCCTCGGCGGTATCGAGGCGATCAGCTCCGCCGTGCTGGCCATGAGCCGCCACCTCGAAGTGCGCGAGGTGCTGCAGCGGATCGTCACCTCCGCCCGCACCCTGGTCGGCGCCCAGTACGCGGCGCTCGGCGTGCCCGACGACCACGGCGGCTTCGCCCAGTTCGTCGTCGACGGCGTCTCCGACGACCAGTGGCGCGCGATCGGCCCGCTGCCGCGCCAGCACGGCATCCTCGCCGCGATGCTGCACGAGCCGGACCCGACCCGCCTCGCCGACGTCCGCCAGGACCCGCGCTTCGGCGGCTGGCCCGGCGCGCACCCGGATATGCAGGCCTTCCTCGGCGTCCCGATCCAGGACGGCGAGGAGATCCTCGGTGCGCTCTTCCTGGCCAACCCGGAGGGACGGGAGAGCTTCTCCGGCCACGACGAGGAACTGCTCCGGATCCTCGCCGCCCATGCGGCGCTGGCCCTGCTCAACGCCCGCCTCTACGAGCGCAGTCGCGAGCTCACCCTGGTCGGCGAGCGCGCCCGGATCGCCCACGAGCTGCACGACGCCGTCTCCCAGAAGCTCTTCTCGCTCCGGCTCACCGCGCAGGCCGCCGCCACCCTGGTGGAACGCGACCCGGCCCGCGCCCGCGCCGAACTCGCCGAGGTCTCCCGCCTCGCCGCCGAGGCGGCCGACGAACTCCGCAGCGTGGTCGTCGAACTGCGGCCGGCCGCGCTGGACGAGGACGGTCTGCTACCGACCCTCGCCTCCCAGGTCGACGTCCTGAACCGGGCGCACACCGCGCACGTCCGCTTCTTCCACGACCGCGTGGGTGCGCTGCCCGCCGGGCAGGAGGAGGCACTGCTGCGGGTCGCCCAGGAGGCGCTGCACAACGCCCTGCGCCACTCCGGCGCGACCACGGTCGAGGTCGAACTCCGCTCCGTGCGCAGCCCGTCCGGCTCGGGACGCGGCGCCCGGCTGCGGGTGACCGACGACGGCAAGGGCTTCGACCCCGAGCAGACCCGCCGCGCCGGACGCCACCTCGGCCTGGTCTCCATGCGGGACCGCGCCGCGGGCGTCGGCGGCGCGTTGCACATCGACTCGTCCCCCGGAGCGGGGACCGTGGTGGAACTGGAGGTCCCCGGTGGCTGAACCGACCATCAAGGTGCTGCTGGTCGACGACCACCAGGTCGTCCGCCGCGGCCTGCGCACGTTCCTTGAGGTCCAGCCGGACATCGAGGTCGTCGGCGAGGCCGCGGACGGTGCGGAGGGCGTCGCCTGCGCCGAGGAGCTGCGGCCGGACGTGGTCCTCATGGACGTCAAGATGCCTGGCACCGACGGTATCGACGCGTTGCGGATGCTGAAGGAACGCGGCAACCCGGCCAAGGTTCTGGTGGTCACCAGCTTCACCGAGCACCGCACGGTCGTCCCGGCGCTCCGCGCCGGAGCGGCGGGTTACGTCTACAAGGACGTCGACCCGGAGGCTTTGGCCGGCGCGATCCGCAGCGTCCACGCGGGCCATGTCCTGCTCCAGCCGGAGCTGGCGGAGGCGCTGCTCGCCGAGGAGTCGGCGGGCCGGGCGCCCCAGGGCCGCGGCGGCACGCTGACCGACCGCGAACAGGAGGTCCTCGGTCTGATCGCCAACGGCCGCAGCAACCGCGAGATCGCTCGGGCGCTGACCCTCTCGGAGAAGACGGTCAAGACGCACGTCTCCAACATCCTGATGAAGCTCGACCTCCAGGACCGCACCCAGGCCGCGTTGTGGGCGGTCCGCAACGGAGTCGCGGGATAAACGGGGGCGCGGGATAGGGGCGCGAGGCTCTGCCAGCGAGCGGCTCCGCCGCGTGGGCGCGAGCAGAGGGGTGCTTCGCTACCGCAGGTAGTTGCAACCGCATAAGGGGCGCGGGGAACTGCGCGACAAGCCACCCTGGGTGGTGAGTCCCCGAACGGTCAGGGCCATCCGCACCGGGCGGTTTCTCGCGCAGTCCCCGCACCCCTGAGCACGTGCCTGCTTTCTCGCCTGCAGGATCCCCGTGCCCCCAGAACGTGCAACTTCCCTAACGTCGATCAGTAGCCGGTTCGTCCACCAGCGAGTTGTACGCCGCCACCCGTGCCCTCCGGGCCGCCCGTTCCAACGGCCGTAGCGCCCCCGCCCTCGCGGCCATCTCGCCCGCGCTCACCGCAGCCCCCTCGCTCAGCGCCGCCACCGCGACCAACGCGGCGACGCGCCTCGCGCTCTGCAGCACCCCCACCGCCCGCCCCGAGTAGCCAGGCGCGAGCAACTCCTCCGCCTGCGACGCGCGCGAGCGCATCCGCGCCAACGCGGCCTCGACGGACGGACTCCCCGCGCCCGCGACGTCGAGGCGGACCAGGGACTCGGTCGCCTCGCGCATGCCTTCCAGCAGCTCGCGTTCCGCGTCCCGCAGTGCCGGGACGTCCGCGGGGAAGCCCAGGTTCGCCGGCAGCGCGTGCCAGGTGACGGCGAGCACGCCGTCGTCCTCGTGGTCCGCGCCGTGCCACAGCGCCTCCGGGACCAGGCCCCAGGGTGCGCCGACGGCGACGACCGCCTCGCCGGTCTCCAGCGCCCGGGCGTTGAACTCGGCCGGTCCCGTCAGGCCCAGCGGGTGGCCGGAGGCGGGAAGGGCCAGCCGCAGGCCTGTCGCGCCCAACGCCCGCAACCGGCCCAGCGCCAGCGTCAGGCCGACACCGTCCGCGCCCGGCAGATCGCGGACGAGGTGCGTCTCGTCACCCCCGCGGACCGCCTCGGCCGCGTCGTCGGGGGAGGTGAGGCCCGCGAACCAGGCGTTGCCCCAGGCGACAAGTCGGGCGGACCGGGGTTCTTCGTACGCTTCGTGCGCTTCCGTCTGCGGCATGGGCCCAGCCTACGGAGCATCCGGTCACCTCGGTGGCGTAGGTTTGGACGGGCTCTGCTGGTCCCGGGCCGTGAGCGAGTGAACAACTCTTCTTTTCATTGGGGAAGGCGTACGCAATGAGCGACGTGCTGGAGCTGGTGGACGTTTCCGTGATCCGGGACGGACGTCCGCTGGTGGAACAGGTGTCCTGGGCGGTCGCGGAGGGCGAGCGCTGGGTCGTCCTCGGTCCGAACGGGGCCGGCAAGACGACGCTGCTGCAGGTCGCCGCCAGCTACCTCTTCCCCAGCTCCGGCACCGCCGCGATCCTCGGTGACAAGCTCGGCTCCGTCGACGTCTTCGACCTGCGCCCCCGGATCGGCCTGGCCGGCGCCGCGATGGCCGACAAGCTGCCCAGGCGGCAGACGGTGCTGGAGACCGTCCTCACCGCCGCGTACGGCATGACCGCGCACTGGCGCGAGACCTACGAGCAGACCGACGAGTCCCGTGCCCGGCTGCTGCTCGACCTGCTCGGCATGGCCGACTACACCGACCGCAAGTTCGGCACGCTCTCCGAGGGCGAGCGCAAGCGCACCCTCATCGCCCGCGCGCTGATGACCGACCCGGAGCTGCTGCTCCTCGACGAGCCCGCCGCCGGTCTGGACCTCGGCGGTCGTGAGGACCTGGTCCGCCGTCTCGGTGCGCTGGCCCAGGATCCGATCGCCCCGGCGATGATCATGGTGACCCACCACGTCGAGGAGATCCCGCCGGGCTTCACCCACGTGCTGATGATCCGTCAGGGCAAGGTGCTGGCCGCCGGTCCGATCCACGAGACGCTGAGCGCCCGAAACCTCTCGCTCTGCTTCGGCCTGCCGCTGACCCTGGAGCACGAGGACGGCCGCTGGGCCGCCCGCGGCCTTCCCCTCGGCTGACGCACCGTTTTTTCCGAGGCTGTCCGTCGTGCCCTTGTTGTGATGATCTTTGCCTCCGATTCCTGACGGCGGACCAGTCGCGCAACTACCATGGTCCCCGTGGAGAGTTGGGCATGGTGGCTGCTGGTCGCGGTGTTGCTGTGCGCCCCCGTGGTGCACACCGCCGCGCTCGAGTTCGTCATGTTCGGGATCGGGGCGGGCGCGGCGTCGCTGACGGCCGGGCTCGGCGGCGGGATCGTGCTGCAGTTCGTCGTCTTCCTCGCCACCACCCTCGGTCTTCTCGTCTTCGTCCGACCGATCGCCAAACGCCAACGGCGGAGCGCTGTTTCGGTCCGGCACGGGATCGAGGCACTGAAGGGGGCGGAGGCCGTCGTGCTGGAACGCGTCGACGAGCACGACGGACGGATCAAGCTCAAGGGCGAGATCTGGTCCGCTCGAACGCTCGCGACGGGGCAGGTCTTCGAGCCGGGGGAGAAGGTCAGCGTCGCGGAGATCGACGGTGCGACCGCCGTCGTGCTCTGACATGCTCTGCGCGCCCCTGTTCCGGCCGCGTTGCGGGCCGTTTGTCTGGGTACCTAGCCACACAACGTCAAAACCACACAGCGTCAAGTTGTTCGAGGGTCTGTCGAGGGAGTCCCTGTGGAAACCGTGATCATCGTCCTGGTCATCGTGGCGGTGTTCGTGTTCGTCGTCCTGCTGCGGACGATCCAGGTGATCCCGCAGGCCCAGGCGGCCATCGTGGAGCGCTTCGGCCGGTACACGCGCACGCTCAACGCCGGGCTCAACATCGTGGTGCCGTTCATAGACACCGTGCGCAACCGCCTGGACCTGCGCGAGCAGGTCCAGCCGTTCCCGCCGCAGCCGGTGATCACCCAGGACAACCTGGTGGTGAACATCGACACGGTGATCTACTTCCAGGTCACCGACCCGCGCGCGGCCACCTACGAGGTGCAGAGCTACCTGCAGGCCATCGAGCAGCTGACCATCACCACGCTGCGCAACATCATCGGCTCGATGGACCTGGAGTCGACCCTCACCTCCCGCGAGACCATCAACGCCGGTCTGCGCGGAGTGCTGGACGAGGCCACCGGCAAGTGGGGCATCCGGGTCAACCGCGTCGAGCTCAAGGCGATCGAGCCGCCGACCTCCATCCAGGACTCGATGGAGAAGCAGATGCGCGCCGACCGTGACAAGCGCGCGGCGATCCTCCAGGCCGAGGGTGAGCGGCAGTCGGCGATCCTCAAGGCCGAGGGCAAGAAGCAGGCCGACGTGCTCCAGGCCGAGGGCGAGGCGCAGGCCGCCGTGCTGCGCGCCGACGGTGAGGCGGCCGCGATCCGCACCGTCTTCGACGCCATCCACTCCGGCGACGCCGACCAGAAGCTGCTCGCGTACAAGTACCTGGAGACCCTCCCGCAGATCGCCCAGGGCGACGCCAACAAGCTCTGGATCATCCCCAGCGAGGTCGGCGAGGCGCTCAAGGGTGTCGGCGGCGCCTTCGCCGGAATGAGCCCGAAGAGTGGCATCCCCGGCATGGGTGGCCCGGCCGACGGCGCGGCGGTCGCTGCCGCCAACGGCGGCCCGAACCTGGACAAGCGCACCGAGCGCCCCGAGCTCGACCCCGAGTGAGCCCACAGCTCCGCTGAGTCCGTCAGGAGACCCCGGCGCGCCGTCACGCGCGCCGGGGTCTCGTGCGTTCCCGGCGAGTAGCGTGCTGCGCATGAGTACGCGTGACCTCCTCACCGACGAGCAACTCACCGACGGGCTCCGGTCCCTGCCCGAGTGGCACCGCGACGGCGACTCGATCCGGCGGACCGTGCAGGCCAAGGACTTCCCGGCGGCGATCCGCATCGTCGTCGCCGTCGCCGGGCAGGCCGAGGCGATGGATCATCACCCGGACATCGACATCCGTTGGCGGAACCTGCACTTCACGCTCTCCACCCACTCCTCGGGCGGGGTCACCGCCCTGGACCTGAGGCTCGCCGCTCTCATCGATGCCGCCGCCCACGCGGAGGCATGAGATGCTGGCTCGCGCATCAGGCAGGCGGGAGCGGTACGACACCCATGGAACGAGACGACACCACCGGGATGCCGGGCGATAGCCCGCAGGAGCACCAGCAGTACTGGCAGCAGCAGCCGTACGACCCCTACGGTGCGCAGCAGTACGACTACTCCGCCTATGCCGAGCAGCAGGTCCCGCCGCCGACCGAGGGCTACTACGCCCAACCCACCGGCTACGAGGGCACGTACGACGGGACGTACGCAGGCACCTACGAGGGCGCGGGCGCGTACGACGGCAGTTACTACGACCCCTCCGGCTACCAGCAGCCCTACCCCTACGCCGCACCGGACCAGGCGCAGACGTACGACCCGCAGACGTACGACGCGCAGCAGTACGCCTACTACGGCCAGGACGCGCAGGCCGCCGAGCAGCCCTACTGGACGGCGGACGGCACGGGTGGCGGCGCCGGCAACGGCATCGGCGCGGACATCCCCTTCCCGGCCCAGGCGACGGCTCCCGAGCAGGAATCGGCCCTCCACTCCGGCCTCCCGGCGGACGCCGATCCCGAATCCGGCGTGACCGACCCGGATGCGACCGGCCCCGACCCGGTCGGCGCCACCGCCGTCAGCCGACGCGAACGGCGCGGCCGGGGAGCCGCCTCCGCGCCGCGAGGTGACGGGGTGTCAGCTCTGCGTGACCGGGCCCTCGCCGCCTTCGGAGGCGGGCCGAACGGCGACCGCAGGACCCTGCTGACGCGCGTCGGCATCGCCGCCGTCGCGCTGGTCGTGCTGGGCGGCGCGGGCATCTGGGTCGCCGGGAGCGGTTCCGGCGGATCCTCGTCGAACAGCAGCGCCGCCGACGCCGCCGCCCAGCCGCAGGCGAACATCGGCGTCAACCACACCAAGTCCTGGGCCGCCCCGGCCGACGCCGGAGCGACCGCCAACGGCGGCAGCGCCAACGACGGTCTGGTCGGCGCCTGGCTGCTCGGCGACGCGGTCGTGCGCGGCGACGGACTCGGCGTCACCGCCTACTCCACCACCGACGGCCACAAGCTCTGGAGTGTGACGCCGCCCAGCAGCGGCGCCGTCCCCTGCGCGATGTCGAGCTCGGTCAACAGCGCGGGCATCGGCGCGGTGGTCTTCCAGTCCCAGCCGGGCAGCGGCCAGGCCTGCTCCGAGGTGGTCGCGGTGGACACCTCCAGCGGCCAGGCCAAGTGGAAGGCGACACTCGCGGGCGGCAACGGCAACAGCTTCGGCGCGTCCGTGATGGTGACGGACACCAAGGTCGTGGCCGTCGGCAACTCCGCCACCGGCTACGACGTGGCCACCGGCAAGCAGTCCTGGAACTACGGCGGACCGGGGAAGTACTGCGCGCTGTCCGGCAACGGCAGCGGCACCGCGCTGCTGGTCCAGAGCACCTGCGCGGACACCTCGATCAAGCAGCAGATCCTGTCGCTGGACCCGAACAGCGGCAACCTGATCTGGTACCGGGGCCTGCCTGCCAACGCCCAGTCGTACACCGTCCTGTCGGCCAGCCCGGCGGTGGTCAGCGTCCACATGACCGACTCCACCCAGGACGAGCTGAAGGCGTGGGACGACAAGGGCAACCCCGAGGCGACCATCCCCGTCTCCCAGTCCGGCGGCACCATCGACTCGACCCACGGCAGCTTCGACCCGGACCCGGCGCTCTTCTTCTCCGGGAACACCGTGGTCGCGGCGATCAACCCGTCGGCGCAGTCCTCCTCAGCCGCCTCCGGGCCCGCCGTGATCGCCGCGTTCGACCTGGTCAGCGGCAAGCAGCTGTGGCGCACCACCGCCCAGGAGAAGGGCGCGGGCGTGCCGGTCGGCATCGACGGCAACGACGCGGTCGTCGCCACCGACGAACGGCTCGGCCAGCCCGCCCGCCTCAGCCACTTCGACCTGACCTCGGGCACGGAGACGGTCGGCGGAACCTTCCCGCAGGGCACCGGCTCGCTCCTCGGCTCGGGCCGGGTGCTCTACCGGGACAGCACGGTGGTGTCGCTGCCGGAGTACACCGGCAGCTACAACACAGCCGTCACCGCCTGGACCGCCGCCAGCTGAGCGGACGGCCAGGCCAGGCCAGGCAGTGCCTCGCCGTTACGCCGCCTCGCCGTCCCGCCGTTAGGCCGCCTCGTCCCAGCCCCGGACCACGGGGCGTCCGTCGACGGTCAGCCCGAGCGCGGCGATCAGCGCAGCGTCGGGTGTCGGCTCGAAAGGGCGGTGCAGCAGCTTCATGCCGGCCTGCTCCGGAGTCCGGTCCGCCTTGCGGTGGTTGTCCGCCGCGCAGGCCGCCACCGTGTTCAGCCAGGTGTCCTGCCCGCCGCGCGACCGCGGCAGCACGTGGTCGACCGTCGTGGCCCGCCGGCCGCAGTACGCGCACCGGAAGTTGTCCCGGGCCAGCACACCGCGCCGCGACCACGCCGCCCGTTGTCGGAACGGCACCCGTACGTACCGCTTGAGTCTGACGACCCGTGGCAGCGGTACTTCCACCGTGCTACCGCGCACCCGTCGCACCGGGTGGGCGTGCTCGACCACGGCCTTGTCCTGGAGTACCAGCACCACCGCGCGCTGCAGTGTCACCGCCGCCAGCGGCTCGTACGTCGCGTTCAGCACCAGAGTCTTGCGCATGGCCCAGCCACCTCCCGGTTCCCGGTCCGCCCCAGGTGGACGGTGGGTCCACTCTGCGGGCGGCCCGGATGCCGGGACAACGCAATTTCGGTGACCTGGGAGTTACGGTCAGGTCGACGAGACGCTTACGGCCATCGCGTACCAGGTCGTCACGGGTGCTCGTACTCCGCGATCAGCTGACCGCGCCCGATCGCGTGGAAGCGCAGGTTGAACCCGACCACGGCGGGCGACGCGTCGGCGTCCGGGTCGAGTTTCTCCTGGTCCACGGCGTAGACGGTGAACACGTACCGGTGCGGCCCGTCCCCGGGCGGCGGCGCGGCCCCGCCGAAGTCCCGCGTCCCGTAGTCGTTGCGCACCTGCACGGCCCCGGCCGGCAGGCCCTTGAAGTCCCCGCTCCCGGCTCCGGTCGGCAACTCGGTGACGTCGGCGGGGATGTCGAAGACGGTCCAGTGCCAGAAACCGCTCCCGGTCGGCGCGTCCGGGTCGTAGCAGGTGACCGCGAAGCTCTTGGTCCCGGCCGGGGCCCCGGACCAGCGCAGCTGCGGCGAGGTGTTCCCGTGCGCGTAGACCTGCGCGTCGGGCAGGACCGCGCCGTCGGAGATGTCGTCACTGGTGACGGTGATCGACGCGACCGGCGGATGGAAGTCGTGGGGGAGCGGACGCCGCTTGGGCTCCGACATGTCGTCAGCCTCCTGTGGTTCGGCGGAACTGGTTCGCTGGAAGGGAATCGCTGGAACTGATTCGCTGGAAGTCCGGCGATCAGCCTAGTCTCGCGGTGTGTCGAAACCAGTTGCCGTGCCGCAGGAACCGGGTGGTGCCTTCGGCTCAGTCGTTCCGCGTGGCCTTCTGGCGCGCGTCGCCCACGAGGTCGCGCCCGAACTGCTCGGCCGGGTCCTGGTCTGCGAGGAGGAGGACCAGGTGCTGGCCCTGCGGATCACCGAGGTCGAGGCCTACGAGGGCGTCGACGATCCTGCGTCCCACGGCTGGAAGGGACCCACGCCCAGGACCGAGGTGATGTTCGGCGAGGCCGGCCACCTCTACGTGTACTGGATCTACGGGATGCACCACGCCGTCAACGTCGTCTGCGGCCGGACGGGGGAGTCCCAGGCGGTGCTCATCCGGGCGGGCGAGATCATTCAGGGACACGCGCACGCGGCCGGGCGTCGACCCTCGGCCAAGCGTCCCGCGGACCTGGCCAGAGGACCGGGAAGGCTGACGCGGGCCCTCGGGATCGACCGCACCGTCAACGGCGTCGACCTGTGTGACCCGGAGTCACCTGTGCGCCTGCACGAGCCGGCCGAGCTTGGCGGGTCGGCCGAGCCGGCGGCGGACCTGACCGTGCTGAGCGGCCCGCGCACCGGCGTCTCGCGGGCACACGAGACGCCGTGGCGCTTCTGGATCGCGGGCGAGGCCAGCGTCAGCCCGTACCGGAGGCACACACCCCGGGTGCGCCGGGCATAGCACGGCCCTCGCCCGCCCGCCCGCCCGCCCGCCGGCCCGTCCGTCCCCGCCCGCCTGTCGGCCGGTCAGGCGGCGACGCGCTGCAGCAGCTCGATGAAGTTGCCGTCCAGGTCCGCGATGTAGGCGACGCGCAGGCTCGGGTCCGGGGACTGGTGCGGCTCCCAGACCGCGCGGGCGCCCGCCGTCACCGCCTCGTCGTACGCGGAGTCGAGCTCCTCGACCTCCAGGCACAGGTGGTGGTAGCCGTGCACCTCGCTCGCCTTGAACGGGCTGGCCTCACGGTTGCCCGGGGTGGAACCCTCGCGTTCGAGCAGCTCGACGCTCAGCCCGTCGGGCCCGACCGCGAAGACTCCGCGCAGTCCCTTGCCCGGTTCCTCGAAGCCGTATCCCCGTTCGAAGCCGAGCACCTTCTGGTACCACTCGAGCGAGCGGTCGATGTCGGCGACACTGACGCCGACATGGTGGAACCTCATGCAGGACCCTCCCCGTTTCTCGATCTGTCCCGATCTCTCGCGGACTTGCTCAATGAGTACATGAGTGCACGTCAGGCCGAGTGGCGCAGGTCTCCCGCGAGCTCCTCGGACTCGTGGTGCTCCGCGTCGGCCGCCAGCATCACCGCCGCATGGGCGGTCGACGCCAGCGTCATGTGGTGGTGCCAGCCCCGGTAGGTGCGGCCCTCGTAGTCGTAGAGGCCGACGTCGGTGCCGGTGTCCGCGGTGTCCGAAGCGACCTGGAGCGCCAGTTTGCTCAGCCGCAGCAGCTGGTCGGGCGACTGCCCCACCATGGACGACAGCCAGAACCCGGACGGCCGACCCCGGGACCCCCGCCACTCGCAGAGCAGCACCAGGCCGGGCCCGTCGGCCGCCCCGGCCAGCCGCACCGGTGTGGCGGAGGCCAGCGAGGAGGTGACCGAGCGGGTCTGCGGCGACTTCCAGGCCACGTGGTGGCGCCCGGCGTGCAGTCCGGCGGCGAGGTGCAGGACCGTGGCGGAGCGGGAACCGGAGCCCCCGCCCGAACCGGCCTCGGCGGCGGCCAGGGCCTGGCCCGTCAGCACGTGGGTGGAGCAGCGGACCTTGAGCAGGAACGGCACGTCGGCGGCGGTGAGTTCGCCGACGACGTCGAGCGGGTTCGCCTCCCGGGCGTCGATGACGACCGGGCGGCGCTCCAGTCCCCACGAGGCGGTGTCGAGCACCGCACGGGCGACGCAGCTGCCCAGCGAGGAGGAGCCGACGTGCGCGGGGATGCCCGCCTCACGCCGCCGGGCGTCCTGCAGCCAGTGGTCGGGCAGGTGCAGCCGCCAGTTGACCGGATAGCTCGCCTCCTCGCGGGCGAGCCAGACGCCGTAGGAGCGCTGGCCCGTGGTCTGCGCACCCAGGTGCGGCACGAACATGCTGTCCACGCCGACCGAGTGCGGCCCGGACTTCGGGATCACCAACGGCGCGACGACCCAGGCGCGGGGCCGGACCTCCTCGTCCAACTGCCGCGCCACCGAGCGGCGCACCTGCCCCCAGTCCCAGGGCGAGTCGCTGATGAAATGGTGCAGTGCGTGGCTCGTCGCGCCGTCCTCCGCACTGGAGGCGATCCTGCGGATGGTCTTGCGACCGTTCGTGGTCAGTAGACCCCGCAGGTACTGCATGGCGTAGATCCGCTGGCCGCGTCTGCGCAGCGGTGCCAGCAGTGCCTCGTACAGCTCCGCATCGGCCTCGCCCTGGAGTGGGCGGCCGAACCTTGGTCGACGGACACCGGCGGTCATCGCGGGTCCTCCCCTCGTAGTCGTCCAAAGAGCTCGTTCGGTGAACCGCTGAGCTCACCGTAGGATCGTAGGCCAACCTTTCCTCGGGCAAGATCGGGACTGCAATGACCTGACCGGTTTCTGATGTTCTGTTAACACTGGCGTTTCATTGCCATGTTGGAAGGTGCGGCCGGTCAGACGGTGCGGAAAACCTCGGTGAACTCCAGCCGCGGCGCGCGCGGTCGGAAGGCGTCCGGTGCGGGGTGGCCGATGTTGACCACCACCAGCGGCCGGTACGGCTCGTCCGGGAAGAACTCCTTGGCCACACCCTCGGCGTCGAAGCCGGACATCGGTCCGGCCGCGAGACCGGCCGCGCGCACGCCAAGGACGAAGTAGCCGATCTGCAGCGCCGCGTTGAGCACCGCGCCCTCGTGCCGGGTCTTCGGGTCCGCGAAGAAGTCACGCGCGTTGGGCAGGTGCGGGACCAGACGCGGCAGCGTCTCGTGGAAGTCGAGGTCGGCGGCCAGGATCGCGGTCAGCGGCGCCTGGCCGGTCTTGGCCCGGTTGTTCGGGTTCATCAGCTCGACCAGCCGCTCGCGCGCCGCGCCGGGGCGGACCAGGACGCCGCGCAGGGGCTGGCTGTTCAGCGAGGTCGGCGCGTACTTGATCAGGTCGAAGACGGCCGCGATCGCTTCCTCGCCGACGGGCTCGTCGGTGAAGGCATGGGCGGTGTGGGCCTCACGGAAGAGCAGGTCCTGGGCGGCGGAGGCCAGGGAGAGCAGGTCCGGGGAGACGGGTGCGGAGGTCACAGGGATCACCTTGGGAGAGTCGGAGTCGGAGTTGTCGGGGTGAGCAGCGGACGGGTCACGGCACGTGGGTAGCTGCCGAGGAACCGGGTCTTCGTGAAGCGTCGGCGCAGGGCGTCGACCGTGGTGCGTACGGCGGGCTGGTCGATGTGGCCCTCGCACTCCAGCAGGAAGGAGTAGCGGCCCAGACCGTCCCCGGCCGGTCGCGGCAGCACCGCGGTCAGCGGGGTCCGGGTCCGGGTGAACTCCCGTAGTACGTCCTGGAGTTCGCCGACCGGTCCGGCCAATGGGACGAACAGGGTACTGCGGTCCTCGCCGGTCGGCGCGGGCAGGGGGTCGTCCCGGCCGTCCCGGCCCTCCAGGCTGACCCGAACGACCCGGACGAACCGCGTCACGGCGTCGGGTCGGTCACCGATGCCCTCGGCCAGCAGGTCGAGCCCGTAGCCGGCCGCGGTGGCGGGCGCGGCGATCGCCGCGTCGCCCGGCACGCCCGCCTCGGCCACGGTGCGTGCGGCCTCGGCGGTGGAACCGGTCGGGACGAACTCCGCGTGCGGGAGGCGCTCCTCCAGCCAGTCGCGGCACTGCGCGTGGGCGTGCGGATGCGTCAGCACCCGTCGGACGGGGGCGGACGCGTGGCCCGACGGCGCGGCGAGCACGAACTCCACCCGCAGCAGCGTCTCGCCGGTGATGCTCAGGCCCGGATGCCGGGCCAGGGCGTCGACGGTGGCGGTGACCGGGCCCTCGACCGAGTTCTCCCAGGGCACCACGGCCGCATCCGCCGCTCCGGTACGGGCCGCCGCCAGCGCCTGCTGAACACTCGCGTACGGCACCGCCCGGTCGCGCGGTGTCCCCAGACCGGCCAACGCGGCCTCGGTGAAGGAACCGGACGGTCCCAGATAGGCGGTGTGCGTCACCGCAGTCCTCCCACCGCTCCCCAGGAGCCGGCGACGGCGATCGCCTGCTGGGGGTTGAGCCGCGGGTCGCACAGCGTGGTGTAGCGCTCGCCCACGCGGTCGAGGTCGGAGCCGCTCCAGCCGCATTCGGTGACCGCGTCGGGCGTGGCCTCCAGGTGCAGCCCGGCCGCGGTGCTGCCGCCCTCGGCCACGGCCTGCTGGAAGGCCACCACCTCGGCGATCAGCGTCTCCACCGTGCGGGTCTTGTGCCCGCTCGGCGACGTGACGGTGTTGCCGTGCATCGGGTCGCACAACCAGGCCACCGGGTGTCCGGCCGCGCGGACGGCGGCGACCAGCGGTGGCAGGGCCACGCCGGCCCGCGCCGCGCCCATCCGCGCGATCAGGGTGAGCCGTCCGGGCTCGCGGCCCGGGTCGAGCCGGTCGCACAGCGCCACCAACTCCTGCGGCGTCATGGTCGGCCCGACCTTGCAGCCGACGGGGTTGGCCACCTCGGCGAGCATCTGGACGTGGGGGCCGTCCAGTTGGCGGGTCCGCTCACCGATCCAGGGCAGGTGGGTGGAGGCCAGCATGGTCTGGCCGGTCGGGGTGCGGCGCAGCAGCGGGAGTTCGTAGTCCAGCACCAGCGCCTCGTGGCTGGTCCACACGGGGGCCCCGGTCGGCGGCGTCCAGCCGCCGGTGCGTTGCCGCAGGAAGGAGGTGGCGCGATAGGCGGCCTGGTAGCAGGAGAGCATCCGCTCCGGGTCCGCCCGGCGGTCCTGGGCCGTCGGGGCGGGCGAGTTGACCAGGTGGCCGCGGTACACCGGCAACTCCCGGCCGTCGACGGTCTCGGTCGGGGAGCTGCGGGGCTTGGCGAACTGTCCGGCGATCCGGCCGATGCGGATCACCGGCTTGCCGGTGTTCACCTTCATCACCCCGGCCAGGGCGTCGAGCAGGCCGACCTTGCGGGCTACCTGTCCGGACTCGCACTCGGCCGGATCCTCGGCGCAGTCCCCGGCCTGGATGACCTGGTAGTTGCCCTCCGCGGCCTGGGCCAGCAGCATGCGCAGCACCTGCACCTCCTCCCAGGCCACCAGGCCCGGCAGGTGCGCGAGTTCGGCGCGGACGGCGGCTGCGCGGAGCGGGTCGTGCCAGTCGGGCTGCTGCCGGGCGGTCGCCGACTCCCAAGCCCCGCGGCCGTCGTGGGGACGCAGCGGCACCGCCGCGTCGATCGGAACGGGGGCGAGTATCTCGTGGCTGCTGGTGGACATGGTCAGTCTCCTTGCGGGAGGGAGCCGGTTCGGTCCGCCGGTACGGCGGCCAGATCCGGCCTGAGGACGGCGGTGCCACCGAGGTACACATGGCGGAGTGACGCCCGGGAGCGGGACGTGTACACATGGGCCAGGACCCGGATGGTGCGGGTGAGCGCCCCGGGCACGGGGATCTCCGTCGCGCACATCAGTGGCACCTCGGTCAGCCCCAACTCCCGCGCCGCGCGTGCGGGGTAGGCGGACGTCAGGTCGGGGGTGACGGTGAACAGAATGCTGATGAGGTCGTCGCCGACGAGCCCGTTGCCTTCCATGAGCGCGGTGAGCAGCTCGCCGGTGGCCGCCTCGATCAGCGCGGGCTCGTCCGCGTCCGCCCGGGTGGCGCCGCGGACCGCCCGGACCACAGGGGTACAGCTGTCGTGCATGGTCATCGGACTCCTCGCTGCGATGGGCCGGTCCGGGCGCCCTGGCTGACGGCCCGGCGGGCGAGCACCTCCTGGTGCGCGGCCGTCTCGTGAAGAGCCGCGTCGTACAGGGCCGCCGCCGGATGCTCGCGCACCCGGAGCGGCCCCGGGCCGAGCGCCGCCAGGGTGGCCACCGCCCCGACCGGCCGCAGCCGGTGCAGTGCCGCTCCCCGCGTGAGCGAGGGCAGCGGGGGCAGGGCGATCACCCGCAGCCCGCCCCGGTCGGCGCGGACCTCCACCAGCCCGGGACAGATCCGCAGCCCGTGCCCGGTCGCCTTGAGCACGGCCTCCTTGGCCGTCCACACCTGGGCCAGGTGGCGCGGCCGGTCCCGCCGGGGACAGCGGGCGAGCGCCACCGACTCACGGGCGGTGAGCGCCATCCGGGCCAGATCGTCCAGCTCCTCCGGTTCGACGGCGTCCTCGACGTCGATTCCGATCCGGCGGCCCTGACACACCGCCACGGCGGTCAGCCGTGAGCTGTGGGCGATCGAGCAGTCCACGCCGGGCACCCCCGGCAGCCGTGGGCGCCCGTGAGGGAAGGCGCAGTCCGGACAGACCCGGTCGACCGGCACCCGGTCTGGCGGGAGGCCGAGCAGTGCCCCGAGTGCCAGCCGCAGGATCACCGCGGCGGCGGTGAAGCGGTCCCGGTCCGCCGGGAGCCCGGTCGCGGCGCGGCGCTCGTGTTCGGCGGGACTGAGGATGTCCACCAGGTCCGCGGGCACCTGCGACGGCCGGGCCCACCACACCTGGCAGGTGTCGCGCTGCGGACCGGCGTGGGCGGCACGGTTCTCGGTCATCTTCTCCCCGATGCTGCGACTCGGCGGCAGGCGGCTCAGAGGTACTGCGAGTGGTACTTCGTCAGGATCTTCAACGCGTCCTCGGCGTCGGTGAGCCGCTGTGGGTCCGGCGGAGCGGGTTCGCCCGCCACCGCGGGCACGCCGAGCTCCTGGAAGAAGCCCTCCGTGCCACCGGGGGTGAACCAACCGAGCATCTTCACCGGGTCGGGGCCGAGGTTGCGGAAGCCGTGGACGCTGCCGCGCGGGACGAAGACGAAGCCCCCGCGCTCCACGACGTGCTTCTCCTCGCCGTCGGTGAACTCGATCGCGCCGTCCAGGACGTAGAACGCCTCGTCGGCATGGTGGTGGATGTGCGGCGGCGGCCCGGCGTCGGCGGGGACGACGGCCTCCAGCAGGCTGAAGGCGCCTCCGGTGTCCTTTGCGTCCGCCTTGAACGTGTAGCGGTCGCCGAACACCCAGCGGCTCGCGCCGCCGCCCGCCGGGACGTAGAGCACGCGTGGGTCCTCGGTGCTCATCGGGTCTCCTCCCGCGCCTCCGCGGTGGGCAGGTCGATGAGCCGGCGCATCTCGACGGTGTCGAAGTAGTCCTCGAACAGCACGGCCTTGCCGTTCTCCAGCGTCCAGGAGTGGACGAACTTCAGGGTCGCGGTGCGGCCGTCGAGCGCCTTCACCTCCCGGGTGCCGAGGACGATCACGCGTCGGCCGAAGACCAGGAACTCCTGCGGCTCCAGCCGCATCCCGCCGAGACGGGTCGGCACGTGCGCGAGGAACTCGCGCATCCCGGCGTGCCCGTGCTTGGGGCCGCCCAGTCCCACGTCGCGCATACCGTCGGGGTGGACCCAGACCACCTCGGGGTCGAAGAATGCGAGGATCCCCTCGACGTCCCGCCGGTGGAACGCCTCGTACGCGGCGCGGATGCGCTTTTCCACCTCGGCCGGGTCTGCAAGGTCCGTTGCGCCGGTCTGCTGGTCGCTCATGCCGGGACCTCCGTCAGCCGGACGTCGGGGAAGTGTGCCTCGAGAGTGCGTCGGATGCCGTCGTGCCACTCGACCGTGCAGTCGCCGATCAGGGCTCGGCGCCTGGTGCTGTCGAAGGCGTAGGTCTCGCGGGTGACCTCGCTCTTGGCGAACTTGGCCTCCACGCCGGTGAGTTCCTCCATGTACCGGGCACAGTCGGTCATCCCGACGGGCTCGTCGCCGCCCCAGTTGACCACTGTGGCAGGCGTCGAGGCGATGCCCCACAGCAGCGGCACCTGGTGGACCAGGTCGTCGGTGTGGATCAGCGAGGCCCAGTTCTGTCCCTCGACCGGGATCTGGATCGGCTCGCCCGCCAACATCTGCTTGAAGTACATCACCGGCACGCCGCCGTAGGAGGCGGGCCCATAGGAGATGTTGAGCCGGGCGATGGTGGTCGGCAGCCCCAGCGTCCGGGCGTAGGCGCGGGCCGTGCCCTCCGCGGCGATCTTGCAGACCGGGTAGGTGGGCAGCCACTCGGCCACCCCGTCCAGCGGGTCGGTCTCCTTGTACTGGTGGTCCAGCGTCTGGCGCTTGTAGAAGGCGCCGGTGGACACGTGCAGGAAGGCCTCGGCCTTCTGGCAGTGGGTCATCAGCCGGCCCACCGCGACCGAGTTGACCTCGATCGCGGTGTCGAAGTCGCCGTCGTAGCCGCGGTGCACGGCCGAGTGCATGACGTGCGTGAAGTCGTCCGGCAGCGATTCGAGGGTGTCCTCGCCCATGTCCCAGTGGTAGGTGGTGATGCCCTGCGCGCGCAGTTCGTCCTCCACGCCCGGCGTGCCGAAGCGGCCCAGGCACCAGACCTCGTTGTCGGCGGCGAGCGCTTCCGCGACCGGACGGGCCGCCTGGCCGGTGCCCCCGGTGATCAGGATCTTCTTTCCGTGCATCAACTGTTCCTCATCTGTACGGACCTGCTGCTTACTCCGGCGCCCTGCCGGTGCTGCTACTTGGCGTCGAGCGCCCGGTCGAGCTCGGCGCGCAGGATGCTCTGGAAGTTGGCCACGTGCTTCGGGCCCATCAGCGTGTAGTGCTCGCCGGGGACGTCGAGGAAGCGGTTCGGCTCGACGGTGAAGTCGTCCCAGCGCCGCACTTCCTTGTTCAGCCAGTCCTGCTTGGTGCCGCGCAGCGGGATCGCGTAGAAGATGCTCATCGACCGCACCTGACCGCTCGGCTGGTACGTCCGGCCGAGGCCGGTCAGGCCGTCGGCGAGGTCGGCCCAGGCGGTGAACCGCGGCAGGTCCAGGTCGAGTTCGGCCAGCCGCTCCGGCGGCGCGATCCGGATCAGGTGCGCGAGCTGCTCCTCCTTGCTCAGCGGACGCAGCTGCTCGGGCAGCTCCTTCGCCTGCTGCTTCGAGATCAGGTCCAGGAACATCGCCAGGTTGACGGCCGTCTCGATGAAGTCCAGCTCGTCCATCCGGTACTTGATGTGCGGGGGCAGGTTGAAGCTGCCGAGGAAGTCGACCCGCTCCCCCTCCGCCTCCAGCAGCTTGGCGACCTCGAAGGCCACCGCCGCGCCGAAGGAGTAGCCGGCCAGCGCGTACGGGCCGTGCGGCTGCTTGGCGCGGATCGCGTCGGCGTAGCTGCGGGCCATCTCGGCGAAGCTCTCGAACGGCTTCTCCCCGGGGTTGAAACCGCGTGCCCGCAGCGCGTAGAAGGGGCGCTCGTGGACGAAGTACTTGGCCAGGTTGACGAAGACGAGGACCTCGCCGACGCCGGGGTGGACGCAGAAGAGCGGCGTCTTCTCGCCACTGGTCTGCAGCGGCACGATCGGGTCGTAGACGCCCTCGTCCGCCGCCGAACCGGCCTCCAGCCGCCCGGACAGGGCCCGGACACTCGGCGCGGTGAGGATCGCCAGCACCGGCAGGTCCTCGACCCCGAGCCGGACGCCGAGCAGCCGCTTCAGCCGCAGGATGTCCAGTGAGGTGCCTCCCAGGTCGAAGAAGCTGGCCGTGGCGCTGATCGCGTCCGGCGCGACCTCGAACAACTCGGCATAGATCCCGGCCAGTGCGGTCTCGAGCTCGCCCTCCGGGGCCACGTGGCCACCGAGCTGACGGGTCACCAGGTCCGCCACGGCCTCCTGCTGCGCGGCGTAGGCGCCGGACTCCAGCCGGGACCGCATCAGCGGGCGCTGGATCTTGCCGAGGCTGGTCTTGGGGAACGCCTCCTTCGGCAGCGGCAGCAGCAGCGAGGGCCGGAACCCCCAGGCCATCACCACGCTGTTGCGCACCGCGATCAGCAGCCGGTGCAGCTCGGCCTCGTCGTCCGCGGGCAGCGTGGTGGCGAACGCGATCACCAACTGCTCGGTGTCGCTGCCCTCGGGACGGGTCGGGAAGGCCGCCACGTACGACTTGTCGATGCCGTCGAGCTCCTCCAGCAGCGACTCCATCTCGTGGCTGAAGTAGTTGACCCCGTTGACGATGATGCTGTCCTTGCTGCGGCCGACCAGGCTCAGCCGACCGTCGGTCAGCCGCCCCAGGTCTCCGGTGCGGAACCAGCCGTCGGCGGTGAAGGCGTCCTCGGTGGCCCGGTTGTTGTTCAGGTAGCCCTCGGTGACCATCGGCCCGTAGAGCTGGACCTCGCCGACCTCGCCGTCAGCCAGCGAGCGGTGGCCACCGTCCTCGACCACGCGGATGCTCAGCCCGGTCACGGGGCGGCCCACGGCCGCGAACTCGGCGCCCGCATCGCCCGCGGGGAAGGTCCGGTTGTAGATGCTGCCCGCGCAGGTCTCCGTCATCCCGAATGCGGGCCACAGCACGCCGCGGTCCAGCCCGTAGGGGGCGAGCGCGTCCAGGAAGGCCGCGCCGGTGCTGACCAGGTTCGCCTCGCCGCCGGAGATGATCCGGCGCAGGCTGGACAGGTCGAGCCGCAGGTCCTCCGGAAGCTGGGAGAGCGCCCGGTTGATCAGCCCCAGCAGGAAGTTCGGCGTGAACGTCATCGTCACCCGGTGCGCGTCGATCAGCCTGAGGAAGCGCAGCGGGTCGCCGAGGATCGTGTCCGGAGTGGTGTGCAGCTGCGTCGCGCCGACCGAGAGCGGCAGCAGATGGGCCTCCAGCAGCGCCGCGACGTGGTCGTAGGAGATCCAGTTGAGCGTCACGTCCTCGCCGGTGAGGCCTTGGACCTCGGCCTTGGCACGCATCGACGCGAGCAGGTTGGCGTGGCTGAGCATGACGGCCTTGGAGTTCCCGGTGGACCCGGAGGTCAGCACCAGCAGGGCCACATCGGCGGGCTTCGCCTGGTGGATCTCCAGGTCCGCGGGTATGGACGTGGCTTCGAGGTCGGCCAGGTCGGCCACCTCCAGACCGGGCACGTCCGGCAGTTCGGCGCGCAGCCGACCGGAGGTCACCAACAGCGGCTCGTCCAGCAGCGCTCCGGCGTGGGTGAGTTGGGCGGCCCAGCGCTGCGGGTCGTTACGGATGGGCACCATCGGGCAGGCGGGCATGCCGCCCAGCAGACAGGCCCAGAAGGCGGGCAGGAACTCGTCCGGCCGCTCCAGCAGGAGCGCGACGGTCCGGCCGGGCCCGGCCCCGCGGGCGTGCAACCCGGCCAGGATGCGACGGGCGTCGTCGAGCAGCTCCGGGTAGGTCTGCAGCCGACCCTCCGTCACCTGCCCGGTCAGGCTGTACCGCACCCCCCGGTCCGGGACCTGACGGGCCGCCAGCACGAGCAGGTCGGCAACATTGCGGGCCTCCTGCGCCGGGGGTGCGACGCCGGTCTCCGCAGGGAGGGATTCCAGAATGGTCATCGTCCTGCCTCTCACAAGTGCCTGGGAAGGGCCGCCGACAGCTGTGAGGCGGCGGCCCTTGCCAGAATGAACATGCACTCGAAGAGAGGCAAAGATCGCGAGACGCACTTCGCCAGTTCTCCGGGAGAGTGCCAGATTCTCGGACCACCCCCGGTCTGACGTGGGACGTCAGGCGGAGGCTGCCTGGGTGTCGTGGCTCTGCTGGGCCGCGATCACGTCGGCGGTGCGCTCCCTGATCCGGTCGAGAAGCTGGAGCAACGGCTCGGTCAGGTCCTCACCGACCAGGGTGAGCTGGTACGAGACCTTGGGCGGGGACGAGGGCTGCACGGTACGGCTCACCAGTCCGTCGCGGACGAGGGTCCGCAGGGTCTGGGTGAGCATCTTGTCGCTGATCCCGCCGATTCGGGCGTTCAGCTCGAAGAACCGCAGCGGGCCGCCCTCCAGAGCGGCCAGGACCAGCACGCCCCAGCGGCCCGCCACATGGCTGAGCACCGTCCGGACGGGGCAGTCGCTGTCGAAGACATCGCCGATCTGATCGGCGGAAACCGCGCTCACCTGCATGCTTTCCGTCATAGCGGGAGCTTACCCAAAAGTGCGTACTTTCTAAAAGTTAGCTCGCATCCTATGGTGAGCTTGTTGCTGATCACGGCTGGTCGCGGCGGATTTCGACGATGGGTGGCAATGCGCATGCACGTGGAGCTGTGGGTTGACCTGGTGTGTCCCTGGTGTCCCATCGGCAGGCGGCGGTTGGAGCGGGCAGTGGTCGGCCTCGGCCACCGCTTCGAGGACACTGTCTCGCTGCGCAGCCTGCCGCTCCCTCCTCCCGTCCCGTACCGGGCCGGACGGCTGCTGCCCGCGCATGTCGCCGCCGCTGGCATGACGCACCGTCAGGTCCAGCAACGCATCGCCTATGTCACCGAACTGGCCGCCGCCGAGGGGCTCGAGTACCACCTCGACAAGGCCCGCCCGGTCGACACCTTCGACGCCCACCGGCTGACCCACTGGGCCGACCGCCGCGGACTCCGACCCACACTGACCGAACGACTCGCGCGGGCCTTCACCGGCGAGGGCATCGACCTCTCCGCCCACACCACCCTGGCCGCACTCGCGGCCGAGGTCGGTCTGGACGCCGACGAGGCGGCCACCGTCCTGGCCGGAGACGCTTTCGCCGACCACGTGCACGCCGAGGAGCGCCGCGCCCGGCTGTTGGGCGCCGCTGGCGTCCCCTTCCTCGCCGTCCAAGGGCGTCCCTGCTCGGGAGGCGTACCGGAGACCGACGAACTGGCGCGGCTGCTGGGCCCGATCCTGCGCACCCTCCCGGGCCCGGGCCCGGCCGACAGCTGACCACCCGTCCCTTCGCTGTTCACCACCCGATTCACCGACAGGAGCACCACCATGACCTCGACCGCCGATCTCTCGACCGCCAACCTCGAGCTGGTCCGCGGCGTCTACGCCGCCTTCGACCGCCGGGACCTGCCCTCCGTGCTGGACGCGTTCGCCCCGGACATCGACTGGGTCCACCCCGAGGGCATGGTCGCCTACGGCGTCGGCGGCACCAAGGTCGGGCACGAGGGCGTCAAGTCCTTTCTCGCCAAGGTGCCGAGCGTGCTTGCAGGGCAGCAGGTCGTGCCCGAGGAGTTCGTCGTCGACGGCGACCGCATCGTCGTCCTCGGCAGCCGCCATGTGACCGCTCACAACGGCAGGACCGGCACCCTCCGCTTCGTCCACTCCTGGACCCTGTGCGACGGACGCGTCACCCGGCTCGAGGACGTCTTCGACACGGCGGAGATGCACCGACTGATCGCCGACTGATCGCCGACCGACGCGCGCCGCTCCGCCAACTCACCCACAGACAGGTGACTCTGCGATGACCCCATCCGATCCCGGTCCCGACCCGCGCCGCTGGCTGATGCTGCCGGTGGTGCTGCTGGCCTCCTTCATGGCCCAGTTCGACACCTTCGTGGTGAACGTTGCCGCGCCCTCGCTGCGCAGCCAACTCCACGCCGGCGACGTCGCCCTGGAGCTCATCGTCGGCGGCTACGCCTTCACCTACGGCAGCGGCATGGTGACCGGGGGTCGTCTCGGCGACATCTTCAGCCACCGCCGTATGTTCCTGATCGGCCTGGGCACCTTCTCGGTCGCCTCGCTGCTCTGCGGACTCGCCGTCACCCCCGGCGAACTCGTCGTCGCCCGCATGGCCCAGGGACTCACCGGCGCGCTGATGGTGCCGCAGATCCTCGCGCTGATCACCGCACCGTTCGCCCCTTCGGAACGACCCCGCACCATGGCCTGGTTCGGCGTCACCGCCGGGCTCGCCTCGGTCGCCGGGCAGGTCCTCGGCGGGATGCTGCTCGACGCGAACCTGTTCGGGCTCGGCTGGCGCGTCATCTTCCTGATCAACGTCCCGGTCGGCGCGGTCACCATCGCCTGCGCACTGCGCCTCGTCCCCCGGCACACCAACGAGCGGCGGACCTCTCTCGACCTGGTCGGCGCGCTCGGCGTGTCCACCAGCCTGGCGCTGATCCTGGTCCCGCTGATGCTCGGCCGCGACGCGGGCTGGCCGGTCTGGACGTGGGTCCTGATGATCGCCGCCCTTCCCGCCGTGGCCGCCACGCTTGCCTGGGAGCGGCGGCTCACCGCCCGCGGCGGTGCCCCGCTGCTCGACCTCAAGCTGTTCAGCAGCCGGTCGTTCACCGGCGGACTGATCGTCAACATCGCCTTCATGGCGTTCTTCGGCAGCTTTATCTTCACCCTCACCCTGCTGCTCCAGTCCGGCCTCGGCCTCTCCGCGCTCGCCGCCGGGCTCACCTTCACCCCGCTCGGCGTGCTCCTGGGCGTCACCTCGGTCGCCGGTCGACCGCTGGTCGCCAAGTACGGCCTGCGCGTCCTGGCGCTCGGCGCCGCGATCAGTGCGGTCGGTGTCGCCACGCTGCTCGCCGAACTGCACCAGCTCGGCCCGGACATCACCGTCGGCTGGATGCTCGCCCCGCTCGGCCTGGTCGGACTCGGCAACGGCCTGGTCATGCCGGCCCTGATGGGCTCGGTGCTGGCGGGCGTGCCGCAGGCCCAGGCCGGAGCCGCCGCCGGCGTCCTTACCACCAGCCAGCAGTTCGCCAACGCCACCGGCGTCGCCCTTCTCGGCACGGTGCTCTTCGGCGCCGTCGGGGCCCACCCGACCCGGGCCGACTTCACCTCGGGCCTCCAGATCACGGCGGGCATCGACATCGCGTTGCTGCTGGCCACGATCGGCCTCACCCTGCTGCTGCCGAAGGCCCCCGCCCCGGCCGCCCCCGCCCCCCGGCCTGCCGAGGCAGCCCCGGCCGCCGGAACCGTCCGCTCCTGACACTCGCCCCTGACCAGGAAAGGAGGAACGCGGTGGCCCGCGTCTCTCCGCAGTACCGCGACAGCCGCCGTCGCCAGATCCTCGACGGCGCCCGCCGCTGCTTCCTCGCCAAGGGCTTCCGGGCGGCGTCGATGCAGGACGTCTCCGGTGACGTCGGCCTGTCGACAGGAGCGGTCTACAGCTACTTCTCCGGCAAGGAGGCGCTGATCGCCGACGTCGCCGCGGACGCCGCCGGACGGCTCGGCCGGATCATCGTGGCCGCCGCCGTGGCGGAGCCGTTCCCGACCGTGAACGAGCTGCTCGACCGGATCCTCGCCAACCCGGCGCTCGCCGAGGACTGCGACGGCTCCGCCCGCCTGCTCATCCAGGTGTGGAGCGAATGCCTGCACAACCCCGCACTCACCGACCGGCTCCGCTCCGCCTGGGCTGAGCTGGTCGAGGAACTCCTCGAATACGGACAGCGCCTGAAGAACCACGCGACACCGCTCGGTGGGGCCAGCGCCGAGCACCTGGTCCGGGCAGTGATCGGCATCGTCCAGGGCCTGCTGGTCCAGCGCGCCCTGCTCGGTCCCACCAGCGGCGACGCCATCCGCGAGGGGCTGTCCGACCTCGTCGTCCGCATGTGAGCCGTCGTCACTCCGCTGCTGCCCTGTTCGCCCCTCGAATCGGATTAGCCAAGACGGGACTCTTTCAGCGACCCTGTACAGGGCACTGACACGGCGCTGACCGACTCCCGACCAGGCCGACCGTACGAACGAAGAGACGAGGGATCGTGACCGACATCGTCGACGAGCTGCAGTGGCGTGGGCTCATCGCCCTGTCCACCGACGAGGACGCCTTGCGCAAGGCCTTCGCGGACGGCCCGGTCACGTTCTATTGCGGCTTCGACCCGACCGCGGTCAGCCTCCACCTGGGCAACCTGGTGCAGATCCTGACCATGAAGCGGATCCAGCAGGCAGGCAACAAGCCGCTGGGCCTCGTCGGTGGGGCCACCGGCCTGATCGGTGACCCGAAGCCCACCGCCGAGCGGGTACTCAACGACCCGGAGACCGTCGCCGAGTGGGTCGGGCGGCTGCGCGCCCAGATCGAGCGCTTCCTCGACTTCGAGGGGCCCAACGCCGCGCAGATGGTGAACAACCTCGACTGGACCTCGGGGATGTCCGCGATCAACCTGCTGCGTGACATCGGCAAGTACTTCCGGGTCAACAACATGATCGCGAAGGAGGCCGTCGCCCGACGGCTCAACTCCGACGCGGGCATCAGCTACACCGAGTTCAGCTACCAGGTCCTCCAGGGACTGGACTTCCTGGAGCTGTACCGCCGCCACGGCTGCATGCTGCAGACCGGCGGCAGCGACCAGTGGGGCAACCTGACCGCCGGCACCGACCTGATCCGCAAGGCCGAGGGCGTCAGCGCGCACGCCCTGGCCACTCCGCTGATCACCAAGGCGGACGGCACCAAGTTCGGCAAGACCGAGTCGGGCACCGTCTGGCTCGACCCGGACCTGACCTCTCCGTACGCGTTCTACCAGTTCTGGCTCAACGCGGACGACCGTGACATCTCCAAGTTCCTGCGCATCTTCAGCTTCACGTCGCGCGAGGAGATCGAGGAGCTGGAGCGGCAGACGGAGGAGGCGCCGTTCAAGCGCGCCGCCCAGCGAGCCCTCGCGGAGGAGCTGACTGTTCTCGTCCACGGCCAGGACCAGCTCGACCGCGCGGTCGCCGCGTCCAAGGCGCTCTTCGGCCAGGGCGACCTGACCGAACTCGACGACCGCACCCTGGCCGCCGCGGTCGCCGAGCTGCCGAGCGCCCAGGTGTCCGAACTCGGCGAACTGGTGGACCTGTTCGTCGCCACCGGCCTCTCCGCCAGCCGTTCGGCCGCCCGCCGAACGGTCAACGAGGGTGGCGCCTACCTCAACAACAACAAGATCGACGACGAGGCCGCCCCGGCCACGCCGGCCGACCTGCTCCACGGCCGCTGGCTGGTGCTGCGCCGGGGCAAGCGCAACCTCGCCGCGGTCGAGCTGGTGCGCTGACGCTACGCCGTCGGGCCCCCGGCGCAAGCCGTTGACCAGCATGTTCACCCGAAGGGTGGAGATTCGACAGAGTCTCCACCCTTCGTGTTTGACGATCGCGGCATCAGGGTCTAACGTTGGTCGAGTCGCCTGAATCGGACAGATGCGTCGTACGGAGCGTCGCTCCGCCGCACCAGTCCAAAGTGACCAACCCGCAGCTGATTCACTCACTTGATCGGTCTCGTAGGCACCGGTGTCTGTCCGGTCCGGAACGAGTTCTTTTTGGTGTGCGAATTTGCGAACGGAAGTGGATTTCCCGGTCTCCGGAAAATGCGCTAACGTAGCGGACGTCGCAAACGAGCGACTCCCGACTTTCCAGCCGGGAAGCGGAAAAACCGGTCGGCGGATCTGCTAAGCTGGAAAAAGAAGGAAGCGCCCGGAGGGCCCGGTGAAACGGGGCTGAAGGAAGCGTCCGTTCCTTGAGAACTCAACAGCGTGCCAAAAGTCAACGCCAGTTACTTTTGAGAACAAATTTTCAGCGAGGACGCT